>NZ_JAOWHQ010000071.1:0-522332 GCF_030332565.1 Citrobacter sp. Cpo109
TTCTACCCCCCTCTACAAGACTCTAGCCTGCCAGTTTCGGATGCAGTTCCCAGGTTGAGCCCGGGGATTTCACATCCGACTTGACAGACCGCCTGCGTGCGCTTTACGCCCAGTAATTCCGATTAACGCTTGCACCCTCCGTATTACCGCGGCTGCTGGCACGGAGTTAGCCGGTGCTTCTTCTGCGAGTAACGTCAATTGCTGCGGTTATTAACCACAACACCTTCCTCCTCGCTGAAAGTACTTTACAACCCGAAGGCCTTCTTCATACACGCGGCATGGCTGCATCAGGCTTGCGCCCATTGTGCAATATTCCCCACTGCTGCCTCCCGTAGGAGTCTGGACCGTGTCTCAGTTCCAGTGTGGCTGGTCATCCTCTCAGACCAGCTAGGGATCGTCGCCTAGGTGAGCCGTTACCCCACCTACTAGCTAATCCCATCTGGGCACATCCGATGGCAAGAGGCCCGAAGGTCCCCCTCTTTGGTCTTGCGACGTTATGCGGTATTAGCTACCGTTTCCAGTAGTTATCCCCCTCCATCGGGCAGTTTCCCAGACATTACTCACCCGTCCGCCACTCGTCACCCAAGGAGCAAGCTCCTCTGTGCTACCGTTCGACTTGCATGTGTTAGGCCTGCCGCCAGCGTTCAATCTGAGCCATGATCAAACTCTTCAATTTAAAAGTTTGATGCTCAATGAATTAAACTTCGTAATGAATTACGTGTTCACTCGTTGAGACTTGGTATTCATTTTTCGTCTTGCGACGTTAAGAATCCGTATCTTCGAGTGCCCACACAGATTGTCTGATAAATTGTTAAAGAGCAGTTGCGACGCGCTTTAGCGCTCTGTCGCGAGGTGGCGTATATTACGCTTTCCTCTTTCAGAGTCAACCTTCATTTTCAGGTTTTTCTCTTCAACCGAACCGGCTGTTTGTGTGAAGTGATTCACATCCGCCGTGTCGATGGAGGCGCATTATAGGGAGTCGACTCAGGAAGACAAGCGGAAAAATGCATTTTTGTTTCAACCGCTCACCTTTTATCCACAACGCTTACTTTTGCTGCTTTTTTATCGCCATTGGCAGGTCTGCCAGACTATTTATGACCAAATCTGCCGCATTTTCTGCTTCCGGCGTGACGGGTTTTCCTGTGCGCACCAATACCTTCGTGCCAACATTCGCAGCTGCCGCCGCCTGCATATCTTCAATTTTATCGCCTACCATATAAGAAGCGGCCATATCGATGTGCAAGAAGTCTCGGGCGGAGATAAACATGCCAGGATGTGGTTTACGACAGTCGCAGACCTGACGATACTCTTCTACAGTACCCTGCGGGTGATGCGGGCAGTAGTAGATGCCATCCAGCTCAACGTCGCGATCGGCCAGCGACCAGTCCATCCATTCGGTCAACGTTTCAAACTGCGCCTCAGTAAATTTACCACGCGCGATACCAGACTGGTTCGTCACGATAATAAGCGCGTAACCCATCTTTTTAAGTTCACGCATGGCATCAATAACGCCGTCGATAAACTCAAACTCGTCGATCTCATGTACATAACCGTGGTCCACATTAATGGTACCGTCACGGTCGAGAAAAATTGCGGGTACAGACTTTGCCACCTTTTATAGCTCCTGAATAAGGCATGTGACTCTAGTATCGCATGTTTCAGCGGGCAAGAAAGTGCTCATCGTGCAAAGCCCGATTGATTTAGACGTCTGGATGCCTTAACATCCATCTTGTTGACGGCTTCGACCGTACCTGACAGACGAAAATGCCACGGCTAACTTAATTACGATAATAAATAACCAATGATTAAACTTTCGAATATCACCAAAGTGTTCCAGCAGGGGACTCGCACCATTCAGGCGCTAAATAATGTCAGCCTGCATGTTCCTGCCGGGCAGATTTATGGCGTTATTGGCGCCTCCGGTGCTGGTAAAAGTACGCTCATCCGCTGCGTTAACCTACTCGAACGCCCTACTGAAGGCAGCGTTCAGGTTGGCGGTCAGGAGCTGACCACGCTTTCTGAGTCGGAGTTGACTAAAGCTCGCCGCCAAATCGGCATGATTTTTCAGCACTTTAACCTGCTCTCTTCCCGTACGGTGTTCGGTAACGTCGCACTACCGCTGGAACTGGATAACACGCCAAAAGAAGAGATCAAACGCCGCGTAACAGAACTGTTGGATTTGGTTGGTCTTGGAGACAAGCACGATAGCTACCCGGCCAACCTTTCCGGTGGACAAAAACAGCGTGTGGCGATCGCCCGTGCGCTGGCAAGTAATCCCAAAGTGTTGCTGTGCGATGAAGCTACCAGCGCACTCGATCCGGCAACGACCCGCTCAATTCTGGAATTATTGAAAGATATTAACCGTCGTCTGGGACTCACCATTCTGCTGATTACCCACGAAATGGACGTTGTAAAACGTATTTGTGACTGCGTGGCGGTCATCAGTAATGGTGAACTGATTGAGCAGGACACCGTCAGCGAAGTTTTCTCTCATCCGAAAACGCCGCTGGCACAGAAATTTATCCAGTCCACGCTGCACCTGGATATTCCGGAAGATTATCTGGAACGTTTAAAAGCGGAGCCGGAAGCCGACAGCGTGCCGATGCTGCGTATGGAATTCACCGGCCATTCGGTCGATGCACCGCTACTTTCTGAGACGGCCCGTCGCTTTAATGTGAATAACAATATTATTAGCGCGCAGATGGATTACGCCGGCGGCGTGAAGTTCGGCATCATGCTGACTGAAATGCACGGCACACAGGAAGATACACAAGCAGCCATCAGTTGGTTGCAGGAACACCATGTAAAAGTAGAGGTACTGGGTTATGTCTGAGCCGATGATGTGGCTGCTGGTTCGCGGCGTATGGGAAACGCTGGCAATGACCTTTGTGTCCGGTTTTTTTGGCTTTGTGATTGGTCTGCCGGTCGGCGTGTTGCTGTACGTAACGCGTCCGGGGCAAATTATTGAGAACGCGAAGCTCTACCGTACGCTCTCTGCGCTGGTGAACATTTTCCGTTCCATCCCGTTCATCATCTTACTGGTGTGGATGATTCCGTTCACCCGCATGATCGTAGGCACCTCTATCGGACTGCAGGCCGCTATCGTTCCGCTGACCGTCGGTGCCGCGCCGTTTATCGCCCGTATGGTGGAAAACGCGCTGCTCGAAATCCCGACCGGGCTGATAGAAGCCTCTCGTGCGATGGGCGCCACGCCGCTGCAAATTGTACGTAAGGTATTACTGCCAGAAGCGCTGCCAGGACTGGTCAATGCGGCCACCATCACCCTTATCACGCTGGTTGGTTACTCCGCGATGGGCGGTGCCGTCGGTGCCGGTGGTCTTGGACAGATTGGCTATCAGTACGGCTATATTGGTTACAACGCTACCGTAATGAATACAGTACTGGTATTGCTCGTCGTTCTGGTTTATTTAATTCAGTTATCCGGCGATCGCATCGTCCGGGCTGTCACGCACAAATAACGTTGCACACAACACTAAAAACTCATTAAGAAAAGGAAATAAGCATGGCGTTCAAATTCAAAACCTTTGCGGCAGTTGGAGCCCTGATCGGTTCTCTGGCACTTGTGGGTTGTGGTCAGGATGAAAAAGATCCTAATCACATCAAAGTGGGCGTTATTGTTGGCGCAGAGCAGCAGGTTGCAGAAGTCGCGCAGAAAGTAGCAAAAGAAAAATACGGTCTGGACGTTGAGCTGGTCACGTTTAACGATTACGTTCTGCCTAACGAAGCGCTGAGCAAAGGCGATATCGATGCTAACGCCTTCCAGCACAAACCATACCTGGACCAGCAGATCAAAGATCGCGGTTACAAGCTGGTTGCTGTAGGCAATACTTTTGTTTACCCGATTGCGGGCTACTCCAAAAAAATCAAATCACTGGATGAGCTGCAGGACGGTTCCCAGGTCGCGATTCCAAACGACCCGACTAACCTTGGTCGTTCCTTGCTGCTGCTGCAAAAAGTGGGCTTAATCAAACTGAAAGACGGTGTTGGCCTGCTGCCGACCGCGCTGGACGTGATTGAAAACCCGAAAAACCTGAAGCTGGTTGAACTTGAAGCACCGCAACTGCCACGTTCCCTGGACGATGCACAAATCGCACTGGCGGTCATCAACACCACCTACGCCAGCCAGATCGGCCTGACTCCGGCAAAAGACGGTATCTTTGTTGAAGATAAAGATTCCCCGTACGTAAACCTGATTGTGACTCGTGAAGACAATAAAGATGCTGAGAACGTGAAGAAATTCGTTGAAGCATACCAGTCTGACGAAGTGTACGAAGCAGCAAACAAAGTCTTCAACGGCGGTGCTGTTAAGGGCTGGTAATTTTAGGCTGTTTACAGAATCTGTAATATCATCAGGACGGGCGCTTGCCCGTCTTGTCATTTCTGCAAGCACCTGATTCAATATCTGACGTTTAGATCATTCATTGAGGAAATATTATGCGTGCTTTACCGATCTGTTTAGTAGCACTCTTGCTGAGCGGCTGTTCTATGTTAAGCAGATCCCCTGTTGAACCCGTTCAAAGCACCGCAACCCCGCCGAAAGCGGAGCCGGAAAAACCGAAAGCACCGCGCGCTACGCCGGTAAGAATCATTACTAACGCTGAAGATTTAGTAGGCAAACCGTTCCGCGATCTTGGCGAAGTTAGCGGTGAATCCTGCCAGGCTTCAAACCAGGATTCCCCTCCGAGCATTCCAACCGCACGCAAACGCATGCAGATTAACGCATCAAAAATGAAAGCTAATGCGGTATTGCTGCACAGTTGCGAAGTGACCAGCGGAACGCCGGGTTGCTATCGTCAGGCGGTTTGCATCGGTTCTGCACTGAACATTTCGGCGAAATGAGCCATTTTCAGTTCGAGCAAATAGGCGTTATCCGCTCACCTTATAAAGAAAAGTTCGCCGTTCCACGCCAGCCCGGTCTGGTGAAAAGCGCCAGCGGTGAACTGCATTTGCTCGCACCTTATAACCAGGCCGATGCCGTTCGCGGCCTGGAAGCCTTCAGTCATTTGTGGGTGATTTTTGTTTTTCACCAGACAATGGAAGGTGGATGGCGTCCGACCGTGCGCCCTCCCCGCCTTGGCGGCAACGCCAGAATGGGTGTCTTTGCCACGCGTTCAACGTTTCGTCCTAACCCTGTTGGCATGTCGTTGGTTGAGCTACGGGGCATCCGCTGCCATAAAGAGCACGTGATCCTCGAACTCGGTGGGCTGGATCTCGTTGATGGCACGCCAGTCGTAGATATAAAACCGTATCTGCCGTTTGCCGAATCGTTACCCGATGCTCGTGCCAGCTATGCTCAGGATGCCCCCCAGGCCAGCGTAGACGTGACGTTCAGTGAAGATCTCGCGGAGCAGCTACCGAAGCTCGAACAACGTTACCCGCATCTTCGTCAGTTTATTGCCGAAGTGCTGGCGCAGGATCCGCGTCCTGCCTACCGTAAAAACGAGGAAGAAGGCAAAACCTACGCCGTCTGGCTGCTGGACTTTAACGTCCGCTGGCGCGTCACGCCGTCAGGATTTGAGGTCTTTGCTCTGGAAGCCCGCTAATTTGCGTCGCGTACTCTTTTGACATCCCTTTCTCGCTGGTAAACTAAACCACTTTTGTTTTGTGCCAGGCTCGTTTTGAGCCTGTTCGATCGTTCAACTGGAACCGTAACAACATGCGTACTAGCCAATATCTGCTCTCCACTCTGAAGGAGACACCTGCCGACGCCGAAGTCATCAGCCACCAGCTGATGCTGCGCGCCGGGATGATCCGCAAGCTGGCCTCCGGGTTATATACCTGGCTGCCGACCGGCGTGCGCGTCCTGAAAAAAGTCGAAAACATCGTGCGTGAAGAGATGAACAACGCCGGTGCGATCGAGGTGTTGATGCCGGTCGTTCAGCCTTCTGAACTGTGGGAAGAGAGCGGCCGTTGGGAACAATACGGCCCGGAACTGCTGCGTATTGCTGACCGTGGCGATCGTTCGTTCGTCCTCGGCCCAACGCATGAAGAAGTGATCACCGACCTGATCCGTAACGAGCTGAGCTCTTACAAACAGCTGCCGCTGAACTTCTATCAGATCCAGACCAAATTCCGTGACGAAGTCCGTCCGCGCTTCGGCGTGATGCGCTCCCGCGAATTCCTGATGAAAGATGCATACTCTTTCCACACCTCTCAGGAATCCCTGCAGGAAACCTACGACGCGATGTACGCTGCGTATAGCAAAATCTTCAGCCGTATGGGGCTGGATTTCCGTGCAGTACAAGCGGATACCGGTTCTATTGGCGGCAGCGCCTCTCACGAATTCCAGGTGCTGGCGCAGAGCGGCGAAGACGATGTGATCTTCTCCGACTCCTCTGACTATGCGGCGAACATCGAATTTGCCGAAGCCGTTGCGCCGAAAGAGCCGCGCGCGGCAGCAACCCAGGAAATGACGCTGGTAGATACGCCGAACGCTAAAACCATCGCCGAACTGGTTGAGCAGTTCAACCTGCCTATCGAAAAAACCGTGAAAACCCTGCTGGTGAAAGCGGTTGAAGGCAGCAGCTACCCGCTGGTCGCCCTGCTGGTTCGTGGCGATCACGAGCTGAACGAAGTCAAAGCAGAAAAACTGCCGCAGGTTGCCAGCCCACTGACCTTTGCCACCGAAGAAGAAATTCGTGCGCTGGTAAAAGCAGGTCCTGGCTCGCTCGGTCCGGTGAATATGCCAATTCCGGTGGTTATCGACCGTACCGTTGCAGTAATGAGCGATTTCGCTGCCGGTGCCAACATCGACGGTAAACACTATTTCGGTATCAACTGGGATCGCGATGTGGCCACCCCGGAAGTTGCTGACATCCGTAACGTGGTCGCCGGCGACCCTAGCCCGGACGGCAAAGGTACGCTGATGATCAAACGCGGTATCGAAGTCGGCCACATCTTCCAGTTGGGTACCAAGTACTCTGAAGCGATGAAAGCCGCTGTTCAGGGCGAAGATGGCCGTAACCAGACGCTGACTATGGGCTGTTACGGTATCGGGGTCACTCGCGTGGTTGCCGCGGCTATTGAACAGAACTTTGACGATCGTGGCATCGTATGGCCAGATGCCATTGCCCCGTTCCAGGTCGCTATTCTGCCGATGAACATGCACAAATCCTACCGTGTGCAGGAGCTGGCTGAAAAGCTGTACGCTGAGCTGCGCGCGCAGGGTATCGAAGTGCTGATGGACGATCGTAAAGAGCGTCCGGGCGTGATGTTTGCCGATATGGAACTGATCGGTATCCCACACACCATCGTACTGGGCGACCGTAACCTCGATAACGACGATATCGAATACAAATACCGTCGTAACGGCGAGAAAGAGCTGATTAAAACCGGCGACATAGTCGACTTCCTGGTCAAAGCCATTAAAGGCTAATACCAACAAAAAGGCCCTGATTATCAGGGCCTTTTTTCTATCGATTAATTACACGCTTTACCAGGGATAAATTTCGCGTCTTTATCCGCCATCAACGTTTTCACTTTCTCACCCGTATCCGGGTTTGACTCCAACGTGAAATGCGCCTCAAGCGTCAGCAGTACGGACTGTCCGTTTTCCGCACGAGCGGCTAAATAGTCGCGTTCAAGCTGAGCGTTATTCGCCACCGGCATCCGTTTACCCGTTGCGCAGTCGGTAAAGATTGCCGCGTCAGCCATATAGAAATACATGCCTCGCATCGGCATTGGCGTCACCGGTAAGCTGGCGGAAACCGGCTGGAGCGTGTAATTAAACTGTGACTCAATCGGGTTACCTTCACGATCGAGCATTTCCAGCGCCTCGCCTTTAGCCCGGTAGTACGACTTCTCACCTTTGCTGTCGGTCAGCACCAGTTTGTCGGCTGTACGCGCCCATGTGCCATAAGAGGCAAATGAAGACGGTTCATCCCGCACGCCCTGATAGCGTTCGTTCATCACCCATGTGCCGTCTTTTTCCAGAAACAGAGAGGTTTCAATCCCTTCGCAGTCCGCACAAGGTAAGATGCCACGCCAGCTTTGCTGCATCGGTTTTAATTCTGCCGCCCGCGTCGGCTGTAGTACTTCAACTTCAGTACGGTTATTACAGCCAATCAAGGAAAAAAGCGTGCATGCAGCGACCACGGACAATATTGCTGTTTTCACTATCAATTCCTTATTTATTTTTATTCCCGCTCGTCAGTCTTGCGTTCGACGAACTCTCCCGCGCAGTGCTTTCACTGTGGATTTTTGCGCCTTCGATGACAACCTGCGCTCTTTCGAGGCGCGCGTAGGGCGAGTTGCCTGTCGGCTTTTTTGCACCGCGGTTAATTCTTTTATCACCGCCACCAGTCGGGAGATTGCCGCTTCCCGATTGAGCTCCTGGCTACGGTATTCCTGCGCCTTAATGATAATAATGCCATCGCCGCTAATCAGATGATGGCTGGCAGCCAGCAGGCGTTCCTTGTAATACTCTGGCAGGCTCGAGGCCCGAATGTCAAAGCGCAAATGGATAGCCGTCGAGGTCTTGTTAACGTGCTGACCACCCGCGCCTTGTGCCCGAATCGCCGTGATTTCCAGCTCATTATCAGGGATAGAGACGTTTCGGGAGAGAACAATCATGAACGCGGCTGCCACGCGGTCAGATGAATTTCCAGATTGTTCTGAGAGTCGGACAGCCAAATAGCGCCGTCCTGAATAGTCGCCTGCAGCGCCATTGTACGACCAGCAAAATCACTCAGTTGCGCCAGCTGTTCATCATCCAGATACCACACGGTGAGATTTTTAAACTGCGCACATTTGTTCTGGTTTTGCTGCCACCAGATCTGAGCCGCACGGCTGTTGTAGGCAAACAGAGCAACCTCACCAGACTGGGTACAGGCTTTCTTGATACGGCGCTCATCAGGCAGACCCAACTCAATCCAAAGATCGATGCCCAGATGGTCGTTACGCAGCCATGCTTCAGGCTCGTCTTCCGCGCTCAGGCCACGCGTGAACTGCAGCCGCTCATCGGCATATTTAATCCAGGCAAGCAGGCGCAGCATCATACGCTCCTGGGTTTCAGAGGGGTGACGCGCCAGCGTCAAGGCCGCGTCAAGAAACTGGTTGCGGTCAAGATCCGCTACGTTGACGACGGCTTTATAAATTGTCGCTTTAAGCGCCATGGGAGAACTCCTTTCGAATCAGGCGCACATTGTAGCGAAAACTGCGGCAAAAGGCTGCTAACTGCTCATCTATCAAGACGCTGATATTGCTTGAATGAGTATGGTATAGTCACCTTGCTAAACAGAGTTTATCTTCGTAGGCTTAGACTTGCATCCACGGTTAAGTCAGAGTGCTGACAGGAGGGCATGTGGAAAAATATTGTGAGTTAATACGCAAGCGGTACGCGGAAATCGCCAGCGGAGACTTAGGGTATATCCCGGATGCGCTGGGTTGCGTATTGAAGGTGCTTAATGAAGTGGCGGCAGACAGCGCCCTTCCAGAGTCGGTCAGGGAAAAAGCGGCCTATGCTGCCGCGAACTTACTGGTGAGCGATTATGTCAATGAATGAAACGTATCAACCCATCAACTGCGATGATTACGACAATCTTGAACTCGCCTGCCAGCACCATTTGTTACTGACGCTGGCGTTAAAAGATGGCGAAGTTTTGCAGGCGAAAGCGAACGACCTGGTTTCACGCAAAAACGTGGAGTATCTGGTCGCAGATGTCGCAGGTGAAACCCGGGAGCTTCGCCTCGACAAAATTGCCAGCTTCAGCCACCCGCAGATCGGTACTGTGGTGGTCAGCGAATCCTGATTATTTTGGTGCCGGATGACGGTGCAAAGCATCTTATCCGGCCTACTTTCCACGCCAAACCAGACTCACGCCTTCTTCATCTTCCGCCGCTCCCTCACGCGTCACGAAAACACCCGCAGCCGCAATCAACGTTTCGCCGTAAAACAGCAGCGGTGTGGTATCTCGTCGCCAGGGCGGGATCCCCTGCTCCTGCCAGATTTTCTTTAATTTCCGTCCACCGTTACGCCCGACAATATGCAATAAGCCTGGTGCTTTGAAACGAATGCTGACGGTTTCATCCTCTTGCGGCATGCGCAATTCACCCGCAGAGATTAACTGAACCGAACCCAATCCGGCAGGCAGCGCCAACGGTGTTTTCCACTCTAACCATGGGATAACGGTTTCGCTTTGCCCATCGACTGACTTCACCCACCACAGCTGTGACTGATAACGACGGACCTCGTACTCCCCAAGGCGAAAACAGGGTGAGGCATCTTCCCGCGCCAGCGCCACTTCCTGCCAGATACGTTCCAGTCCATCACGAGAAGGCATCGGCGCATTTAACCCCGCCAGCCAGCGACGAAGCAGCGCGGCACGACGCACGTCGCTCACCATCATTAACGGTACCAGTAACAATGTGCCGTGGGCTGTGATGCAATCGGCTAAATCGCTGGCCAGCAGTTCATCCAGTAAACTCTCCTGCTCAGCACACAGCGCGGCGCTGCGGGCTACGGCTTGCGCGAAGTGCGGCCAGCGCTGTTGCAGCAATGGGGTAACGCGCAATCTGAGGAAATTGCGATCGTAGGTATCATCCTGATTGCTTTCATCTTCAATCCAGCATAATTCATGCTGCCGCGCCCATGCTTCTAGCGCCTCTCGCGTTTGCGCCAGCAGCGGTCGAATCAGCTGGGTTCCGGCGAACGGTGAGTTTTCGCCCATGGCGGAAAGTCCGGCAGGACCACTACCGCGCTTAAGCGCCAGCAAAAAGGTTTCACACTGGTCATCGAGATGCTGGGCGGTCATCAGCACCTCGCCCGGTAGTAAGGTCTGCGCAAATGCCTGATAGCGCGCGCGTCGTGCCTGAGCTTCGATGCCCAGACCATCATCCTCAAGGTGTACCCGCTCAACCACCAGCGGCACCTGCCACTGCATACATACTGACTCACAGTGCTGCACCCAACTGTCTGCATGTGGGCTTAATCCGTGATGAATATGGATTGCGCGTAAAGCGACCTCAGGATGCTGCGCTCGCCACTGCACCAGCTGATGCAGGAGTACGGTTGAGTCCAGCCCGCCGCTAAAGGCGACCAAAATCGATTGAAAATTCAGCAGTGAAGTGTTCAGCGTGAGTGTCGTCATGATGGTTACTTACAATGGCATTGCCCGGCACGTTACCGGGCTAACACCACAATGACAAGTCTTACATCTCGTACAGTTCGAGGGGCAATCCGTCCGGATCGTTGAAAAACGTAAAGCGTTTACCGGTAAATGGATCGATACGTATGGATTCACACTTCACGTGGTGTGCTTCCAGATGCGCGATCGACTTTTCCACATCCTCCACACTGAACGCCAGATGACGCAAACCGCAGGCTTCCGGTCGGCTCGGACGGCAAGGTGGAAACGGGAAAGAAAAAAGCTCAATCACATACTGGCCGTTCAATGCCAGATCGCCTTTCCACGAGTCTCTCTCTTCCCGATAGGCTTCGCTCATCAGTGTAAAGCCAAGCACATCGCAGTAAAATGCCTTACTCGCCGCGTAGTCCGTCGCAATAATGGCAATATGGTGAACCTGTTTTAATCCCAGCATAGCGTCATCGCCTCTTTCATTTTTCTGTCAGCACGTTACTCGTACGTCTTAGGGTCAGGCAAGTCGTTATGCCATTTTTAAGACTCTCACGCGATACACACCATCCTCGCCCAATTTAGCGCCATGGATATCGGTTTCAAATCCCGGGTAGCGCTGCCCCACTGAACACAGCATCAGCAGAAAATCGAGGACAGCCCGGCTTTTAGCAGTGATCATTTCCCCGGGCATCAAGAGCGGCACGCCGGGAGGATAAGGCAGGATCATATTGGCGGACACGCGTCCTACCAGTTGATCAAGCGCCACGGTCTCCACCTCACCTTTGATCTGCCGCTGCCAGGCCTGGTGCGGTGTCATTTTCATTTCCGGCAAGGTATCAAATGCCCGCAGCATCAGTCCGGAGAGATCGTGCTGGCGGATCAGCTTATGGATCCCCTGTGCCAGATCCTGAATACGCATATTGCGATAGAAATCGGGATCTTCAGCATACAGATCCGGCAGCATATTTTTCACGCGTAAATTCAGATCGTACGAGCGCTTAAATTCCGTCAGGCCACGTAGCAGCCCCATCGCCCGGGTTTTATCAATGCCAATACTGAACAGGAACAACAGGTTATACGGTCCCGTTTTTTCGACGACGACGCCGCGTTCATCAAGGAATTTCGCCACCAGCGCCGCGGGGATCCCCTCTTCGCTCATATTTCCCTGTTCATCCATTCCCGGCGTCAGAATCGTGACCTTCACCGGGTCGAGGAACATGTGGTCGGCATCAGCATCAATAAATCCGTGCCAGTCTTCACCTGGCGCTACCGGCCAACATTCTGCTTCATCGACCTTTTCCGGCTGCCAGATATCAAAGAACCAGCCATCCGACTCTTCGCGCAGACGCTGCACTTCTTTACGGAAATGCAACGCCCGTTCCACCGAACGATTGATTAACCGCTTGCCGGAATTGCCACGCAGCATTGCCGCCGCCGTTTCTATCGACGCCACAATCGGATAGCTCGGAGACGTGGAGGTATGCATCATAAAGGCTTCGTTAAACGTGTCTTCATCATAGTCACCCTTAATGTGGATCAGCGAAGCCTGTGACAACGCCGCCAGCATCTTGTGGGTGGACTGGGTTTCAAAAATCAGCTTTCCCGGTACCCGTTCGCCGCTCATCCCGCTTTTCCCCTGATAGATCGGATGAAAATGGGTATACGGCACCCAGGCTGAATCAAAATGGATGGAGGGCACATCCAGGGTTTGCTTGATCCAGTTGGTGTTATAAAGCAGCCCGTCATAGGTGGAGTTAGTGATCACCGCGTGTACCGGCCATTGCGCCTGAGTCGTCTCTTCTACCTTGCGTTCAATACTTGCGCGGGTAAATTCCCGGCGGGGTATACCGCCGAGGATCCCCAACGCGTTACGCGTAGGCTTCAGCCAGATTGGCACCACATCGCTCATCATCAGCAAATGCGCCAGCGACTTATGGCAGTTGCGGTCAATCAGTAACGTACTGCCTGCAGGCGCAGCATACATGCCGACAATCTTGTTCGATGTCGAGGTGCCGTTGGTCACCATATAGCTCTGCTCAGCACCAAAGGTGCGAGCGATGTACTCCTCCGCCTCGAGGTGTGGTCCGGTATGATCAAGCAATGAACCCAGTTCGGTTACGGAAATGGACACGTCGGCTTTCAGCGTATTGCCGCCAAAGAAATCATAGAACAGGCAGCCGACCGGGCTTTTCTGGTACGCCGTACCCGCCATGTGCCCGGGCGTACAGAAGGTATACTTTCCTTCCTTCACATAGGTAAACAGCGCCTTGGTGAACGGAGGCGTGATGTTATCGAGGTATTCGCTGGTGTACTGACGGATGCGGGTGGCAATATCTTCAGACTGACCCAGCGCATACTCAAAAAACCACAGCGCCATGCGCAGGTCGTGCGCACTGACATCCATCGTCGAATGGGTATTAATAAAGGCGTAGAGCGGGAGATACTCGTTGAGCTGGTTGATGTCACTGCACAGCTCCAGGCTATATTCATCCCAGTCAAAAATGACGCCGCAAATTCGCGGGTTATGTTCGATAAACTTCAGCAGGTCAACGCTATTCTGCGGCCAGATAATCTGAAATCCCTGCTGTTGCAGCGCACGCTCAAGTTCCTTGATGGGCTCATCTTTATAAAAGACGCCATGCGGTCCCATGATGGCAATGATATTCATGCGTTCCTCCTGGAAAAACCTTAGTTAATCATAGCCTGGTCAAACCGCAGGTAAAAAAAAGGGCCACAACGTTGCGGCCCTTTTCGGAATTAATGCAGTTTACGCGTAACCGTAGCTCATCAGGCGCTGGTAACGACGGTTTTTCAGATCGTCTTTGCTTAACACGTCGAGATCGGCGAGATCAGCCAGCAGCTGCGCTTTCAGGGACGCAGCCATCACTTCCGGATTGCGGTGTGCGCCGCCTAACGGTTCCGGAATGATAGAGTCGATAAGCTTCAGCTCTTTCAGACGCGGGGCAACAATTCCCATCGCTTCTGCGGCCAGCGGCGCTTTGTCGGCGCTTTTCCACAGAATGGAAGCACAACCTTCCGGGGAGATAACGGAATAGGTGCTGTATTGCAGCATATTCACTTTATCACCTACACCGATCGCCAGCGCGCCACCGGAACCACCTTCACCGATAACGGTACAGATTACCGGTACGCTCAGACGCGACATTTCACGCAGGTTGCGCGCGATCGCTTCTGACTGACCACGCTCTTCCGCGCCCACGCCCGGGTAAGCCCCTGGGGTGTCGATGAAGGTAATGATCGGCATGTTGAAACGCTCGGCCATTTCCATCAGACGCAGCGCTTTGCGATAGCCTTCCGGCGCTGGCATGCCGAAATTACGGCGAATCTTTTCTTTGGTCTCACGGCCTTTCTGATGACCAATGATCATCACCGGACGACCATCCAGACGCGCGATACCGCCGACAATAGCTTTATCATCCGCATAGGCACGATCGCCCGCCAGCTCATCAAATTCATCAAACGCCAGGCGGACATAATCCAGGGTGTACGGACGCTGTGGATGGCGCGCCAGTTGGGCTACCTGCCATGCGCCAAGATCGGCGAAGATTTTACGCGTCAGTTCTACGCTTTTTTCACGCAGGCGATGCACTTCTTCATCGATGTTAATATCCAGTTTCTCATCCTGACGGCTAACCGCAGTCAAAGAATCGATTTTTGCTTCCAGCTCTGCAATCGGCTGTTCAAAATCAAGGAAATTCAGACTCATAGTATTCCTGTATTAGTCAAACTCCAGTTCCACCTGCTCCGAACCAATAAGGCCACGGAGATCGTTTAGCAAACGATCGCTCGGAGAGACACGCCACGTCGCGCCAAAACGCAACCGCGCACGTGCATCCGCCCTCTGATAGTAGAGATGTACTGGAATTGTCCCCGAGCGGTGGGGTTCCAGAGACTGACGGAGTCGGTTTAAAAGCTGGTCATCAATTTGCCTGTCCGTCAGCGAGATAGCAAGCCCGCGAGCATATTTTTCCCGGGCTTCGTCAATATCCATGACTTCACGGGCCATCATTTTAAGCCCGCCGCTGAAGTCATCAAAGCTGACCTGTCCGCTGACGATAAGTATGCGGTCTTTTTCCAGCAATTGCTGGTATTTATCCAGAGCATCGGTAAACAACATAACTTCCAGACGTCCGGAACGGTCATCCAGTGTACAGATGCCGATACGATTGCCGCGCTTGGTGACCATTACCCGCGCAGCAATGACGAGCCCCGCAGCCGTGGTGACTTTACCACGTTCTGTCGGATGCATGTCTTTCAGCCTGTAGCCTCCGACATAGCGCTCAATTTCTTTTAAATACTGGTTGATGGGGTGTCCCGTCAGGTAAAGCCCCAACGTTTCACGCTCACCATCTAATACCACCTGCTCCGGCCACGGTTGGCAACTGGCATAGGATTGTTCAATTTGCTCCGGTTCTTCCGCTAGCACGCCAAACATATCGGCCTGACCGATGGCTTCGGCTTTTGCATGCTGATCGGCGGCTTTTAGCGCATCGTTGAGCGAATTCATCAACGCCGCACGATGCGGGCCAAGGCGATCAAACGCCCCGGACATAATTAACTTTTCCAGCACCCGGCGGTTAAGTTTTTTGATATCCGTGCGCGCACAGAGATCAAACAGCTCACGGAAGTAACCGCCTTCGTTACGCGCCTCAATAATAGCTTCAATTGGTCCTTCACCCACGCCTTTTATCGCGCCGATGCCATAAACAATCTCGCCATCATCATTCACGTGAAAATGGTAAAGCCCGGAGTTGATGTCCGGCGGCAGGATTTTGAGCCCCATACGCCAGCATTCATCTACCAGCCCGACCACTTTCTCAGTGTTATCCATATCGGCGGTCATTACCGCCGCCATAAACTCAGCAGGATAATGCGCCTTCAGCCACAGCGTCTGGTAAGAGACAAGCGCATAGGCTGCGGAGTGCGATTTGTTAAATCCGTAACCGGCGAAT
This sequence comes from Citrobacter sp. Cpo109, assembly GCF_030332565.1. Lineage (NCBI taxonomy): Bacteria > Pseudomonadati > Pseudomonadota > Gammaproteobacteria > Enterobacterales > Enterobacteriaceae > Citrobacter > Citrobacter sp. Cpo109. Next base: position 16,070 of record NZ_JAOWHQ010000071.1, read on the forward strand.
TTCTCCACCAGGTCAAAGATTTTCATCGCCAGTTCGCCGTCTACGCCGCGCTTTTTCGCCCCTTCTTCAAAGGTGCCGCGCTGCTTAGCCATCTCTTCCGGCTTTTTCTTACCCATCGCACGACGCAGCATATCCGCGCCGCCAAGGGTGTACCCGGACAACTCCTGGGCAATCTGCATAACCTGTTCCTGATACAGGATAATGCCGTAGGTCGGCTCCAGTACCGGTTTCAGACACTCATGCTGCCATTGTACGTCCGGGTAGGAAATCTCTTCGCGACCATGCTTACGGTCGATAAAGTTATCTACCATCCCCGACTGTAGCGGACCAGGGCGGAACAGAGCCACCAGTGCGATCATGTCTTCGAAGCAGTCAGGCTGCAGACGTTTGATCAGGTCTTTCATACCGCGGGATTCAAGCTGGAAGACAGCCGTGGTCTCCGAGCGTTGCAGCATATCGAAGCTTTTCTTGTCATCCAGCGGGATAGCCGCAATATCCAGCGGTGGCTCACCGTTCTTTTCACGGCGCGCGTTGATCATTTCCAGCGCCCAGTTGATGATGGTGAGCGTACGCAGGCCGAGGAAGTCGAACTTCACAAGACCGGCATATTCCACGTCGTTCTTATCAAACTGAGTAACCGGGTGCAGCCCCTGCTCATCGCAGTACAGCGGCGCAAAATCAGTAATCTTTGTCGGTGCGATAACCACACCACCGGCGTGCTTACCGGCGTTACGCGTGACGCCTTCCAGCTTACGCGCCATATCGATCAGCGCTTTAACCTCTTCATCTGCCTCATAGATTTCCGGCAGTTGCGGTTCGGCTTCAAAGGCTTTTGCCAGCGTCATGCCCGGGTCGGGCGGCACCAGTTTCGAAATACGGTCAACGAAACCGTACGGATGCCCCAGCACGCGGCCCACGTCGCGGATAACCGCTTTTGCAGCCATCGTACCAAAGGTAATAATCTGCGAAACCGCATCACGACCGTACATTTCCGCCACGTGCTCGATAACCTGGTCGCGTTTCTCCATACAGAAGTCAACGTCGAAGTCGGGCATTGAGACACGTTCCGGGTTAAGGAAACGTTCGAACAGCAGGTCAAATTCCAGCGGATCGAGATCGGTAATTTTCAGCGCATAGGCGACAAGTGAGCCAGCGCCGGAACCGCGTCCCGGGCCTACCGGTACGCCGTTATCTTTCGACCACTGGATAAATTCCATAACGATCAGGAAGTAGCCAGGGAATCCCATCTGGTTGATAACTTTAAGTTCAACTTCCAGACGTTCATCGTAAGGTGGGCGCTTCTGCGCACGAACTTCAGGGTCAGGGAACAAAAATTCGAGACGTTCTTCCAGACCTTCGCGTGATTTCGCCACGAGGAAATCCTCGGTGGTCATATCGCCGGTCGGGAACTGCGGCAGGAAATATTCGCCCAGACGCACCGTCACGTTGCAGCGTTTGGCTATCTCGACAGTGTTTTGCAGTGCTTCCGGAATATCGGAGAACAGCTCGCACATCTCATCTTCGCTGCGCATGTATTGCTGCGGCGAATAGTTACGCGGGCGTTTCGGGTCATCAAGGGTGAACCCGTCGTGGATCGCTACGCGGATTTCATGCGCGTCGAAATCTCCGGTTTCCAGGAAGCGGACATCGTTAGTCGCCACCACCGGTAGACCACGCGTTTCGGCCAGTGCTACGGCTGCGTGCAGATAATTTTCTTCATCTTGCCTGCCGGTGCGAATCAATTCGAGGAAATAGCAATTGGTAAAATGTTCTTCGTAAAACGCCACGCACTCGTCAACCAGTGCGCTATTGCCGCGCAGCAGGCTGCGTCCGACATCGCCCATGCGACCGCCGGAGAGCAAAATCAAACCTTCTTTTAGCTCGACCAACCAGTCCCGGTCGATAACCGGTCCTTCTGCGCCATAGCCGCGCTGATAGGCTTTCGAAATCAACAACGTCAGGTTCTGATAGCCGGTATTATTTGCGGCCAGCACGGTGAGCTGCGTGAGTTCATCGCCCAACAGCTCACTGCGGACATGAAAATCTGCGCCAACTATCGGCTTGATACCCGCGCCGTGACCCGCTCCGTAAAACTTCACCAGACCACACAGGTTGGTAAAATCGGTGATCGCCAGCGCAGGCATGCCTAACGCGGCCGCCTTTTTTACCAGCGGCCCGGTTTTCGCCAGCCCATCGATCATGGAGTAGTCGCTGTGCACCCGTAGGTGGACGAAACGTGGTTCAGACATCTTCAGATTCCTTCGACACAAGAATCAGGACGAGAGTCCCAGTGCGCGTTTGACGGGGCCAAAGCTGCGGCGATGGTGCTCAGTCGCACCATGCAGTGCCAATTTTTCCAGATGAAATGCGGTTGGATAGCCTTTGTGCTGTGCAAAACCATACTGTGGAAAAACCGTATCCAGCGCCGCCATTTCAGCGTCACGGGTCACTTTTGCCAGAATCGATGCGGCGCTAATCTCCGCCACGCGGCTATCGCCTTTGACCACCGCCATCGACGGTACCGGTAATGCCGGGCAACGATTGCCGTCAATCAGCACGTATTCGGGCGCAATATGCAATCCCGCAACCGCACGCTGCATGGCCAGCATGGTGGCATGCAAAATGTTCAGCTCGTCGATTTCATGCGGTTCCGCCCGACCCAGACTCCAGCTTAACGCTTTTTCTTTAATTTCATCAAACAGCGCCAGGCGACGTTTTTCTGACAGTTTTTTGGAGTCATTAAGACCGATAATAGGGCGAGCCGGATCCAGAATGACGGCAGCAGTGACGACCGCACCGACCAAAGGGCCGCGCCCGACTTCATCCACACCCGCCACTAAATGCGTATGCGGATACACAAATTCAATCATTGCGCTAACTCCAGGACCGCATCCGCCGCCTGCTCATCAGCATTGCAACGGATCTGCTGGTGCAGTTCACGGAATGTGTCGTGCATCGCATGGCTGGTTTTACCATTTGCCAGCAACGGCAACAGCGCTTGCGACAGCGCCTGCGGTTCACACTCTTCCTGCAACAGCTCTTTAACCAGTTCTCTTCCCGCCAGCAGGTTCGGTAGCGAAACGTAATCCGTTTTCACCAGGCGCTTCGCCAGCCAAAAGGTGAAGGGTTTCATACGGTAGCCAACCACCATCGGGCATTTTGCCAGCATACATTCCAGCGCGGCGGTACCAGAAGCCAGCAGTGCGGCATCGCTGGCCACCATTGCTTCACGTCCCATCCCATTGAGCAGATGTACAGAAAGCTCCGGTGCAACTTCCGCTTTAATGCGTTCAAACTGCTCGCGACGTTTGGCATTCACCAACGGCACCACCACTTCGAGATCCGGATAATGCTGGCGTAATAGCTGCGCCGTTTTCAGAAAATCGGCGCTGAGCATTTCCACTTCTGCACCACGGCTTCCTGGCAGTAGCGCCAGGCAGTGAGCGTCATGAGGAATGCCCAGAACATCACGCGCCGCATTTCTATCCGGGTCCAACGGCATGGCATCTGCCATGGTATGACCGATAAAGCGGCACGGGACGTTAAATTTGTCATAAAACGCCTTTTCGAAAGGCAGAAAGGCCAGCACCATGTTGGTGGATCTGCCTATTTTGAAAACGCGTTTCTGTCGCCACGCCCAAACGGACGGACTGACATAATGAATGGTTTTAATGCCCTGTCTTTTCAAATTCCCTTCGAGGGTAATATTGAAATCAGGTGCATCAATGCCGACGAAAACATCCGGCTTTAAGTCGGTGAATCGGCGAGTGAGGTCGGCACGAATATGCAGTAAACGGCGCAGGCGTCCGAGCACTTCAACAATACCCATGACCGCCAACTCTTCCATTTCGTACCAGGCTTCACAACCTTCGGCCTGCATCAGCGGCCCCGCCACGCCAACAAAGCGCGCATTGGGAACGCGAGCCTTGAGTGCACGGATTAACCCTGCACCAAGAATATCGCCGGAGGTTTCTCCGGCGACGAGGGCAATCGTTAAAGGACGCTGTTCAGTCATTAACGAATCAGGCCACGCGTTGAGCGCTCAAAGAAGTCGCTGAAAGCCTGAACTTCGGGGTACTGTTTCGCCAGTTCCGCGATTTCTGGTTTCACTTCTTCCAGCGTTTTACCGCTACGGTACAACGCTTTGTAGGCGTTACGAATCGCGGTAATCGCTTCGCGGGTAAATCCACGACGCTTCAGACCTTCGATATTGACGCCAAACGGCGTCGCGTGGTTGCCCTGGGCGATAACGTACGGAGGCACGTCCTGGGCTACACCAGAACAGCCACCAACCATCACATGAGCACCGATGATGCAGAACTGATGCACCGCGGTCATGCCGCCGATGATAACAAAATCATCAAGCGAAACATGTCCGGCAAGCGTGGCGTTATTCGCCAGAATACAGCGGTTTCCTACCGTACAATCATGCGCGACGTGTGCATTAATCATCAATAAGTTATCGCTGCCCACCTTCGTCACTCCACCGCCCTGCACTGTGCCACGATGAATGGTGACGCTTTCGCGGATGCGGTTGCGATCGCCAATTTCCACACGGGTCGGTTCGCCAGCATATTTAAGATCCTGGTTAACTTCACCGATGGAGGCAAACTGATAGATCTCGTTATCGCGACCAATTTTTGTATGGCCATTCACGACAACGTGAGACTTCAGTACGGTACCCTCACCAATTTCAACATGGGGTCCAACAATACAAAATGGGCCAATGTGAGCATTGGCACCAATGCTGGCGCCCTCTTCTACAATGGCGGTCGGGTGAATAAAGGCGGATTTATCAATCACGTATCAGGCCTCCCGGCTACGGGCACACATCATCGTTGCTTCGCACACAACTTTACCGTCGACCAGCGCAACCCCTTTAAAACGGGTCAGGCCACGGCGCGTTTTCTCGAAAGTCACTTCCATGATCATCTGATCGCCAGGCACGACAGGACGCTTAAAACGTGCTTCATCAATACCCGCGAAATAATACAGTTCGCCTGGTTCCAGTTTTCCTACGCTTTTAAACGCGAGGATACCGGTAGCCTGTGCCATCGCTTCCAGAATCAATACGCCAGGGAAAATAGGTTTACCCGGGAAGTGGCCCTGAAAGAAAGGCTCGTTAACGGATACATTTTTCACTGCGCGCAGAAAACGACCTTCTTCAAAATCCAGCACGCGGTCAACCAGCAGAAACGGAAAACGGTGCGGCAGAAGTTCTAAAATCTCTTCAATATGCAGAGTATGAGTGTTAGTAGTCAAAATACTCTTCCTGTCAAAATATACTAAAAGGCAATAATAACACGGCCTGTCGCAATCGTATGAATGGGACAGGCCGAAAAGTCAGACATGCAAAAACGGTGCTTTAGTCTTGTTGATTAACCTTGCGCTCAATCGCTTTGAGGCGCTTGCTCATATCATCAATATTCATCACCAGTGCAGCTGTTTTACGCCATACCTTGTTGGGTTGTAGCGGAATGCCTGAGGAATAGACGCCAGGTTCAGTGATAGGACGCATCACCATACCCATGCCAGTTACCGTAACTTTGTCGCATATTTCCATATGCCCATTGATCACGCTGGCACCGCCAATCATGCAATAACGGCCAATCTTCAGGCTACCCGCCATAATGACGCCACCGGCTACCGCCGTATTGTCGCCAATCACAACGTTATGCGCAATCTGGCACTGGTTATCAATGATAACACCATTACCGATCACAGTATCGTCCAGAGCACCACGGTCAATGGTGGTACAAGCGCCGATCTCGACGCGATCGCCGATAATCACGCGACCAAGCTGGGGGATCTTCACCCAGTTACCACGATCGTTCGCGTAACCAAATCCATCAGATCCAACGACGGTGCTGGACTGGATCAGGCAATTTTCACCGATCTGGATGTCGTGGTAAATCGTCACATTCGCCCACAAGCGTGAACCTGCACCGATTTTGGTATTTTTTCCGACGAAACAACCTGCACCGATAACCACGTTATCGCCCAGTTCTACGCCAGACTCAATGACCGCATTTGCGCCCACAGAGACATTATTACCCAGCTTCGCCGTTGCATCGATCACTGCACTGGGTGCAATGTTCTGTGCAGGCTGAGGCGTGGTATCTAAAATTTGCGCCATACGTGCATAGGTCAGGTAGGGATTCTTCACTACCAGCGCCGCACTCTTAGCAAAAGGAAGATCGTCCTGCGTCATCACAACGGCAGACGCCTGGCATACGCCTAAATGTTCACGGTATTTAGGATTCACCATGAACGTGATATTGCCAGTTTGCGCAGATTGCATGGACGCTACGCCGGTGATGACGATATCGCCATCACCGTGTAATTCTGCATCCAACTGCTCTGCTAAATCAGCCAGTCGAATTGAAGGCATTACTTATTTAACCTGTTTCAGTACGTCAGCGGTGATGTCTTTTACATCGCTGCTGTTGTATGCAACGGTGTTTGCGTCAACGACCAGATCGATGCTCTGGCTGCTGGCAACAGATTTCACAGCTGTCTGGATACGAGTAACCAGTTTGCCACGTTCTTCGTTGGAACGACGTGCACGATCCTGCTCGAAAGCCTGAGCTTTCTGAGAGAAAGTCTGGCGCTGAGCCATAACGTCTTTTTCCAGCTTGGTACGATCGCTACCCGCTTTCATTGATTGCAGACGCTGCATTTTAGATTGCAGATCGGATTCCATACGCTGCAGTTCGCTGGCACGGCCTTTGAACTCGTTTTCCAGCGTAGCAGAAACACCCGTCTTCTGTGCAACCTGTTGGAACAGGCTACCCATATTGACGATTGCAATTTTGTCAGCAGCCTGTGCGGACGTTGCCATCGCTAAACCGAGACCTGCAGCTAATAACCACTTTTTCACAATTAACTCCTTACCATCCCATTTGCACCCGAAGGTGCAGTTCTTTGCGTGGCCAGGCGATCCCATACAAGATCGCCTAAAGTCATCGCTACACTACCACTACATTCCTTTGCGAAGAACAGTTACCAGGTTTTACCAATGTTAAACTGGAACTGTTCCGCTTTGTCTCCATCGTACTTCTTGAACGGCTGGGCGTAGGAGAAAACCAACGGCCCCAATGGGGACATCCATTGTAACGCGATACCCGCTGACATACGGATATTGCTCGGATCACTATAGTCCGGCACATCCGACGGCGCAGATGACGGATCCCAGTTAGTATCCCAAACGGTACCCATATCCCAGAAGAAGGAAGTGCGGACCGAGTTAGCATACTTATCGCTGATAAACGGCGTCGGGGTAATAAATTCCAGGCTGGCGACAGCCATGGCGTTACCACCTACCGCATCATCTGATTTACAGCCTGAATCCTGAGTACATTCTTCGTTATCGCCGTCATTCCAGTCTGTGCTAGCACCCTTTTTATAGACCGCTTTCGGACCAATGGTGTTGGACTGGAAGCCACGCACGGTACTGGAACCACCGGCGTAGAAGTTCTCGTAGAACGGCATCTCTTTGCTGCCAATGCCATCCCCATAACCTACCTTGGTACGACCCAGAACAACCCACTTGTGGTCGTCATCGATCGGCATATAGGTCGCGGTATCCATCGACAGTTTGTAGTATTCGTTATCAGAACCCGGAATGGTGACTTTACCGTTCAGGTTGACACGCGAACCGTCTGTCGGGAAATAACCACGGTCTAACTTGTTGTATGTCCAACCGTAGTTAAAGGTGAAATCATCAGCGGCAAAACTGCTGGTATCAGCGGATTGTCCCATCGACTCAAGATAACGCTCCATTGCGATCTGCGGCTGCATATTGGACAGTTTGTTATGTACATAACCCAGGCCCGCGCGCAACGTGTTGTATTCGTTGACCGGGAAGCCCAGCGTCACGTCTGTACCATAACTTTTGTTGGTATAGTCGGACAGGTCTGCATCATCCGCTTCAAAGTCGTTATAGAAGACGCGGCCACCAAGGCTCACACCATCAACGGTGAAGTACGGGTTAGTGACAGACAACTCAGTATAGGTCTGGTAATCGTTTTTGGTGCCGTTAATCCCGACAGAATAACCGGTACCTAACCAGTTATCCTGCTGAACGCCAGCCTGGAAGCTCACGCCGCTCTCGGTACCGTAACCGACGCCGAAGTTAAAGCTACCGGTGTTACGCTCTTTAACCTTGTAGACTACATCAACCTGATCCGGGCGGCCCGGAACACGCTGAGTATCAGTATCAACGGTTTCAAAGTAACCCAGACGGTTCAGACGCTCTTTACCCTGGTCGACAAGATCGCTGCCCAACCATGCGCCTTCCATCTGACGCATTTCGCGACGCAGAACGGAGTCTTTAGAAGTGTCGTTACCTTCAAAACGGATCTTACGCACATAGAAACGGTTACCCGCATCCACGTTTACACGCAATTTAACGGTTTTGTCAGCGTCGTTGATTTCAGGCTGCGACTGAACGCGCGGATAGGCATAGCCATAGCGACCCAGAAGCTTCTTGATGTCATCTTCCATTTTGGTCACTTTGGTGCCGTTATAGAGTTCACCTGGCTCGATCTTCGTCAGGGTCTCAATTTCGGCGGAGTGCCCGGCCAGGTTACCGCTCACCTGAACCCCAGAAAGCTTGTACTGCTCGCCTTCAGTGATGTTAACGGTGATGTAGATGCCTTTTTTATCCGGCGTCAGGCTGACCTGAGTGGAATCAATATTGAAGCGAGCATAACCGCGATCCAGATAGTAGCTGCGCAGGGTTTCAAGATCGCCCGCCAGCTTCTGTTTCTGGTATTTACGATCGCCTACCACGTTCCACCACGGCACTTCGTCACGCAACTGGAAGTGAGAGATAAGTTCGTCAGTTGAGAAGGCATGGTTGCCGACGATATTGATCTGTTGGATCTTCGCCGAAACACCTTCCTGGAAGACCAGCTTGAGGTCAACACGGTTACGCGGCAACGGCGTCACCACCGCTTTCACACTGGCGCTGTATTTACCGACGCTATAGTAGAAATCTTCCAAGCCCTTTTCGATATCGGCAAGCGTTGTGCGATCCAGAGACTCGCCAACACGCACGCCAGACGCCTCGAGGTTTTGCTTCAGCATGTCATCTTTCACCGATTTGTTACCGGAGAAAGTGATGCTGGCAATCGTCGGACGTTCTTTTACCTGAACCAGAAGGGTATCACCATCGCGCAGGACGCGGACATCCTCAAAGTTACCGGTGGCGAACAGAGCACGAATGGTATTACTGATGTCTTCATCATTAACCGTGTCGCCTGTGCGCACCGGCATACTGAGGAGAGCCGCACCAACGGCGACTCGCTGTAGGCCTTCGAAATGAATGTCCTTCACTACGAACCCTTCAGCACCGTATACGGTGGCGCTGCTAAACAGCAGCGACGCTATGAGCAACTTTTTCATCGCCATCGTTATTATGCGTTCTTCCTAACACTCTCTTACAACCGAGAGAAATCATTGAAAAGTGCAAGCCCCATTAACAACACCAGCAAGATAGAGCCAATGCGATAACTAAAGTCTTGAACCCGCTCGGATACCGGACCGCCCTTCAGCTTTTCAATCGCCAGGAACAGCAGATGCCCCCCGTCAAGAACGGGCAACGGAAACAGGTTGATTATCCCTAAGTTCACGCTGATAAGCGCAAGGAACATCAGGTAATAAATAATCCCAAACTCCGCTGACATCCCAGCCCCCTGGGCGATAGAAATCGGCCCACTGAGGTTGTTCAGTTTTACATCACCGGTAATCAATTTTCCCAGCATACTGACCGTCAGCTTCATCAACTGCCACGTTTTATCCGAGGCTTCGAGGATGGCGCTGAATGGCCCATACTGGCGTACAGTCTTATACTCATCAGGCAGAGGAATAACTTTAGGCACCACGCCCGCAAACCCTTCTGCCTTCCCGTTAACCTGTTTTGAATCTGGGGTTAACGTTAAAGACAAGGAACTTCCTTGTCTTTCAATATCTAGCGCTAACGGCGTATCCGGATTATCGCGCACCAGCGTCACGAACGTCATCCATTGCGTCAGTGACTGACCATTGACTTTAACGATCCTGTCGCCAGCTTGCAAACCTGCCTTACTTGCAGCGGAATTAACCTGCACTTCTGACAGTACCGGTTCAATCTGCGGACCACGCGGACGCATGCCCAAACTAGAGACAGGATCCTCTTTGTCTGGCTCAAATGCCCAATTGCGTAAATCCAGCGTTTTGTCCTGCCGCTGGTTGCTGCCAAACTGCGCCACGCTGAGGGTTGTATGCTCATCGCCGATTTTGGATACCAGTTGCAATCGCACTGCATCCCAATCAGGGGTTTCGATGCCATCAACCGCTTTTAGTTCCGTACCCGGCTGAATTTGCGCCTGTGCAGCAATCGAGTTGGGTGTTATTTCACCAACAACAGGACGAACGCCAGGGACACCAATGATAAACACCAGCCAATAAGCAAAAATAGCAAAAAGGAAGTTTGCAATCGGACCCGCGGCGATAATAGCAGCACGTTGTCCAACCGTTTTATTGTTGAAGGCGTAATGACGCAATTCCGGTGCGACCGGTTCAGCGCGCTCATCCAGCATTTTGACGTAACCGCCGAGGGGAATCATGGCGATGACGTATTCCGTACCTGATTTATCGGTACGCCGCCAAAGCGCTTTTCCAAAGCCAATGGAAAAGCGTTCGACCCGGACTCCGCAGCGCCGCGCAACCCAGAAATGACCAAATTCATGCACGGTGATAAGCACACCAAGTGCGATGATGAACGCAGCCAAATTCCAGAGAATACTCAGCATAAGACCATCCGTTAGAGCGTCCTGAACACCAGTAACAACAGGCAGGCAAAGACCGGTACCGCAGCCGTCAGGCTATCAATACGATCCAGAATACCGCCGTGTCCTGGAATTAAGTGACCACTGTCCTTAATACCTGCTTCACGCTTAAACATACTCTCGGTCAGGTCACCCAGCACGGAGGCCAGGGCTGCAACGATGGAGCAAATGAGCAAGGTGACAGGCGCAACTTCAAGATTCGCCCACATGCCATAACCCCATGAGATCACGGCCGCAGTGGCGAGTCCGCCAATAAAACCCTGCCAGGTTTTACCAGGAGAAACCTTCGGTGCCAGCTTATGTTTGCCAAACAGCTTACCAAACATATACGCACCAGAGTCCGCTCCCCAAACGAGGATCATGACATATAGCAGCCATAGCGCGCCACTATAATGATTCTCATCATAGTGCCATGCACGTAGCGCCAGCATTCCCCAAAAGAACGGGACAATGGTTAACACGCCGAAAATTATGCGTAATGTTTTGGAATTACGCCAGACCGACGCAGACCCTGGGTAAAACAATACCAGTAATAGCGCTACGACCCACCAGCCCAGCGACGCCCACAACGATACTTCAACCAGCGGTTGATGGATATCGCGATGGTATTCTGGCAGCAAAAATAGCATCAGTGCCAGCAATAGCCCGCACAAAACCGCCAGCCAGACTCGCTGCGTACGCGTGGTAAAACCGCTTAACTGTCCCCATTCCCAGGCGGCCAACATACAGACGACCAACGTAACAATGGCGAACCCCACCGGCGGCAGCAAAAACAGCGCCGCGATGACAACGGGTATTAAAACAAAAGCAGAAATCAGGCGATACTTCAGCAAAAGCGACCCCCATCAGGCTTTTTCATCACCGGGTTCGGTGCCGCCGAAACGACGCTCACGATTAGCAAAGGCATGCAGCGCACCTTCAAAGTCTTGTTCATCGAAATCGGGCCAGAGAACATCGGTAAAGTAAAGTTCGGCGTAGGCAATTTGCCACAACAGAAAATTACTAATTCGGTGCTCTCCCCCAGTCCTTATCACTAAATCCACAGGAGCCAGCTCATGCATACAAATTTGCTGCCCAAGCATCTCTTCATCGATTTGCTCAGGATGCAGCACACCGTCCTGCACCTGTTGTGCCAGTTGCCTGACTCCCTGGACAATATCCCACCGTCCACCGTAATTCGCTGCAATATTCAGCGTCAACCCGGTATTCTGGGCGGTAATCGCTTCTGATTTGCGAATCCGTTCTTGCAAACGTGAGTTAAATCGACTGATATCCCCGATAATACGCAGGCGTACGTTATGGCGATGCAGGTTTTTCACTTCGCTATCAAGTGCCCACACAAACAGTTCCATTAACGCGCTCACTTCCTGCGCAGGTCGGTTCCAGTTCTCACTGCTAAAGGCATACAGCGTTAACGCATCAATACCGTTATTTGCAGCAAAAGAGACAGCCCGGCGGACGGATTTTGCTCCAGCCTTATGCCCAAAGGCGCGAATCTTCCCTTGCTTTTTCGCCCAGCGGCCATTGCCATCCATGATAATTGCGACATGGCGACAACCATGTGCTGGCAAATTTTCGCTTAATGGTTTAGTTGCAGACAACATAACGCGTTATTAGTCCCTGAAAGGATTTACGGTACTCAGGAATACTGAAGCCTATCCACAAAAAAGCCGTGTCAAACCACGGCTTACCCGACCGAAAAAAAGCAAATACCCGCGATCGGGTGGCGCAGACTATATCACTGAAGCCCAACGCTAACAAATAGCACGATTCTCCGTAGAGGGATTATCATCAGCTTGAGAGTCGCATCACTTCTTTTCTGGCGACTTCCCGCGCGATGGCATCGACCTTCAACACGTCGTCAACGCTCTGTGGTTCCTGCAAATCCATCTTATCCAGTACGGATAAATTGAGATCGGCAATATCGGTAAATCGGATCTGCTGCGCCAGGAATGCGGCAACGGTAATTTCATTCGCGGCATTGAGTGCGGTCGTCGCCGCCTGACCTTGCTCAAACGCGTCCATCGCCAGTTTCAGGCACGGATAACGCTGGTAGTCAGGTGCGGAAAACGTCAACGCACTGAGTTTGCAAAAGTCGACAGGCTTAACACCAGACGTCACACGTTCTGGCCATGCCATCGTATGGGCAATAGGTGTACGCATATCAGGTTCACCCAACTGCGCCAGAACACTACCATCCTGATAACGGACCATCGAATGAATAACCGACTGCGGGTGGATCAGCACTTCCATCTGGCTTGCACTGGCATTAAATAACCAACGCGCTTCAATGTATTCCAGACCTTTGTTCATCATGGTGGCGGAATCGACAGAAATTTTTCGTCCCATCGACCAATTCGGATGACGACATGCCTGATCGGGGGTCATAGAGACCAGATCGCGCAATGGCGTTTCACGGAATGGGCCACCAGACCCGGTAAGCAGAACTGACATGACGCCGTTTTGCTCAAGGTCAGCGTATCCCAGATTGTGTTGGATAGGTTGCGGTAAACTCTGAAAAATCGCGTTATGCTCGCTATCTACCGGCAAAAGCTGCGCTTTGTGGCGTTTCACGTCGTCCATAAACAGACGACCGCAGGTCACCAGCGATTCTTTATTCGCCAGCAAAATGCTTTTACTCGCACGAATTGCCGCCAGCGTCGGCAGCAAACCCGCTGCGCCGACAATCGCCGCCATGACCTGATCAACATCATCCAGCGCAGCCATATCACAGGCAGCCTGCTGCCCGCTCATCACCTCGGTACGGCTACCCTGTGCCAAAAGAGCAGCTTTTACCTGTGCCGCGCTTTTTTCATCATCCATTACCGCATAGCGAGGCGCAAACTCCAGGCATTGCTCTACCATACGGGCAACATTTTTACCCGCCACCAACGCAGCAACACGAAATTTTTCCGGGTTATGGCGTACTACATCCAGCGTACTGCAACCAATGGAACCGGTTGATCCCAGGATGGTTAATTGCTTCATCGGACATCCAGAAGAATTTTACTCGTCATACTTCAAGTTGCATGTACGTTGGCTTTACTCGGCCTTTGGCGTCACCGCCTTCCTGCAACTTGAAATATTTAGAGTATGTAGACAGAAAAAAGCAAAACGCCGCCATCCAGCCTTCTCAGGCCTTCTAAGCGGCGTTTTTAGCGTACAGGCGAATCAGAACTGCATCAGTTCTGCTTCTTTCTCTGCCAGCGCCGCATCAACTTTCTTGATTGCTGCGTCAGTCAGTTTCTGTACGTCGTCCTGAGAACGGCGATCGTCATCTTCGCTGATCTCTTTTTCTTTCAACAACGCTTTCACTTTGTCGTTTGCATCACGGCGTACGTTACGTACCGCAACACGCGCGCCTTCAGCTTCACCACGTACGATCTTGGTCAGATCTTTACGACGTTCTTCGGTCAGCGGCGGCAGCGGAACGCGGATGTCAGAGCCCGCAGAGCTTGGATTCAGACCGAGGTCGGAAGCCATGATTGCTTTCTCAACGGCTGGACCCATAGAACGGTCAAATACGTTGATTTTCAGGGTACGGGAATCTTCAACCGTTACGCTTGCCAGCTGGCGCAGCGGAGTCGGCGTGCCGTAATATTCCACGACAATACCATCCAGCAGGCTAGGAGAAGCACGACCCGTGCGAATTTTGCTGATTTGGTTTTTGAACGCTTCGACGCATTTGTCCATGCGTACTTCAGCATCTTTTCTGATATCGTTGATCACGTTACGAATCCTTGAAAGCTTGTTTCAGTCAGACCATACCCGCCACGCAAGATGTGACAAGTATAGTCTTGATTAATTTTGAGGGACGTATCCCGCGACATTAAAGCGGAATATTACCTGCATTTAGCCGCAACGGGAATTATTCCGTGATTAACGTGCCTTCTTTTTCACCCATAACAACACGGCGCAGTGCACCTGGTTTGTTCATGTTAAAGACACGAATCGGTAATTTGTGGTCACGAGCCAGCGTGAACGCGGCAAGATCCATTACTTTCAGCTCTTTATCCAGTACTTCAGTGTAGGTCAACTGTTCGTACATAGTCGCCGTTGGATCTTTAGCCGGGTCGGCAGTAAATACGCCATCGACTTTGGTGGCTTTCAGAACCACATCCGCTTCAATTTCAATACCGCGCAGGCAGGCTGCAGAATCGGTGGTGAAGAACGGATTGCCGGTACCCGCAGACAAAATAACAACGCGGTTGTTACGCAGCAGGCTGATAGCTTCAGCCCAGCTGTAGTTATCACACACGCCGTTCAGAGGAATTGCGGACATCAAGCGAGCGTTCACATAGGCGCGGTGAAGCGCATCGCGCATCGCCAGACCGTTCATTACGGTGGCTAACATGCCCATGTGGTCGCCCACAACGCGGTTCATCCCCGCTTTCGCCAGACCAGCGCCACGGAACAGGTTACCACCACCAATCACTACGCCAACCTGAATACCCAGCTCAACCAGCTCTTTGATTTCCTGAGCCATGCGGTCGAGGATGCTTGCATCAATACCGAAGCCTTCTGAACCTTGCAGAGCTTCGCCACTTAACTTAAGCAGAATACGTTTGTAGACGGGTTTTGCATTGGTAGCCATGTTTCTTTCCTGAGACTGTCAACGAATGAGATGAGTTAATTCCGGCGACATTGTATGTCGCTTTTCAGCATGACCACTATAGCGGTTCGCTGAATTTACAAGCCAGACACAAAAAGAAGCCGCCCTCAGGCGGCTCCTTTAAAAATTAAGACTGCTTGGACATCGCAGCAACTTCTGCTGCAAAGTCAGTCTCAACTTTCTCGATGCCTTCACCCACTTCAAAGCGGATGAAACCAGTTACGTCAGCGTTATGCTCTTTCAGCAGCTGACCAACAGATTTGCTCGGTTCCATGACGAAAGGCTGACCGGTCAGAGAAACTTCGCCGGTGAATTTCTTCATGCGGCCTTCAACCATTTTCTCTGCGATTTCTTTCGGCTTGCCAGACTGCATAGCGATGTCCAGCTGAACCTGGTATTCTTTTTCTACCACTTCAGCAGAAACGTCTTCCGGCTTAACAAATTCTGGTTTGCTTGCAGCAACGTGCATTGCCAGCTGTTTAACCAGTTCTTCGTCAGCGCCAGTTGCAGCAACCAGAACACCGATACGAGCACCGTGCTGGTAGTTACCCAGAACTTCGCCTTCCAGGGAAGCAACGCGACGGATGTTGATGTTCTCACCGATTTTAGCAACCAGAGCAACACGTTCTTCTTCGAACTGTGCTTTCAGAACTTCAACGTCAGTGATTTTGCCAGCAACGGCAGCGTCCAGTACTTTGTCAGCAAATGCCTGGAAACCAGCATCTTTAGCAACGAAGTCAGTCTGGCAGTTAACTTCCAGAATGAAAGCGATGTTGCCGTCGATTTTGGTTTTGATTACGCCGTCAGCAGCAACGTTGCCTGCTTTTTTCGCCGCTTTGATTGCACCGGACTTACGCATGTTTTCGATTGCCAGCTCGATGTCGCCATTAGCTTCAGTCAGTGCTTTTTTGCAATCCATCATGCCTGCGCCAGTACGCTCACGCAGCTCTTTTACCAGGGATGCGGTAATTTCAGCCATTCTAAAATCCTCGGAAGATTTGATCTGCCCGGCATGAAACCGCACAGATTTAAAAGTGAAAAAGGGGGCCATATACAGGCCCCCTAACCAAACGTGATACTACCTGGTCTATAAGGGCTCTAACGAGCGTGCCTTATTATTCAGCTTCTACGAAGCTTTCTTCCGCCTGGGAAGCCAGATCCTGAGAACGGCCTTCACGAACGGTAGTAGCTACAGCACCCAGGTACAGGGTCACAGCACGGATTGCGTCGTCGTTACCCGGGATAACGAAGTCAACACCGTCCGGATCAGAGTTGGTATCAACGATAGCAAATACTGGGATACCCAGGTTGTTTGCTTCTTTGATAGCAATGTGCTCGTGGTCAGCATCGATTACGAACAGAGCGTCCGGCAGACCGCCCATGTCTTTGATACCGCCCAGGCTGTTTTCCAGTTTCTCAAGCTCACGAGTACGCATCAGCGCTTCTTTCTTGGTCAGCTTTTCGAAAGTACCGTCCTGAGACTGAGTTTCCAGATCTTTCAGACGTTTGATGGACTGACGAACGGTTTTCCAGTTAGTCAGCATACCGCCCAGCCAGCGATGGTTCACGAAGAACTGGTCGCAGCTGTTAGCAGCTTCTTTCACCGCTTCGCTTGCAGCGCGTTTAGTACCAACGAAAAGGATTTTACCTTTACGAGCAGAGATCTTGTTCAGTTCAGCCAGAGCTTCGTTGAACATCGGTACAGTTTTCTCAAGGTTGATGATATGAACTTTGTTACGCGCACCGAAGATGAACGGCTTCATTTTCGGGTTCCAGTAACGGGTCTGGTGACCGAAGTGAACACCAGCCTTGAGCATGTCGCGCATGGAAACAGTTGCCATGATTAAAACCTCTATATATAAAAGTTGGGGTTAAGCCTCCACGCATCCCATATTACCGACCCCAAAGGGCACCCCGGAATATGTGCCGATACGTGTGTGTTGTTACACAAAGTGAGATTTGTCGCTCCCGTCCATCGTGTGTAGTCTTCGAATGGATCGGAAGTCCGGCGCGCTTTATACCACAAATACGCCACCGACACCAATAATTGTTGGCGGTCTGTGCTGAATGAACGATGAATTTCGTGTTACAGGAAGGCGGCAAAATTTTGAATCCCCGGGAGCTTACAACCAGTAAGTGACTGGGGTGAAAAAATGTAGCCAACGCATTTGTGGCACGAAAGGCGAAGTTCAGAATGATTCTCAATTTGGCAGGGTACACCCCAGACTGATACCATTGACAGCACTTACACAATTATTGTCGAAATAATCGACACTGATGGACAGAATTTATGGCTATCTCAATCAAGACCCCTGAAGAAATCGAAAAAATGCGCGTCGCTGGCCGCCTGGCCGCTGATGTACTGGAAATGATCGCGCCGTTTGTTAAACCGGGCGTCAGCACCGGCGAGCTGGATCGCCTCTGTAATGACTATATCGTGAATGAGCAGCAGGCCATTTCCGCCTGCCTGGGCTATCACGGCTATCCGAAATCCGTATGTATCTCTATTAATGAAGTGGTGTGCCACGGGATCCCGGACGACGCCAAACTTCTGAAAGACGGCGACATCGTCAACATCGACGTAACCGTGATTAAAGACGAGTACCACGGCGATACCTCGAAAATGTTCATCGTCGGCAAACCTACTATTCTGGGCGAGCGTCTGTGCCGCGTCACACAGGAAAGCCTGTATCTGGCGCTGCGAATGGTAAAACCGGGCATTCGCCTGCGCACGCTGGGCGCTGCTATTCAGAAATACGCGGAAGGCGAAGGTTTCTCTGTCGTTCGTGAATACTGCGGTCACGGTATCGGTCGCGGCTTCCATGAAGAGCCACAGGTTCTGCACTACGATGCAGACGACGGTGGTGTGGTACTGCAACCGGGCATGACGTTCACCATAGAACCGATGCTGAATGCCGGCGATTACCGCATCCGCACCATGAAAGACGGCTGGACGGTGAAAACCAAAGACCGGAGCTTGTCTGCACAGTACGAGCATACTATTGTAGTGACGGAAAACGGCTGTGAAATTCTGACGTTACGCAAGGATGACACCATCCCGGCGATCATCACACACGGCGAATAATGTTTTGCCTGATGGCGATGCATTCACATCTTATCAGGCCTACAAATTGTACTACTTAGTAGGCCGGATAAGGCGTTCACGCCATCATCCGGCTTTTTAATGGGTGGCGCATAATGAATACTCTTCCTGAACAGCACGCAAATACTGCCCTCCCCACCCTGCCTGGCCAACCGCAAAACCCAGGGACATGGCCACAGCAAGATCTCAACTGCTCCGGCATTAAAGCGCATATTGACACCTTCCAGAGCTGGTTAGGCGAAGCGTTTGACAGTGGAATTTCCGCAGAACAGCTCATTGAGGCCCGCACCGAATTTATTGACCAACTGCTACAGCGTTTGTGGATAGAAGCTGGGTTCGGGCAAATAGCCGATCTGGCGCTGGTTGCCGTTGGCGGCTACGGGCGAGGCGAACTGCACCCGCTTTCCGATATTGACCTGCTGATCCTGAGTCGTAAAAAGCTGCCTGATGCGCAGGCCGAGAAAGTCGGTGAGCTGTTAACGCTGCTATGGGACGTGAGGCTGGAGGTTGGACATAGCGTGCGTACGCTGGAAGAGTGTCTGCTGGAAGGATTATCAGATTTAACCGTCGCCACCAACCTGATTGAAACTCGCCTGCTGATCGGCGATGTGGCGCTGTTTCTTGAGCTGCAAAAGCATATTTTTAGCGAAGGTTTCTGGCCTTCCGACAAGTTTTACGCCGCCAAAGTGGAAGAGCAGAATCAGCGCCACCAGCGCTATCACGGCACTAGCTACAACCTGGAGCCGGATATCAAAAGCAGTCCCGGCGGCCTGCGCGATATCCATACCCTGCAGTGGGTGGCCCGTCGCCATTTTGGCGCCACCTCACTGGACGAAATGGTCGGTTTCGGCTTTTTGACGCTGGCAGAACGTGCCGAGCTCAATGAATGTTTGCATATCCTGTGGCGGATTCGCTTCGCCCTGCATCTGGTCGTTAGTCGTTACGACAACCGCCTGCTGTTTGACCGCCAGCTCAGCGTGGCGCAACGGCTAAACTACGGCGGCGAAGGCAACGAACCTATCGAGCGGATGATGAAAGACTATTTCCGCGTCACCCGACGGGTCAGCGAACTGAATCACATGCTGTTGCAACTGTTCGACGAGGCGATCCTCGCCATGCCCGCCGATGAAAAACCTCGCCCGATTGATGACGACTTCCAACTGCGCGGCACGTTGATCGATCTGCGCAACGACGATCTGTTTATCCGCAAACCCGAAGCGATACTGCGGATGTTTTACATCATGGTGCGTAACAGCGCGATCAGCGGGATTTACTCCACCACGTTGCGCCATCTGCGTCATGCCCGCCGTCATTTAACCCAACCGCTGTGCTACATCCCGGAAGCGCGATCGCTGTTTCTCAGTATGTTACGCCATCCGGGCGCGGTGAGCCGCGGTCTGCTGCCGATGCATCGCCACAGCGTGTTGTGGGCCTATATGCCGCAATGGTCGCATATTGTCGGCCAAATGCAGTTTGACCTGTTTCATGCCTATACGGTGGATGAACACACCATCCGCGTAATGCTCAAGCTGGAAAGTTTTGCCAACGAAGAGACCCGTCAGCGCCATCCGCTGTGTGTGGATCTATGGCCGCGTCTGCGACAGCCGGAGTTGATTCTGATTGCCGCGCTGTTCCACGATATCGCCAAAGGCCGCGGCGGCGATCACTCGGTGCTCGGCGCTCAGGACGTGCTCAAGTTCGCCGAACTGCACGGCCTGAATTCCCGCGAAACGCAGCTGATCGTGTGGCTGGTGCGCCAGCATTTGCTGATGTCGGTGACCGCTCAGCGCCGAGATATTCAGGATCCCGAAGTGATCAAGCAATTCGCCGAAGAGGTACAAACGGAACACCGTCTGCGCTTTTTGGTGTGTCTGACCGTCGCGGATATTTGCGCCACCAACGAAACGCTGTGGAATAGCTGGAAGCAAAGCCTGCTACGCGAGCTGTACTTCGCAACGGAAAAACAACTGCGTCGTGGCATGCAAAATACGCCGGATATGCGTGAGCGTGTACGCCATCATCAGCTTCAGGCGCTGGCGCTACTGCGAATGGACAACATTGATGAAGAAGCGTTGCACCACATCTGGTCACGCTGTCGCGCCAACTACTTCGTGCGTCACAGCCCAAATCAGCTGGCCTGGCATGCGCGCCATCTGCTGCAACACGATCTCAGCAAGCCGCTGATCCTGCTCAGCCCACAGGCCACGCGCGGCGGGACAGAAATTTTCATCTGGAGCCCTGACCGTCCTTACCTGTTTGCCGCCGTCTGCGCTGAACTGGACAGGCGTAATCTTAGCGTCCACGATGCGCAGATTTTCACTACCCGCGATGGGATGGCGATGGATACGTTCATCGTACTGGAACCGGACGGCAGCCCGCTGTCTTCAGACCGACATGAAGCGATCCGTTTTGGACTGGAACAGGCCATCACGCAGCGCAGTTGGCAGCCACCGCAACCGCGTCGCCAGCCGGCAAAATTACGCCACTTTACCGTCGATACTGAGGTCACCTTTTTGCCGACCCATACCGACCGAAAATCATTCCTGGAGCTTATCGCTCTCGACCAGCCCGGCCTGCTGGCGCGGGTCGGGCAGATTTTTGCCGATCTGGGAATTTCGCTGCATGGCGCCCGAATTACAACCATTGGCGAGCGAGTAGAAGATTTATTCATAATCGCCACCGCCGACCGGCGCGCCCTTAATAATGAGCTGCAGCAGGAAGTGCATCAACGGTTGACAGAGGCCCTCAATCCAAACGATAAAGGGTGATGTTTTTATTTATTATGGAAAGAGTTTAACAATGCAGCAGTTACAGAACGTTATTGAGTCCGCTTTCGAGCGCCGTGCCGACATTACTCCGGCAAATGTAGATACCGTAACCCGCGAAGCGGTGAATCAGGTTATTTCTTTACTGGATTCCGGTGCACTGCGCGTCGCAGAGAAGATTGAGGGTCAGTGGGTCACGCATCAGTGGCTGAAAAAGGCGGTCCTGCTCTCTTTCCGTATTAACGATAATCAGGTCATCGAAGGTGCGGAAAGCCGTTACTTCGATAAAGTACCGATGAAATTCGCCAACTATGACGAAGCGCGCTTCCAGAAGGAAGGTTTCCGTGTGGTTCCGCCTGCGGCCGTGCGTCAGGGTGCGTTTATCGCCCGTAACACCGTGCTGATGCCATCTTACGTAAACATCGGCGCTTATGTTGATGAAGGTACGATGGTTGATACCTGGGCGACAGTCGGTTCCTGCGCGCAAATCGGTAAAAACGTACACCTGTCCGGCGGCGTTGGCATCGGCGGCGTACTGGAGCCGTTACAGGCTAACCCGACCATCATCGAAGACAACTGCTTCATCGGCGCACGTTCTGAAGTGGTTGAAGGCGTAATCGTCGAAGAAGGCTCTGTTATTTCTATGGGCGTGTACATCGGTCAGAGCACCCGTATTTACGATCGTGAAACTGGCGAAGTGCATTATGGTCGCGTTCCGGCAGGCTCCGTGGTCGTCTCCGGCAACCTGCCGTCGAAAGATGGCAAATACAGCCTGTACTGCGCGGTGATTGTGAAGAAAGTCGATGCCAAAACGCGTGGCAAAGTGGGAATCAACGAGCTGTTACGCACCATCGACTAACAGCGATTTGAAAAAGCGGGCTTAGCCCGCTTTTTTTACATCTGCGAGTGGCATAAACAAGGCTTTTCGTTAATTATTCAATGGTTATAGTGAGCTTAAGGGTACCGCTATGTATGACAATCTGAAAAGTCTGGGCATTACTAATCCTGAAGAGATCGATCGTTACAGCCTGCGGCAAGAAGCCAACAACGATATCCTGAAAATCTATTTCCAGAAGGATAAAGGCGAGTTTTTTGCCAAGAGCGTGAAGTTCAAATATCCCCGTCAGCGCAAAACGGTGGTTGCCGATGGCGTCGGCCAGGGTTACAAAGAAGTGCAGGAGATCAGTCCCAACCTGCGCTATGTGATCGACGAACTGGATCAGATCTGCCAGCGCGATCGCAGCGAAGTCGATCTTAAACGCAAGATCCTTGATGATTTACGTCATCTTGAAAGCGTTGTGACCAACAAGATCAGCGAAATTGAAGCCGATCTCGAAAAACTGACGCGTAAATAAGCCGTTTGTTGCCGGATGGCGGCGTCTTACGCCTTATCCGGCCTACAGGTATATCCTCGTAGGCCTGATAAGCTAGCGCCATCAGGCAATTAATCAATGCTGTTCATCCAGTTGTAACGCCACATACAGCAGCAGTCGGTCGTCAAAGTTTCCCAGATCCAGCCCGGTCAGTTCTGAAATACGATTCAGGCGATATTCCAGCGTATTGCGGTGAATAAACAGTGCCTTTGAGGTGGCCAGCGGCTGGACGTTATGACGAAACCATGCCGCCAATGTCCGACGCAGCAACCCGTTGTTATCCATCGCCTTCAGCCTCACCAAAGGACGCGCCAGCTCATTGGCCTGCCAGCCACCGCGCAGGCTGTCCAGCAGCACTGGCAGCATCAAATCCTGATAGAAATAGCTACGGCTTTCCGGCATCCGCTGTTTACCGACCATCATGGTAGTGCGCGCCGTACGATACGAACGGGCAATGCTACCGGGCCCGGTAAAATAGTTGCCCAGCGATACGCGAAACCGCAGCTGTCCGTTTTCTTTCATACGGGCAATAAGCTGCTCAACGCGCTTACGATGATCTTCAGCGTCCCAGCGGCCAAACTGATTGAGCGCCGGTTTCAGCACCACCATCTCAGTCAGAGAAACAATCGCAATCAGATTATTACGTTCGGGCGTAGTCAACGCATTCTGCAATTGCTGTAGCTCCGCCATTGCACTGTCGACGCCAAGCTGGCCACTATCGACCTCCAATACCGCCACCACGCGCGGCTGGTTCAAATCAATGCCTAAACGCTGAGCCCATTCCATCAGCGCTGGCGTATTCTCTTCCGCCTGAATCAGGTTCATCACCAGCTCTTCACGCAGACGGCTATCCTGCGCTAACAGATGCATCAAGCGCGACTGTTCCAGCATCATCTCGGCGGTCATACACACTAACTCGCCGTATTTGCGCAGATGTTCCGGCTCGCCGGTAAGGCCGATAACGCCAACGATTTCGCCTTCCAGACGCAGCGGCAGATTTATCCCCTGTCGTACACCGTGCAAGTGACGTGCAACCGCATCGTCGATATCGACCACCCGCCCTTGCGAAAGCACCAGCAGTGCGCCTTCGTGCAATTCACCAATACGTTCGCGATCGCCGCTGCCGATTATCCGCCCACGGGCATCCATTACGTTGATATTGGTATCAATGATGCGCATGGTACGCGCCACGATATCCTGCGCCATTTTGGTATCAAGATGCCAACCAGCCATAAAACCCTCCTGTGAGCAGAGCTCAAGCATAGGGAAGATAATAAGCGGCGACATTGTGCAAATGCACAAAGCGAAAGGGAGAAGTATGGAGTTGTGGGAAGTATCACAAAAAGAAACCCCTTCCTGTGCAGGAAGGGGTTCAGGGAGATTACTGCATCAACAGATAGATGGAGCTGTCACCGCGCTGAATGTTCAGCGCCAGCACAGCCGGTTTGCTGTCGAGGATTTTGCGCAGTTCAGCGATGTTTTTCACCGGTTGCTGGTTCGCGCCGATAATCACATCCCCTTTCTTCAGGCCAATCTGTGCAGCCGGAGAATTCGGTTTCACGTCGCTTACCACGACACCTTTATCCTGGCCTTTGTTGCTCATATCGGCACCTTCGATGCCTTTAAAGATAGAGCTGGAGTCAACCTGAGTCTGGCTGCTCTGCTGCAATTCCAGGTTCACGGTGACCGGCTTACCGTCACGCAGCAGACCCAGGGTGATTTTGCTGCCAACCGGCATCGTACCGACCTGCGCACGCAGGGCGGCGAAGCTGCTGATCGGTTTGCCATTCAGGGAGGTAATCACATCCCCAGCTTTAATCCCCGCTTTCGCTGCGGAAGAGTTCGGCATCACCTGGCTGACGAATGCGCCACGCTGGGCGTCAACTTTCATCGCTTTCGCCAGCTCAGAGCTCAGCTCGGTACCCATAATGCCCAGCTCACCGCGTTTAACCTGGCCAAACTCAACCATCTGCGAGGTCAGGTTTTTCACCATGTTGCTTGGGATCGCAAAACCGATACCGATGTTACCGCCGTCCGGCGCGAGGATCGCGGTGTTAATACCGATCAGCTCACCGTTCAGGTTGACCAGCGCACCACCGGAGTTACCCCGGTTGATCGCAGCATCCGTCTGAATAAAGTTTTCATAGTTCTCCGCATTCAGGCCACTACGTCCCAGCGCAGAAACAATACCGGAAGTCACCGTTTCACCGAGGCCAAACGGGTTACCAATTGCCACGGTGTAATCACCCACGCGCAGCGCATCGGAATCTGCCAGCTTAATCGCCGTCAGGTTTTTCGGATCCTGAATTTGGATCAGCGCGATATCGGAGCGCGGATCTTTACCCACGATCTTCGCGTCAAATTTACGACCATCGCTTAACTGAACTTTAATCACCGTGGCATTATCTACCACGTGGTTATTGGTCACGACATACCCTTTCGCGGCATCAATAATTACGCCGGAACCGAGTGCCATAAATTTCTGCTGCTGGCCGCCGCCATTGTCAGCGCCCGGTGCGCCGCCCTGGCAGAACGGCGAACTCTGGAACGGAGAACCGTCCTGGCAGAACGGTGAATTATCACCGAAGAACTGCTGGAAATTACGCGGCATGCGCGGCGTATTTACCGTCGTGCTCCCCTCGACGTTAATACTTACCACCGATGGCATCACTTTTTCGAGCATCGGGGCCAGGCTTGGCATCTGTTGGGCGGTCATTGCTGAAGACGACGTCTCAGCCGCTGTAGCAGACAGGGGGGACAACGCCAAACCTAAACTCAGAGCCAGTGCACTCATTGCTAATGTGGTTTTTTTCATGTGTTTCGTTCTCGATTAACAGGTAACGCAAAATTGCTGTATACGTCAGAGTCGTTTTATAGCGCTAAGTTCCAGAATTAAGTTTAAGGAAAAAGTAAAATTTTATTGTCCGTCTTTACAAATGAGTATTTATTGTTCTACGGCCATCAAGCGACGATATTCATCCCAGGCATACAAATCTGTCATTCCGCTGATATAATCCTGGATCAGTCGGCAGCGATAATAATATTCCAGAACCGAATACTCGGCGCACCCCGTCGATATTTTACTAACTGCCTCAACATACGCAAGACGATGGCGGGTAGACAATTTCTGAAATAAACGGGACTCGATAGGAAAACGTTTTACTCTTTCATTGTCGACCAGTTCAGAAAAATCTGACTGAGACATTTTTAATAACGGCTGATAGATCTCCAGCAACCCGCTGATCACCCGATAGCCCTGTAGTTCCAGTTGTTCAACATCCGGATGGCTAAACACATGTTTTACCGCCACATTTTTATAAACACCCAGTAACTGGCTGAAGCTACTGGCATCTTCTAGCAGCGCATGATTAAAGCTGCCTTCATAAATCTGCGGCAAATTATCAATAAACCGCTGGGCCGCATATGGCACCAGTTTATTCAGCGTATTGACGCGTAAATACATAAAGAACTGATCTTCGGTACTCCGGCTTAATGTATTTGAACGTGACTTCTCCCAGGCGTTCTCAACAACCTGGCTAAACAGGGAACCTTTTTCATGCTGCCCCCACGCCTCATGCAGGTGGTGATAAA
Source organism: Citrobacter sp. Cpo109 (assembly GCF_030332565.1). Lineage (NCBI taxonomy): Bacteria > Pseudomonadati > Pseudomonadota > Gammaproteobacteria > Enterobacterales > Enterobacteriaceae > Citrobacter > Citrobacter sp. Cpo109. Next base: position 42,346 of record NZ_JAOWHQ010000071.1, read on the forward strand.
GTTGCTCGACGCTAAAGATTCTTTTCTCAACGGCATCTTCCAGATCCGCCACGCAATAAGAGATATCATCGGCAGCTTCCATAATCCAGGTTAATGGAAAGCGACTGTAAGGCGCTAATGATAATTCTTTACGCAACCGCTCAATATACGGTTCTTCAGAAAGGTAATAACCCGGTTTCTTCATTAAATAGTTGTGCGTCTCGGGTGCACTGCCGCGCCACCACGCCGGACGGGTATATTTTAAAATACCGCCGACCTGCGCCCAGGTAAGGTTCATACGCATCAACGTATGCACAAGGCGAATACCCTGTGCATTGCCTTCAAAATGGCACAGGTCCTGGCGCACCTTGCGGCGAATATCATTCAGCGACTCCTCGCCTTCACGCAATCGTAATGCTGTCACCTGGCAACGGTCATCACTTAGGGGCTGGCTTTCTGCGTCTGCGGGATACAGTCGCTGGCGAAACCAGTCATTAATTGCCGCCTCCCCAAAATGGCCAAACGGCGGATTACCAATGTCATGCATCAGGCAGGACATTTCGACAATACTCTCAAATGGCCCTGTCAGTTCATCCAGGCCATACTGCTCCAGCAGCTTTAGTTCTTTCAGTCGGCTGAGGATCTCTTTCGCGATATAGCGCCCAACCTGCTGAACTTCCATCGAGTGCGTCAAGCGTGTGCGTACTGCCGCATTACGCTCCAGCGGAAAAACCTGCGTTTTTTGTTGCAGTCGGCGAATGGCCGGTGAATTGATAATACGTCCGCGATCGCTTTCGAAAATACGCAGGATCTCATGCTCAGTCTTCACGCCCTGCGGCGAACGGTAACGACGATGCCAGTTTATTTTTTTTCGGAAATCGATCTGTGCCATGTCCTCTCCCGCCTGAGAAATGCGCTACCCCTTAAGCGCATGATAGACTATGCCCTCAAATCTGGCTTATCGCGAGTAAATCTATGAAAATCGGCATCATTGGTGCAATGGAAGAAGAAGTTACGCTGCTGCGTGACAAAATCGAAAACCGTCAGACCATCGCGCTCGGCGGTTGTGAAATTTACACCGGCCAACTGAACGGTACAGAGGTTGCGCTGCTGAAATCGGGTATCGGTAAAGTGGCTGCTGCACTGGGCGCTACGCTGCTGCTTGAACGCTGCAAGCCGGACGCCATCATTAATACCGGTTCTGCGGGTGGCCTGGCCTCTACGCTGAAAGTCGGGGATATCGTAGTTTCTGACGAAGCGCGCTATCACGACGCCGACGTCACTGCCTTTGGCTATGAATTTGGTCAGCTACCGGGCTGCCCGGCTGGTTTTAAAGCCGATCCTGCGTTGATTGCTGCCGCAGAGTCTTGCATCGCCGAACTCAATCTGAACGCCGTTCGCGGACTTATCGTCAGTGGCGATGCCTTCATTAATGGTTCCGTGGGACTGGCTAAAATTAAGCATAACTTCCCGCAGGCGATTGCCGTTGAGATGGAAGCGACCGCAATTGCGCACGTTTGCCACAACTTTAACGTGCCATTTGTCGTGGTTCGCGCTATCTCTGACGTTGCCGATCAGCAGTCCCATCTCAGCTTTGACGAATTCCTGGTGGTTGCCGCGAAGCAGTCAAGTCTGATGGTTGAAACGCTGGTACAGAAACTGGCGCATGGCTAAATTACTCTCCAGGGCGCTGGTCGCCCTGCTTTTCACTCTCCCGGCGTTCCTTTACGCCGCGCCGCGTGTTGTGACGCTTTCTCCTGCCAATACTGAACTCGCTTTTGCCGCTGGCATTACCCCCGTTGGCGTCAGCAGCTATTCAAACTACCCGCCAGAAGCCAAAAATATTGAGGAAGTCTCAACCTGGCAAGGGATGAATCTTGAACGTATTGTGGCGCTGAAACCTGATTTGGTTGTCGCCTGGCGCGGGGGAAATGCTGAGCGGCAGGTGAATCAACTGACCTCTCTGGGTATTAAGGTCATCTGGGTGGACGCCGTTACCATTGAGCAGGTTGCCGATGCGCTACGCCAATTAGCGGCATGGAGCCCCAAGCCTGAACAAGCTAAACAGGCGGCGCAAACCATGCTTGATGACTATGCTTTACTTAAATCTCAGTATGCCAACAAACCTAAAAAACGCGTGTTTCTCCAGTTTGGTGCCAATCCTCTGTTTACCAGTGGAAAAGGTTCTATCCAGCACGAAGTTCTTGAGGTATGCGGCGGAGAAAACATCTTTGCCGGTAGTCGGGTTCCCTGGCCGCAGGTTAGCCGTGAGCAGGTCCTGGCACGAGCCCCCCAGGCTATTGTTGCCACAGGCGGTCCGGGTGAAACTCTGAAAATTGAGCAATACTGGGGAAACCAGCTAAAAATACCCATTATTACACTTAATAGTGACTGGTTCGAACGCGCGAGCCCGCGTATTATCCTCGCCGCAAAACAACTCTGTAATGCGCTTTCACAGATAAATTAGCGCCTGCCCCACCAGGTCTGTTGTGAGGATTTAAAAATGCTCGTCTATTGGCTTGATATTGTCGGCACCGCGGTATTTGCAATCTCTGGCGTATTACTGGCCGGAAAATTACGTATGGATCCGTTTGGCGTCCTGGTACTCGGCGTGGTTACCGCCGTTGGTGGTGGTACGATCCGCGATATGGCGCTGGATAATGGACCGGTTTTTTGGGTTAAGGATCCGACCGATCTGGTGGTGGCGATGATCACCAGCATGCTGACGATCCTGTTGGTACGTCAACCAAGACGCATACCGAAATGGATCCTTCCGGTGCTGGATGCCGTTGGCCTGGCGGTGTTCGTGGGTATTGGCGTCAACAAGGCATTTCTCGCAGGAACAGGGCCGCTGGTGGCGATTTGTATGGGGGTGATTACCGGCGTTGGTGGTGGGATCATTCGCGATGTGTTAGCTCGTGAAGTCCCGATGATTTTGCGCACCGAGATCTACGCCACAGCCTGTATTATCGGCGGGATCGTGCATGCAACGGCGTTTTATACCTTTGATGTTTCACTGGAAAACGCCAGTATGATGGGGATGATTGTCACCCTGCTGATTCGGCTTGCCGCCATTCGCTGGCATCTGAAATTGCCGACGTTTGCGCTGGATGATAACGGGCGTTGATGTGACGATACAGAACATGTAGGCCGGATAAGGCGTTTACGCCGCCATCCGGCACATTGCCCGGTGGCGCTACGCTTACCGGGCCTACACCATCAGACTATCGGTATTACAGACAGCAATCAGATGCTGAAAGAAGAACCACACCCGCAGGTGCTTTTCGCATTCGGGTTAGTCACAACGAAGCGGGAACCTTCCAGACCTTCGGTATAGTCAACCGCACCGCCCACCAGATATTGCAGACTCATCGGATCAACGACCAGACCAACACCTTGTTTTTCAATGGTCATATCACCTTCATTCACCTGGTCATCAAAGGTGAAACCGTACTGGAAACCGCTGCAACCACCGCCAGTGATATACACGCGTAATTTCAGATTCGGGTTTTCTTCGTCAGCGATCAAGCTTTTTACTTTATTGGCTGCTGCTTCAGTAAATTGCAGTGGCAGCGCTACGTCATCACTCATATTTTGCTCCAAACGACATCGGCAATTGGGTAAATTTCAACCCAATATTTTGGGCCATTATCTAATACCCTGGTATTTCGTTCAAGTATTCTCGCCAGCGGCAGTCCCCTGGCTTTTCGCCGCCTGCTCCGCTTCCTGTTTTGCCAGCGTACGAGCCAGGATAGTCGAGTATAGCGGCTTTCCGCCCATAAATTGGGCTAATAGTGTTGCGCCAAGACAGGTAATAATCATTGGCAAAATGAGCTGATAGTTATCAGTCATCTCCAGCACCAGCACAATACCCGTTAGCGGCGCACGCACCGAAGCAGCCAACAAAGCCCCCATTCCGGCAATGGCAAAGGTTCCGGCCTCCAGGTGATACTGCGGAAAAGAGGCTGCCGCAGCCATACCGAACGCCGTACCAAGCAACGTGCCCAACGCCAGCATCGGGGCAAAGATCCCACCGGGCGCGCCGGATGAGAAGCACAGCAGCGTGGTGATCACCCGGGTGATAAATATAAACAGCAGTAGACCGACGCTAAAATTGCCTGCTGCGGCAATCGGGATCAGATTAAAGCCACCGCCTGCCGCTTCAGGTTGAATTAATCCGAGGATCCCGCACAGGCCACCGATCACGCCGCCCATCAGCACCCATTTTTTAATTTCACCGCCGTGAAAGCGCTGGAACATATCCTGGGTACGCAACACCATAGTGTTGAACAACGGCCCGACACAGCCAAAAATAAGTCCGAGCACCAGATACAGCCACAGTGTATTTACTGGCGCATTAGACAACTTTCCGACTTCAATAATCGGGGCTTCGCCGTTGAAAATACGAAACACAATGCTCGACATTATAACGCCGGTAAACACGGCTTTGATCGACACGAGGTTATAGCGAAACTGCGGGCGCATCTCTTCAATAATGAACAGGATCCCCGCCAGCGGAGCGTTAAACGCCGCCGAAAGACCCGCTGCCGCACCGGTAGCCAATAAGGTATGTCGCGCTTCTGCGCTACGCATACGGAAAATATCCAGCACCATGCGCCCGAGGTTACCACCAATCTGCACGGTCGGTCCTTCTCGCCCAAGCACCATGCCGGCTCCCAGCGTGCCCATGCCGCCAATAAATTTCACCGGCAGAACGCGCCACCAGCGCACCGGTCGCAGCTCTTCCAGCGCGCCTTCAATCTCTGGGATCCCCGAACCACCGGCTTCCGGCGCAAACTTACGCACCAGGAAATAGCCGACCATCGCCAGCAACGCGGAAAGAATAAACGCCAGCGGCCACAGCAGAATGTCATGGTCCGCAACCTGAGCCAGCGTGCCAATGCGCTGATTCTGCACCCAGGTCACCGCTTTCTCAAATGCCACGCCAACAAGCCCTGTCACTGTACCCACTACGGCAGCCATCAACAGGATCGCCAACGGCGTTTTGTCTCGTTCCAGGAGACGACGAATTTGATCCCTGCGGCGTAAACGCACAATTTGTTGTGCTTCAAAAGAGGGAGTGTCTGTCTTCATCAGATGATCATTAATTGGTAATACAAATACGGAATCGGCATTCTACTCGCACATTTCACGAAAATCCCCTGCAAATCGTATTGTTTCAAATGCGTAAAACTTTCATAACCTTCTCTGAATAACTAGAATAGCGGGCATTTACTTTTTCTACGAACCAGGACCCCATCCATGAGTAAGTCTGAAAATCTCTACAACGCAGCACGCGAACTTATCCCAGGCGGCGTTAACTCCCCCGTTCGCGCCTTTACTGGCGTGGGTGGTACTCCGCTGTTTATCGAAAAAGCGGACGGCGCGTATCTGTACGATGTCGATGGTAAAGCCTATGTTGACTACGTCGGTTCCTGGGGACCGATGGTGCTGGGCCATAATCACCCGGCAATCCGTAATGCGGTGATTGAAGCAGCGGAGCGCGGTTTAAGCTTCGGCGCACCGACCGAAATGGAAGTCAAAATGGCGGAGCTGGTCACTGAGCTCGTGCCGACCATGGACATGGTGCGTATGGTGAACTCCGGTACGGAAGCGACGATGAGCGCCATCCGTCTGGCGCGCGGTTTCACCGGTCGCGATAAAATCATCAAATTTGAAGGCTGCTACCACGGCCACGCCGATTGCCTGCTGGTTAAAGCCGGTTCCGGCGCGTTAACGCTGGGTCAGCCGAACTCTCCGGGCGTTCCGGCCGATTTCGCGAAACACACCCTGACCTGCACCTACAACGCTCTCTCTTCGGTACGTGCCGCATTTGAACAGTATCCGCAGGAGATCGCCTGCATCATCGTTGAGCCGGTCGCCGGCAACATGAACTGCATCCCGCCGCTGCCGGAATTCCTGCCGGGCCTGCGTGCCCTGTGCGATGAGTTTGGCGCGCTGTTGATCATTGATGAAGTAATGACCGGTTTCCGCGTGGCGTTGGCCGGAGCGCAGGATTATTACGGCGTCGTGCCGGATCTGACCTGCCTCGGTAAAATCATCGGTGGTGGGATGCCCGTTGGCGCATTCGGTGGCCGCCGCGATGTGATGGATGCGCTGGCGCCGACCGGTCCGGTTTACCAGGCGGGGACGCTTTCCGGTAACCCGATCGCGATGGCGGCAGGTTATGCCTGTCTGACCGAAGTCGCCCAACCGGGTATTCATGAAACGCTGAACGAACTGACGACGCGTCTGGCGGAAGGTCTGTTGGAAGCTGCCGAAGAAGCGAATATTCCGCTGGTGGTTAACCATGTGGGCGGGATGTTCGGGATTTTCTTCACCGATGCAGAAACCGTAACCTGCTATCAGGATGTGATGGCATGCGACGTCGAACGCTTCAAGCGCTTCTTCCACATGATGCTGGATGAAGGAATTTATCTGGCGCCGTCTGCTTTCGAAGCGGGCTTTATGTCCGTGGCGCACAGTGAAGACGATATCAATAACACCATCGACGCCGCGCGCCGGGTGTTTGCGAAGTTGTAAAAAAGAGAACGTGCAGAAATGTAGGCCGGGTAAGGCGAAGCCGCCACCCGGCTTTTTTATTGCCGGATGTCGACGCAAAGCGTCTTATCCGGCCTACATGAAAGGGGTCAGCCTCAGCGGCTCTGCTTTCTCAGCAGATAGATAAAGTACGGCGCACCAATAAACGTCGACAATAACCCCGCCGGGATCTGATACGGAAACAGCACCATCCTGCCGCACCAGTCAGCAAAGACCAGCAACACGCCACCCGCCAGCGCCGAAATCAGCATATGCGGCATCGCCCGCCGAAAACCCATCATACGGGCAATATGCGGCGCCATCAGCCCGACAAAGCTCAACGGTCCAATGGTCATGGTGGCTGTCGCCGTCAACCCTGCCGCCAGCAGCAGTAACCCCACGCGCGACGGCGTGATTGCCATACCCACCGCCCGAGCCGTATCGCCGCCGAGCGGTAAAATTGTCAGCCAACGGCGGCACAGCGGCGTCAGCGCCAGCAGAACCACCATCACAATCCCGGTACGCAGTACCTGCTCTCCGCTCGCGTTATAGGTTGAACCGGAGATCCAGGTCAGCACGCCCGCCATGCGCGGATCGCCGCTGGCCTGCAGCATCATCAGCAGCATAGTAAACGCCGTACTGAGCGCCATGCCGGCCAGCAGCATACGGTGCGGCGAAAACCCACCGCGCCCGGCAGCAATCATAATGATAAGCAGAGTAGCCGCGGCCCCGAGGCTTCCGGCAGGCAGCAGCCAGCCAAAAGCATTTCCAGGGACCAAAAACAGCATGAGCACCACGCCAAATGCCGCACCGGAGCTAATGCCCAGCACTTCCGGACTGGCCATCGGATTGCCCGTCAGACGCTGAATAATACAGCCCGCTACCGCCAGCATCACCCCCGCAATCAGGGCCGCCAGAATGCGAGGCCAGCGCCAGGGCATCAGCTCATCCAGCATCGCACCGCTGGCCCAAGTCCAGCCATGTGCGTCGCGGCCAAACGACAGCGCCACCACAAGGGTTAGCAGTAAAATTACGCCACCTGCCAGCGCAAACATCAGCACATTCTGACGTTCAGCGGCGATGCGATTACTGGCGTTCATATCCGGGGCGCTCATACTCCTTAAGCGCGGCAACAACCACAGCAGCAACGGTGCGCCAATCAGCGCCGTCACTGAACCGGTGGAGACTTCCATCCATACGCGGGTCAACCACAGAATGATTTGGTCGGAGAGCCAGAGGATCAACGCACCAATCAGCGGGGCCAGCACCAGACGAGCCAGCAAACGACGCGCACCGAGCATTTTCGCCAGCAGCGGTGCAAACAGGCCAATAAAGCCGATAATCCCAACCGCGTTAACCAGTAAGGCGCTGATAACAATGGCCAGCGATAACGCCGCCAGACGCGCCAGCGACAATGCCAGACCGAGGTTACGCGCCACGCCGTCATCCAGTCCCATCAGCGTCATTGGGCGTAATAACAACAGAGTCAGCATCACGCCGCCCAGCAGCTGCGGCCACAGACGTTGTACGCCGCTCCAGTCGGTTTGCGTTAGCGTGCCGCTGCTCCATAAAAACATGCTTTGCAGTTGATCGTGATGGAAGATAACCATCAACTGGTTAATCGCCCCGCAGTACAGGCTGACCACCAGCCCGGCAAGGATTAACGTCACCGGAGAAAGGCGCTTGCCCCAGGCAACGCCAAACACCAGCGCCCCAACGACACATGCTCCCGCCAGCGCCGCAAATTGCGTGGTCAGCGCACCTGGAATAGCCCACAGCGTGGTAACCGTAATGCCCAACTGCGCCCCGGTCGCAACGCCCAGTGTGGTTGGCTCCGCCAGAGGGTTACGCAACACCTGCTGAAACAATACGCCGACCAGCCCCAGCCCGGCGCCGACCAGCAGAGAAATCGCCAGCCTCGGCAGCAGGCTATAGTGAAAAACCATCTGCTCAATGATGTCGATATCCGGTGACCAGATAGCCTGTTGCCACTGACTGCGCGGTAGCGCAACGGAGAAGTTAACCCATGTCAGCCAGCAGGCAGCAACAAACAGCACCAACAACAGCAACGCCGGATGGCGGCTTCGCCTTATCCGGCCTGGAAAGCGCCCGAACCGTAGGTCGGATAAGGCGCTTTTTGCGCCGCCATCCGGCATTTCAAGTTTCCTGCTCACGCTTTGCCTCCCAACGCATTATCCAGAATACGGGCAAAATGCATGGCCGATAGCGTTGCGCCATAAAACCAAACGGCAGGCACACGTTGAAAACGTCCGCTACGGACAAACGGCATCGCCTGCCATAATGGCATAGACATCAGCGCAGCCATCTCTTTATCGTTGCCGTGATCAAAGCACAGCACATCGACATCCTTATAAGCAGCCAGACGGTCAATACTCACGGCAGTGCTACCCCAGAAGTTTGTTTCTCCCTGCCAGGCATTTGGGATCCCATATTCGTCCAGTACGTCCTGGAACAGGCTGTTTGAGCCAAACACCAGCATATGTCGCGAATCAAGCAAGGACGTAAGCAATACGGGGCGCGCGCCACGTTGAATGAAGCGCGGTTTCAGGCTGGCGATAAAACGATCGTACTCAGTCAAATGGCGTTCAGCAGAGGCTTGCAGATTGAACAATTGCGCCATTTCCTGCAGCGATTGTCGCGCAACGGCCAGCGGCTTTTTGCCATCGCTGAAGTTAAATCCCCGGCCAGGTGCAATTCGCGCCAGCTTTTCAGGGGAAGGACCATAGCCTGCCGACCAGAGCAGAAATGAGGGCTTCATTTCGGTAAGCAGTTCGAGATTGGGCTCCGTACGTAGTCCGACGTCAATCACCGAATCAGGCAGAGGAGGTTCACTGACCCACAGCTTGTAGTTAGGGATATCTGCGATGCCGTACGGCGTAATCCCCAGCGCCAGCAGCAGCTCTACCGGCAGCCATTCCAGCGCTACAATGCGCTGTGGATCAACCGCCGCGGCGTGTGCCGTATTCATCCGCCACAGCAGAGGCGACAGCGCCATCGCCGTAAGCAATCGCCGACGGGTAATATGATGTAATCCGATCATTAATAGACAAAACTCACGGGTGCGGCACCGGCCGGATGCGGCAAAATGCCCATCGGGATACCGTAAATTTGTTCCAGAGTTTCACTGCACATCAGTTCAGCTGGCGTTCCTTGAGAAATCATCTCACCGCCGCGCAGCGCAACGAGGTAATCGCAGTAGCGGGCCGCCATATTGATATCATGCAGCACCGCAACCACCGTCAGCCCGCGCTGCTGGCTTAAGCGGTGCACCAGCGCCAGCACGTCAACCTGATGGGCGATATCCAGCGCGGAAGTCGGTTCATCAAGTAGCAGGCAGCGGCTGTCCTGCGCTACCAGCATGGCAATCCACGCACGTTGGCGTTCTCCGCCCGACAGGCTATCGACCAGACGGTGCGCCAACGGTTTTAAACCGACCAGCGAAATCGCTTCTTCTACTTTCTCTCTGTCGGCAACGCCAAAACGCCCCAGCGCCCCGTGCCATGGATAACGACCAATCGCCACCAGTTCACGCACTGTCATCCCTTCCGCCTGCGGTAACTGCTGCGGCAGATAGGCGACCTTGCGGGCAAACGCTTTGCTGCTCCAGCTCTCCAGCGGCTGTTCATCGAGCAGGATTTCACCTTCTGACGGCGGCTGATGACGTCCCAGCATTTTTAATAACGTCGATTTACCGGAACCGTTGTGGCCGATAAGACCAGTCACTTTTCCCACAGGAAAAGTTAATGAGAGAGGATGCAATAGCGTGCGGCCAGGCACACGAAAGGAGACATTACGCAACGCAAAAGTGGTGTCGGGATGGGATCTGTTTTCCTGCATAGCAGCCAACTTGTAAAACGGGCACGCAAAGCGTGCCCAAAGAGAAATTAGAAACGGAAGGTTGCAGTCGCAACGACCTGACGTTCTGCGCCCCAGAAGCAGCCATAGGTATCGAAGCAGCTGGCAACATATTCACGGTCAAACAGGTTTGTAACGTTAACGGCAACACTAGAACCTGCCATACCCAGGCGCGCGAGATCGTATTTAACGACTGCATCCATCACGGTTGAGCTACCCACTTTGAAGGTGTTCTTCGGATCGCCATAGCTAGAGCCAACATAACGACCGCCTGTGCCCAACGTTAACCCTGACAGCGGGCCTTCGTAGAAGGTGTAATCCCCCCACAGAGAAGCCATGTTTTTTGGTACTTGCACAGGTGTTTTACCTTTAAGCGTCGTGTCTTCTGTATATTCCGCATCGGTATACGTATAAGACGCTGTCAGGTTAATGTTCGCATTCACTGCGGCTTTTGCTTCTAATTCAACGCCACGAGAACGAATTTCACCCGCCGGAACCTGCGCATACGGATTAAGCGGGTCGGTAGTCAGGTTATTCGTTTTCGTCAGCTCATATACCGCGGCAGTAACAACAACGGGCAGATCTTTTGGAACATATTTTACGCCAGCTTCATATTGCTTACCTTTTGACGGTGCATAAGCAACGTTGTCGGCAGGTGTTGCTGCCCATGCTTTAGAAGGATTCGGCTCGAACGATTCGCTGTAGCTAAAGTATGGCGTAATACCATTGTCAAAGAGATAGTTAATCCCACCGCGCCAGGTGAACTGCTCATCGTTACGTTCAACTTTCTGATTACTGGAACGAATAGTTGTTGCCTGCTGAGACCAGTCATAGCGGCCTCCCAGCGTTGCAACCCATTTATTCCATTCCAGTTGGTCCTGTACATACACACCTGTTTGGTGCTGCGTGTTAAGCTGGAACGGTTTCGCGTCAGGGAAGTCAACATCGTCATACACCGGATTATTCATATCTAAAGGCGGTGCACTTCCGTAGGCGTTATCGATATCGTTTCGCAGACGCGAATAGTCGACACCGGTAAGCAGAGTATGTCCAACATCTCCCGTCGCGAACTTGCTTTCCAATTGAGTATCTACGCCAAAATCATTATAGCGTTCATCGGCGACGATAATCTGACGGGTCAATTGATTCCCCACTGCGCCGAAGCCGTACACACTCTGTTGAGATGTTTTGATTTGGCTATAACGCAAATTTTGACGCACAGTGAAGGTGTCATCAAAACTGTGTTCAAAGCTGTAACCAACCATTCGCTCATAACGCGAATAGGTATTGTTCGGCGCATAATCCGTAAAGCTCACAGGCAAACGGGAACCATCAGGTAACGGCTCAACCGTACCTTCTTTCGGCAGCCAGCCGTAATAACCTGTTGAAGGCTCATTCTGAATGTTTGCTCGCAGAGTCAGGTTGGTTCGGTCATCAGGCTTCCAGCTAAACACGGGAGCAATGGCATAACGCTTCTGCTTCGCAAAATCTTGTTGTTCGTCATTAGAACGTGCCAACCCTGTCAGGCGGTATGAGTACACGCCGTCGTCATCCAGGGAATCGCTGAAATCAAAACCGGTTTGGAACAGATTATCCGAACCCATTTTGAATTGAATTTCTTTTAACGGCTCTGATGTCGGGCTTTTGCTAACCATGGAGATCAAGCCACCCGGATTACTTTTCCCGTAAAGTACAGATGTTGGCCCGCGCATAAGCTCGACGCGTTCAAGCATGTAAGGATCAACAACGGCAGAGCTGTAGTAATCACCCTGTAACTTGACGCCATCAAGGTAATTGTTTGGTGTTGGGCCTGGCGTGTAGAAGCCACGAATAATAACGAAATCATAAGTGCTGGAAGCGCCACGCGTAGAAACGGCAGCACCAGGGGTATAGGCTAAAGCCTCTTTTACCGACCCAGGTTGATGCATATCCATCTCTTCACGCGTAACAACCGAAACAGACTGTGGGGTCTTTTCGATAGGCGTATCAGTCTTTGTGGCAGTGGCGGAACGTTTCGCGGCAATCGTCGGCGAAGGCCCCCATGCGCTTTCCTGCGGAGCAGGTGCAGCAGTTACGGTGATGGTTTCTTCTTTCGGGTCAACCGCCGCCTGTGCATAGACAGACATGCCGCTAACCGCTGTGGCTACCACTACTGCGATTTTACGCAGTGATGAACTTGGCTGAGCAGTTTTAAGACGCGCCATTGGTATTTCTCTGATGAAAGTGAATGATAACGTAAACGAGAATTATTATTATAACGGCAGCATAATATTCGAAACTCTGGCGAGATAGCAAGCAATACGCGTCCCTACTAAAACTGAGGGGTTAAGAAATAACCAGATGAAAAGAAAGGGTTAATAAATTAGGCTGGAATGTTAGGGCTCGGAAAGAGTCCTGTCGTACTGCTGCGTATATACGCCTGCAAATTAACGGTAATACACTTCAAAGGTGGCCACTGCATCGACCTGACCTCCCTTCACCGTTCCGGTTTTAGCGTATCGCGCTTTCAGGGGGATCTCCTCTGTTCCCCGCCCGTTTGCGCTTTCGATCCCCGTATATTCCTGATCAAAACTCAGCACATGATTGTCTTTGTCGAGGATCTGGATCCCCACACCGCTGGCAGCCCCTTCCCCACTGGCAATGTTCAGAATATTGCCGTCGGTAACACCGGTTGAACCGGCGCTGGTAAACTTATAATCAATGTGCGTTCCGGTAGTACAATCGGCGACTTCAATTTTAAAGCTGTCATCGGTGAGTACGGAAGAATATCCCTGAGATAAACTGCCTGAGGTTACCGAGTCCATCAGAACGGCAATATCTTTACTGACCAAATTACAAGTATTGGTTAGCACATCGACCACCGTTGGGCCAAAACGCAGTTTTGCCGCTATCAGGTTCCCCATTTGATAATCGGCATTAAATAAGCTGGTATCCAGCGTACCAGACTGAACGGTGTCAATAACGACCAACTCAACCCCCACATGATAGGTTGAGTCAAAAGAAGCCCAACTCCCTAATCTACCAATATAGTGCCGGGGAGTAATGAGATTATCGCCAGTGAATGTCGCTGTCTTATTCTCTGCGCGAGCAGCGCGAAAACCAATACCAGGTACTGTTGTTTTATAAACTCCCGGCAATACTCCTGAATAATCAGCATCAGTCAATACCAAATAGCCGTCATACACCCGCTCATTGCCGTCACAGCTTAAGCCGTGTGATTCTCCAACTGTTTCTCCGGAATAGACTACAGTTCCTACAGCTGCATCAGACTCAATCACAATCTGCGCGGGCATGGTAAACATAATCGTTGGATTCGCATCCGGATTGGTAAACGAGCATTCAGCCCTGGCCTGCTGAAAACAGACGCTAATAATAGCTAACATCAGCGTGATGAAGAGCCTGACAACAGGCTTTATTCCTTTTTGCATCTGGTCATTTCCCTGTTAGCTAAACAACAACATCCACCGTTGCCACTACCAGTGGTAGTACGGCAAACATAGCCATCGCATACCACTATCCAGCACCTGCTGCTTGTCCGCTTTTGCATATCTCCTCCATTTATCAACGGCAGTTGAGCGTTGCGGTGAAAATTCCCGGTTCAGGTTGTGCCGGAACCGTCACCTCCGCCGAGCAGCGCTGCTGCGCCGTATCACCCCATTGCGCGGTCACACGCTGCGTCCCTTTTAATCCAGTGATAAACACTTCACCGGCATCGCCCACGATAGAGGTTGCGCCGTCCATACTCAGCATCGCCCCAAAAGGCACCATACCCTGACCATATCGCAACGTCAGCAAGGCACGCTTACCCGCACGCGCGGTAAAATCCGCCGCCACTACCGCCCCCTTGGTCGGATTCACGTCCAAAGACGCATCCTTAATATCTAAATCATCGCGCCCCATTGTATTCACGGTGATGGTGTTACGCCGATAGTTGGTTAAGGTCGGCACAATGGCATTGCCCCAACGGTCGGTATACACCCCTTGTGAATTTTGGATTTTGACGTTATCGCCATCGACAATATGCACCACCGCAAAAGCATCCTGGATCGACTGTCCCAGAGTTATTCCTTGCGAGTGCGCGACAACGGAGCCCTGTGCACTATAGCCCCACTGCTTGCTGTCTTGCTGATAGCTGTAATTAGCGCTGAACTCCCCCACCGAAGCCCGATAGCGCGAGGAGAGATAAGCGCCGTAGCCCACGTTGTTATCGGTGTAGGTTTGCTGAAGGTTGTAATTTAAGTTGTTGTTTTCCAGCAACGAGCCGCTAACGCCCGCCTGGTGCGAGGTGTTACCTTTTTTCGAACTGGTCAGGTTATAGGTGCCCCAGGAGTTCGCCAGCCAGCGCGAGAGCGGAATGTTAATCGAAATCGAAACCTGCTGGTCGTTATCGGTCGATGGCGTTTTCGTCAGGCTATAGTTCAGCGACCAGTTAACGCCCTGCCAGCTGCTGCTGTAACCCAAGCTGACGCTGCGCTCATGGCCTTCCATTCCCCAGTAGTCCTGCTGATAGGCGTTGGCATATACCGACCCCCAGCTATGTAACGACTGTGAAAGGTTTAGCTGTAAGCGGCTCCGGCGGTTAAAAGCATTGCGATAGCTGTAAATGCTGTCGTCGTCATAGGCGTTATTGCGCTGATCGAGAGCCTCCTGAAAGGTATAAAATCCAGAGGTGGAATAACGATAGCTGGCCAGCGTGATCGTGGTATTGGTCAGCGGAAAATCTTTTGCGTACTGCGCGCGCCACGACTGGCCGTTCGCATCTTCGCGACCGTCGTCAAACGCGGTTCTGGCGGCCGTCAAATCCATCGACACTGAACCAAAATCGCGTAAATCGGCCCCGATGCCGACCAGCCCGGCATGATACATCGACGCGCCCTGCAGACCGCCGTAGGCGGTAATTCCGAAAGGTAAGCCGTAAATTGCCGTCACCTGGCCGAATTCCGGTTCTTCGCCATTATCCACATCGCGATATTTACCTGCCGCCAGGCTGTACTTCAGCGCGCCTTCGCGTTGCATAATCGGCACCGAGGAGCTGGCCTGAATAAAGCTGCGCTCCGTACCGTCAGCCTCCGTCACGGTGACTTCCAGATCCGCCCCTGCCGTGACCTGGGTTAAATCACGGATTTCAAACGGGCCGGGCGAGACGTTGGTCTGGTAGATGGTGTAACCGTTTTGCTTGATGGCCACTTTGGCATCGCTGTTGGCGATGCCGCGCACCACCGGGGCGAATCCCTGTAATCCGCTGGGCAGCATGCTGGTATCGGTCTCCAGCTTCACCCCGGTCATTTGTACGCTGTCAAACAGTTCGCCGTTGGTGTAGGTTTGCCCAAGCTGAAGCTGGCTGCGCAGGCGTTTGATATCACGCTCCAGCGTTGTGCTTATAGATTGCCAGCCGCTGTCATTCCCCCAGCTACTGGAATTGCGCACTCGCCATGGGCCAATGTTCATACCCGAATTGAGACTGGCCCAGTTAGAGGCATTGTTGTCCCCATTAGACTGCTGATGCGAGCCCGAAACATAGTAGCTGGTCCACAGAGCCGGAATGCCATCGTCCCAGGAAGCGGGATTGCTTTCGCCCGAAATTTGTTTGTCGCGGTAGATTTGCGGAATACGTAATTGCAATACCTGAGTTTCCGGGCTGAAGTCATAGCGCGCATCAGCAATATATTCACTAATATCGCCCAATGCGGCATTATCATTAATATTCTTTAACGCCGGGATGGAATCAACTTTGACGCCCAGTTCACGCAGTTCTGCTTTAGTAAACTGCGGAACCAGTTTGCTGTTATCTTTTGAAAGGACGTAATTTAAATTTCGTTTATCGATGCGATCCCGATCCCAGACAATGGACGTTAAATACCGCCCTGGCGATAGACCATTATTGCGTAAATAAGCTTCCAGCGCGCCGGTATTCTCCAGCGGCGTCCCCGTTTCCAGCGCACTGAGATTGAAATAATCGTCAGCGCAAACGGAACCACTCGCCGTTAATATCGCGAATGTCAGCGTATTGAGCGCAAAAAGCCGGACAGTACGATGAGAAGACATAAACGCCACCCGTAAGAAATCGATAGCTCATTTACAGCGGCTGTTTACGCTGTCCAGTTTCTGATCCGAAATCATTAATCGCGGTCCAGGCTACGTCGCCTTTTGCTCCGGAAGATAACGGGAAACGCTGTTCAGCAAACGGGGCGACCATCATGGTTAATGCCGAGGGTGAATGCTGATCCACTGCGGATTTAATAGCTTTTCCCGCAACCGTAAGCTGGCCGAAGGTGACATAAAATGGCGTGGGATTTTTCACTACCAGTTGATTTTGGCTGCGGCTAAACTGCAATGACTGCCAGGCCGTTTTCGCCTCACTTTCTTTCAGCGAAGCCGGGCGATAGAACAGCTTTAACTTGGTCTTAATTGCAAATTGTAGCGTGTTGTTATCACGTAACTCTTCCGGGATCGCAGAAACCGATTTAACATTCGCCATAAACAACGATTCGCGATCCTGCGGCAAGGCCGTTTTATTACCGGTATAAACTACGTGCAGCAGCGTCTGGCGATTTTCGTCCAACTTATAAATTGGCGGTGTAATAACAAATGGCGCTTTACTGTCATCAATATTACTCACCCAACTTTGCACCAGATAACGTTTATCATTATCTTTATTTTCCATTCCATTGAAATACTGGCCCAGCCTGGGCCAGTGCGTACAACGATTAACGATAAATCAGGGTATAGGTTGCTTGCGCGGTATAATCACCGGTGGTCGGTACTGTACTGCCAACCTGAATAACTTCAGCTTTATAATTGAAAACCACGCTCTCGCCATTGGCCTTATTCAGCGAATCATCTGGCTCCGAGCCATCAAATTTTACGTAATCACTGCTGCCTTCTGGCAACATACGTACGCCGAGATTTGTCGCCGTCCCCGTCGGTTGCAGCACTTCCTCGCCATAACCGGCAACACGCGTGCCATCAAATTTGATATTGAGGTTGGCAATCGCGGCATCACATTCCGTCAGTATGATGGCAAAAGATTGCGAGTCACCTACTTTTTTATCAGCGCCAAACGCGGTTTGCGACAGATTATTAAAGGTCACTGTACCGTTTGTCGACGTACCGTTGACATCCACGGCACAGCTATCAGGAATAATCTTGCCGTTAAAGGTGACTGTTCCGGTATCAACGGCCAACGCAGGCATCGCGGCCCCCGCCAGCACGCTGCTTACAAACAATGAGGTGAGAATTTTTTTGCACATAACGTATTCCTTACATATGCTCACAAAAACCAACAGAGGAGAAGTCAATTTTAACGAAAGGAAATAGAGACTGGTTGGAGATACAGATGCAACAGCATCCCTGAATGATATAATATATCTTTATCAACTTGTTCAATCCCAAACATTCCTTTGCATGAGTTATTCTACGATTTACGATAAATAAACGCTAACCAACCCATTCACACCAGCAAGGTCAAAATAAAAACAACACACTGATTTTAATGAAAAAATAATTCATTAAAGATTTACTTAAAATTAAATTTAGTTAACTTTAAATTATCACAGGGAATTATTAATTACTTTTTTTTCATACTGTAAAAAATAAAAAAGGTGGGAAATCAACAAAAAAATCCACAAAAAATTAGTCAAAACCAAATATATAAAAAAAATAATATGTTGCGTTTATGATTAATCGGGAAATGTCCTGCGGAAATTGCCATTACAGATCATAGATGAGGAACATGCAACACATATTAAAATGTGATCCACAACAAATTACAGCCTGACGTGAAGACCAGCAAAGACATCCAGTTCCCAGAGAGGAAATGAATAGAAAGGCGATAACAGCGCGAAGAAGAAGTCCCCCACACCGGCCTGTGCCGATGCGGGGGAAGAACAGTTAAAACCAAAATCAGTTACTGCCGAACATGTCCTTAATCCAGCCAGCGACACCGTCGCTATCTTTCTTCTCCTGCTGCGGCGGTTGTTGCTGTTGCTGCTGTTGTGGCTGCTGCGACGGCGTTGACTGATCGAACGGATTACCCGACTGCTGCAGCATTTCACCCTGCTGACACAGCGAATCCGGATCGGTGGTCCACACCGGGAGCGTACGCATCCCGCCGCTACATACGAAGTTACCGTCGTAGTCAACGCCCATATCTACCACATCTTCAGGCGGCGTCAGCACCAGCGGGGTCGGCGTCTGGTTCGCCAGATAACGTTGATAAATCGACATCGCGCCGCTGGCACCGTACAGCTTGGTTGGCTGGTTGTTATCACGGCCTACCCAGGTGATGGTCACCTGGCTGCCGTCGATCCCGGCAAACCAGGTATCCACGTTGTTGTTGGTGGTCCCGGTTTTCCCTGCCAGATGCAAGCCAGGATATTTCGCGCCGAGCTGGCGACCTGTACCACGCTGAACCACCTGCTGCATGGTCCACAGCGTCATATACGCCGCCTGCGCCGGAACGGCACGCTCGGCCTGTGGGAAGCTCTGGTACAGCACGGTACCATCTTCGGCAATCACCGAACGCAGCGCCGACAGCGGCGCACGGTTCCCGCCGCTGGCGATAGTCTGGAACGCCTGAGCAACTTCGATTGGCGTCAGGTTTAGCGCCCCCAGCAGCATGGCCGGAACCGGATTAAGCTGATCTTTCGGCGCGCCCAGCTTCAACCAGGTATCGGTTACCGCAGGCAGACCCAGCGCCATCCCCAGATTTACCGTTGGCACGTTCATTGAACGCGTTAACGCATCCACCAGCATCACTTTCCCGCTTTCGCTATAGCGACGGTCATCGTTCTGCGGCGACCACACCTGGCCGTTCGGCTGACGCAGTGCAATCGGCGCGTCGGCAATCCAGGTATTCAGGCGGTACAACTTCGGCTGGCTGAGCGCGGTCAGATAGGTCGCAGGCTTGGCCAGAGAACCAATCGAACGACGCGCCTGCATCGCACGGTTATAGCCCGCAAACTGCGGTTCTGCTCCGCCGACCATGGCGCGAACTTCGCCGCTAAAGCGGTCAACCACCACAATCGCGGTTTCCAGATCGCTCAGCTTACGCTGTTTCTTCAGTACCGGAATGCCTTCCACCGCCGCTTTTTCTGCGGCGTCCTGCGCCACGGAATCAAAGGTGGTGAAAATCTTCACGCCGGAGAGATCTTTAACTTTATCGCCCAGCTTCGCCTGAAGCTCCTGACGCACCATCTGCATAAAGGCTGGCTGCGGGGAGATCACCCCACCACGCGGCTGTACGCCTAACGGACGCGCGCTCAGCATGTCATACAGATCCTGGTCGATAATCTGCTGCTGTTGCAGCAAACGCAGAACCAGGTTACGACGCTCGAGCGCCAGTTTCGGGTTACGCCACGGGTTGTAGATCGACGCCCCTTTAACCATCCCCACCAGCAGCGCCTGCTGGTCGAGGCTCAGCTCTTCTACCGGACGGCCGAAATAATAGAGGCTTGCCAGCGGGAAGCCGCGAATCTCGTTATCACCGCTTTGGCCGAGATAGACTTCGTTCATGTACAGCTCAAGAATGCGGTCTTTGCTGTAACGCGCATCCATGATCAGCGCCATATAGGCTTCGTTAGCTTTACGCCAGTAAGAGCGTTCGCTGGAGAGGAACAGGTTTTTCACCAGCTGCTGAGTCAGCGTACTGGCACCCTGTACCGTACGACCCGCCGTCAGGTTCGCCAGCACCGCACGACCAATGGAATAGAGGCTAATACCGTCATGTTCATAGAAGTGACGGTCTTCGGTCGCCAGCAGCGTATCCACCAGCAGATCCGGGAAGCCGCTACGCGGGACAAACAGGCGCTGCTCGCCGTTAGGTGAAGAGAGCATGGTGATCAAACGCGGATCGAGACGGAAGAAACCGAACTGGCGGTTGTTATCCATATTCTCGATGGTCTCCAGATGATCGCCGTCAAAGGTCAGACGCGCGCGCACCTGCCCTTCCTTACTGTCCGGGAAATCAAACGGACGACGAATCATCTCGATGCTCTTCGCCTGCACGGTAAATTCGCCCGGACGCGTCATCTTCGTCACCTGACGGTACTGCGTGGCCTCCAGCAGCTTCACCATCTCGTTCTTGCCGATAGGCATTTCTGGCTCAAGGTTAACCATACGGCCATATACTGCCGCAGGAAGCTGCCAGACTTTGCCATCAATACGGCTACGAATTTTTTGATCCAGATAAACGCCATAAATGGCGATCAGCACCAAAAAGACAATCGACAGTTTTACCAGCAGCCAGAACCAGCCGCGCTTACCACGAGGCTTACGCCCTTTGCCTTTACCCTTACGCGGCATCGGTTCTTCATCCTCATAGTCATCATCATCATAATCATCGTCATACTCTTCATCTCTGAGTTGACGACGGCTCACCTTTTGTTTCACCGGACGCGAGGGTTTCCCTTTACGTCCAATTGGCTCGCGGTCATTCCCCGCCATGCTTTTTCTCCGCAACATTCAGGCGCAAGGGCCCGATTCTCTGTTCTTCCGTCCTGCGACAGAAGAAGAAATCTCTCAATTATTACCGCTCTTTCGCCGGATGCGGCATAACGCCTTATCCGGCCTACCGTTTCATTACGAATACTTTTTGGTGCGCCGCGTTGGCGCGGTATTCGCCGGATCGTCCGGCCAGACATGTTTGGGATAACGCCCTTTCATCTCTTTTTGCACCTCACGGTACGATCCCTGCCAGAACGCGCTCAGATCGCTCGTCACCTGTAACGGTCTTTGGGCCGGCGACAGCAGCTCCAGCACCAGCGGCACGCGCCCCTGGGCAATGGTTGGGGTCTTTGCTTCACCAAACATTTCCTGCATCCGAACTGCCAATACCGGAGGATTATCCTCATGATAGCGAATGGCAATCCGGCTTCCCGTCGGCACAGTGTAATGCGCTGGCAGTTCACTATCCAGACGTTGCAGCATTGACCAATCCAGCAAACCGCGCAACGCCAGCCCCATATTGAGTGCTTTTAATGCACGTAACGAGTGTACACCGCTCATGTGCGGCAGCAGCCAGCTCTCCAGCGTCGCCAGCAGAGACTCCTCATCTACCGCGGGCCAGTCGTATTCTGGCAACCAGTTTGCCGCACATTGCAGACGCAGGCGAAACTGCTCAGCTTCCGGCGTCCAGTTGAGCACACTTAGCCCTTTATCGCGAATGCCGTTCAACATCGCCTGGTGCAACTCCTCTTCCGAAGGTTTGGCCAATGGCTGTACTTTTACCGTGAGCTGACCAATGCGCGACCGACGCAATGCCTTTAACGTTCCCTGGGTTTCATCCCATTCGATGGTGTCGGACTGTTGTAGCAGCTCAGGACATGCCTGCATCAGCGACTCGATATCCAGCGGCAGAGCCAGCAAGATACGCGCGTCTGGCGAAGCGCTGCCCTGCAACAAAAGTGGCGCTATCAACCATTCATGGCGTCCTGAGGCATCATCGGCATCCAGCATTGCGCCCATGCCATTCGCCAGTTGATAGCGTCCTTCCTGCCCACGTCGACGCGCGATCCGATCGGCAAACGCCCGCGCCAGCAACGGGGAGAGCAGCGTGCTGTCCGGCTGTCCGCTGCTAACATTAAGCCGTTTCAGCAACTGTTGACTGCGCTGCTGCCAGGCAGGCTGGTTTCGCGAAAATGCCACGGTTAGATCGGTACTGCCACCGCGCGGCGGCTCTTCCAGAATCGCAGCCAGTTTTGCCGCCGTAGCCGCTTCGGTATTATTTTTGGCACCGACCAGCATCGCCGCTAAACGAGGATCGTTACCCAACGCCGCCATTTTCTGCCCCGTGGCGCTAAGCCTGTCGCCCTCAAGCGCGCCCAGCATCTGCAACAGCCGTTTTGCCGTCTGCAGGTTGATGGCGGGCGGCGTATCCAGCCAGTTCAGTTGCTCAGGGTCGGTACATCCCCATTGCAGCAACTCCATCAGTAGCCCGGACAGATCGCTCTGCAATATTTCCGCTTCACCCTGCGCTGCCGCTCTTTCTGCCTGCTCTTTGGCAAGCAGATGCAGGCAAATACCGGGCTCCAGACGACCTGCACGTCCCGCGCGCTGAGTCATCGAAGCCTGGCTGATGCGCTGGGTAATCAGTCGCGTCAGACCGGTACGCACGTCATAGCGCGTCACGCGTTCCTGAGCGCAGTCCACCACCAGTCGGATGCCTTCGATCGTCAAGCTGGTTTCAGCAATATTGGTGGCCAGCACCACTTTGCGTTTGCCTTGTGGCGCCGGCACAATCGCCTGACGCTGCTCGGAAAGCGTTAACGCGCCATACAGTGGACACAGCACAACATCGCTGCCCACACGCGTAGCCAATTGTTCCTGTACGCGCAGGATTTCGCCCACACCCGGTAAAAATAGCAGCAGTGACCCGCTTTCATGGCGCAATAGCTCCGCCGTCGCTATCGCCACCGCTTCATCAAAACGCAAATGCGCCGCCAACGGCTGATACCGCCGCTCAACGGGAAATGCGCGGCCTTCAGAAACGATCGTCGGCGCATCGGGCAACATCTGCTGTAAACGCCCGTTATCCAGAGTGGCGGACATGATCAACAGTTTCAGATCGTCCCGCAGCCCTTGCTGCACATCCAGCAATAGCGCCAGCGCCAGATCAGCCTGTAAACTCCGTTCGTGAAATTCGTCGAGGATCACCAGCCCGACGCCCGTCAGCTCGGGATCGCGTTGGATCATCCGCGTCAGGACGCCCTCTGTTACCACCTCCAGCCGGGTCTGCGGCCCTACGCAGCTTTGCGCGCGCATGCGATAACCCACGGTCTCGCCAGGCTTTTCATTCAGCAATTCCGCTAACCGCTGCGCTACGTTACGCGCTGCCAGGCGCCGCGGCTCCAGCAAAATAATCCGTCCCTTGATACTGCGATGCTCAAGAAGTCGTAACGGCAGCCAGGTCGATTTCCCGGCACCGGTCGGCGCCGTCAGCAAAACCTGCGACGAGGTATCAAGAGCGGTAAGCAGTTCAGGCACTACGGCGGCAACGGGCAACGACGTCACAAATGACTCCAGAGGGTTAACATTCTTCGCGCTGCATTGTAGCATCGCGTTAATTCATAACCGAGTATCCATCATGTCTGAGCCAAAAAGGCTGTTCTTTGCGATTGAATTGCCAGGCGAGGTTCGGGAGCAGCTAATCCACTGGCGAGCCGCGCAGTTCCCCCCGGAAGCGGGTCGTCCCGTCGCGTCTGATAATTTGCATCTGACACTGGCCTTTCTAGGCGACGTCAGCGACGAGAAGCAGCAGGCGCTGTCGCAACTCGCGGGACGTATTCGCCAGCCGGGTTTTACGCTCAAATTCGATGATGCCGGGCAATGGTTGCGATCCCGGGTTGTGTGGCTGGGAATGCGTCAGCCGCCGCGCGGACTGCTGCAACTGGCGAATATGCTGCGGGCACAGGCCGCACGCAGCGGTTGCTACCAGAGCCCGCAGCCGTTTCATCCACATATCACGCTGCTGCGCGATGCCGGCCACGCGGTGCCAATCCCGCCACCGGGCTTTGGCTGGTCGTTTCCAGTCACGGAATTTGCGCTTTATTCCTCCTCATTTGCACGAGGACGCACGCGTTACACGCAGTTGCAACGCTGGACGCTGACTGAATAATCAAAGGACTGTTTATGCAATTTTCTCCACTTTTACAACCTGCAACGCTCATTCAGCGCTATAAGCGCTTTTTAGCGGATGTGATCACACCAGCTGGCACAGAGTTAACGCTACACTGCCCAAATACCGGTGCGATGACCGGATGCGCAATGCCAGGTGACACCGTTTGGTATTCGACATCAGAAAATACTAAACGCAAATATCCACATACCTGGGAATTAACGCAAACTCAATCCGGTGAATTTATTTGTGTTAACACGCTGTGGGCCAACAGATTAACGAAAGAGGCGATTCAGCAGGCGTTAATTTCGGAAGTTTCAGGCTACAGCACTTTGAAAAGTGAAGTAAAATACGGTGCCGAAGGGAGCCGCATCGACTTTTTGTTACAGGCAGATTCCCGACCTGACTGCTATATTGAAGTGAAATCAGTCACGTTGGCGGAAAAAGAACAGGGTTATTTTCCCGATGCCATCACTGAACGAGGTCAGAAGCATCTTCGGGAATTGATGAGCGTAGCGGCTGAAGGCAAGCGGGCTGTGATATTTTTCGCCGTGCTACATTCAGCCATTACACGGTTTTCACCCGCGCGCCATATCGATGCGAAATATGCGCAATTATTAGTTGAAGCACAGCTTAAGGGGGTAGAAATTCTGGTTTATAAAGCGGAACTTTCTGCCCACGGTATGACTCTTAAAGAGCCGTTGCCCATTACCTTGTAATGGTGTAAATATCTGGTCAATTAGTATTCCGGGCGCGTGGGCAAATACGCTTTTCCTCACAGGGTTGTCAAGTGTTACGTTTAGATAATTGCTATCCGGAAAAGCATCTGCTATTTATAGCGACCTGATTTTTCCCCCGAACATGGGGATCGATAGTGCGTGTTAAGGAGAAGCAACATGCAAGAAGGGCAAAACCGTAAAACATCGTCCCTGAGTATTCTCGCCATCGCTGGGGTGGAGCCGTACCAGGAGAAACCGGGCGAAGAGTATATGAACGAAGCCCAGCTGTCGCACTTCAGGCGTATTCTTGAGGCATGGCGCAATCAACTTAGGGATGAAGTCGATCGCACCGTAACTCATATGCAAGACGAAGCGGCTAACTTCCCTGATCCGGTGGACCGCGCCGCACAGGAAGAAGAATTCAGCCTTGAGCTGCGTAACCGTGACCGTGAGCGCAAACTGATCAAAAAGATCGAGAAGACGCTGAAGAAAGTAGAAGACGAAGATTTCGGCTACTGCGAATCATGCGGCGTAGAAATTGGTATTCGCCGTCTGGAAGCGCGTCCGACAGCCGATCTGTGCATCGACTGTAAAACGCTGGCAGAAATCCGCGAAAAACAAATGGCAGGTTAATTCCGGTCATTTTTACCACGTTTACTACAGGCGGGAGCATCTCCCGCCTTATTATTTGTTAGTCCGCAAAATGAGCGATTCACATTATATTGGCCGCTTCGCCCCTTCCCCCTCCGGCGAACTGCATTTCGGTTCACTGATTGCCGCCCTCGGCAGTTACCTGCAGGCTCGTGCCCGGCGCGGAATCTGGCGAGTACGCATTGAAGATATTGACCCCCCTCGTGAAGTTCCCGGTGCTGCAAATACGATTCTGCGTCAGCTGGAACATTACGGACTGCACTGGGATGGCGATATTTTATGGCAATCTCAGCGTCATGACGCCTACCGCGAGGCGCTTGCCTGGCTACACCATCAGGATCTGAGCTATTACTGCACCTGTACGCGGGCGCGTATTCAAAGCGTCGGCGGTATTTACGATGGTCACTGCCGTGAGCTGCGCTGCGGACCTGAACAGGCCGCAGTTCGCATTAAGCAACGCCATCCGGTAATGCAGTTTACGGACCAGTTGCGCGGGGTGATTCAGGCTGACCCTCAGCTTGCAGGCGAAGATTTTATTATCCACCGACGCGACGGGCTGTTTGCCTATAACCTCGCCGTGGTGGTTGATGACCACTTTCAGGGCGTAACGGAGATTGTACGCGGCGCCGATCTTATCGAACCCACGGTGCGGCAAATCTCTTTGTATCAGCAGTTTGGCTGGCAAGCGCCTGACTATATTCATCTTCCGCTGGCGCTCAACGAACAAGGCGCTAAACTTTCAAAACAAAATCATGCACCTGCGCTGCCGCAAGGCGATCCGCGTCCGGTGATTATTGCCGCGCTACGCTTTCTCGGCCAACGTGCCGATATCCCGTGGCAGGAGATGCGTGTCGACCAGATCCTGGCGTTTGCCGTTGAGAACTGGCGTCTGACGGCAGTGCCTGAATCGGCGATCTTAAATCCGGCATTCTCAAATGCATCATGCTGAGCTATGATTAGCCGCTATTTTTACACAGCAACACTTGTTCTGATTGAAGTTTGACACTACCGAGGTGCACTATTTTTACCCGAGTCGCTAATTTTTGCCGCAAGGTGCTAAGCCGCGAGGAGCGCGAGGCTGAGCTCGCCGTCGCCCGTCCACATATGACGGTAATTCCGCGTGAGCAGCACTCTATCTCCCGCAAAGATATCAGTGAAAATGCCCTGAAGGTAATGTACAGGCTCAATAAGGCCGGATACGAGGCATGGCTGGTTGGCGGTGGTGTACGCGATCTTTTGCTGGGCAAAAAGCCGAAAGATTTTGATGTCACCACTAACGCAACGCCGGATCAGGTGCGCAAACTGTTTCGTAACTGTCGCCTGGTCGGTCGCCGTTTCCGTCTGGCCCATGTCATGTTCGGCCCTGAAATTATCGAAGTGGCGACATTCCGCGGTCATCATGAAGGCAGCGAGTCCGATCGCACAACATCCCAGCGCGGACAAAACGGAATGCTGCTGCGCGACAACATCTTCGGCTCCATTGAAGAAGATGCCCAGCGTCGCGACTTCACGATTAACAGCCTGTATTACAGCGTGGCCGATTTCACCGTACGTGATTACGTCGGGGGAATGCAGGATCTCGAAGAGGGTATCATTCGCCTGATCGGTAATCCGGAAACGCGCTATCGCGAAGATCCTGTGCGCATGCTGCGCGCCGTACGCTTTGCCGCCAAGCTCGACATGCGTATCAGCCCGGAAACCGCAGAGCCGATCCCGCGTCTGGCAACGCTGCTTAACGATATTCCTCCCGCACGCCTGTTTGAAGAAGCACTCAAACTATTACAGGCGGGCTATGGATACGAAACCTATAAAAAGCTGCGTGAGTACAGCCTGTTCCAGCCGCTGTTCCCCACCATTACGCGCTACTTCACCGAAGACGGTGACAGCCCAATGGAACGCATCATTGCCCAGGTATTGAAGAATACCGACAACCGCATTCACAATGATATGCGCGTTAACCCGGCCTTCTTGTTCGCGGCAATGTTCTGGTATCCGCTACTGGAAGCCGCACAGAAAATTGCGCAAGAAAGCGGTCTGGCCTACTACGACGCTTTCGCGCTGGCAATGAACGACGTGCTGGACGAAGCCTGCCGCTCGCTGGCGATCCCGAAACGTCTGACCTCGCTGACCCGCGATATCTGGCAGTTGCAGCTACGGATGTCCCGTCGCCAGGGTAAACGCGCCTGGAAGCTGATGGAACATCCAAAGTTCCGTGCAGCTTACGACCTGTTAGCGCTGCGAGCCGAAGTCGAACACAATGCGGAATTGCAGCGACTGGCGAAATGGTGGGGTGAATTCCAGGTTTCTGCGCCGCCGGAACAAAAAGGTATGCTGAACGAGCTGGATGAAGAGCCAGACGCACGTCGGCGCCATCGTCGCCCGCGTAAACGCGCGCCACGCCGTGAAGGTTCCGCATGACCCATCACGTATACCCAACAAATTTCGAGTCGCATCAAGGTGGTGACACAGATGCAGCTTGAAAAACGACGGGTATATATCGCCCTCGGCAGTAATTTAGCCTCCCCTCTGGAGCAGGTTAATGCTGCCGTTAAAGCGATCGGTGAAATCCCTGACAGCCGAATCGTGGCTGTCTCCTCGTTCTACCGTACACCGCCATTAGGCCCACAGGATCAACCCGATTACCTGAACGCCGCCGTCACGCTGGAAACCACCCTCGCGCCGGAAGAATTGCTCAATCATACCCAACGTATTGAGTTACAGCAGGGCCGGGTGCGCAAAGCCGAACGCTGGGGGCCACGAACGCTGGACCTCGACATTATGCTGTTTGGCGATGAAGTGATTAACACCGAACGTCTGACGGTACCGCACTACGACATGAAAAACCGTGGTTTTATGCTGTGGCCGCTGTTTGAGATTGCACCTGAGCTTATCTTTCCGGATGGTATCAGCCTGCATCAGCACCTCACCCATCT
The DNA here is from genome assembly GCF_030332565.1 of Citrobacter sp. Cpo109. Classification (NCBI taxonomy): domain Bacteria; kingdom Pseudomonadati; phylum Pseudomonadota; class Gammaproteobacteria; order Enterobacterales; family Enterobacteriaceae; genus Citrobacter; species Citrobacter sp. Cpo109. The sequence continues at coordinate 70,656 of NZ_JAOWHQ010000071.1, forward strand.
TGGTGCTGCAAAACCTGCACACTGGTAAAGTATCTTCTCCCCTTTAGCGTTTACTGCTTTAGCGCCAAACGATTGCTTAAAACAATTGCCCCCCTGAATGTGACTGTTAGAATGCCGATAAATATGACTTTCATCATCAGGAAATGTTATGAAACCCACCACCATTTCACTGCTGCAGAAATGCAAGCAAGAGAAAAAACGCTTCGCGACAATTACCGCCTACGACTACAGCTTCGCTAAGTTATTTGCCGACGAAGGTATCAATGTGATGCTGGTTGGCGACTCGCTGGGCATGACGATTCAGGGGCATGACTCCACTCTGCCCGTGACCGTTGAAGATATCGCTTACCACACTCGTGCCGTGCGTCGCGGCGCGCCTAACTGTCTACTGCTCTCCGACCTGCCGTTTATGGCTTATGCCACTCCGGAGCAGGCGTTTGAAAACGCTGCGGTGGTTATGCGCGCGGGCGCTAATATGGTCAAAATCGAAGGCGGCGCCTGGCTGGTAGATACGGTGAAAATGCTCACCGAACGCGCGGTGCCGGTTTGCGGCCATCTGGGATTAACGCCCCAGTCGGTGAATATCTTCGGCGGTTATAAAATTCAGGGCCGCGGCGACGCCGGGCAGGTACTGCTGGATGATGCGCTGGCCTTAGAAGCCGCTGGCGCTCAGCTGCTGGTGCTGGAGTGCGTGCCGGTTGAGCTGGCGAAGCGCGTCACGGAAGCGCTGTCGATTCCGGTGATTGGTATTGGCGCCGGTAACGTCACCGACGGACAAATTCTCGTTATGCATGATGCGTTTGGCATTACCGGCGGCCACATCCCGAAATTTGCGAAGAATTTCCTCAATGAAGCAGGCGACATGCGCGCCGCAGTGCGGCAGTATATGGCTGAAGTGGAGTCCGGCGTTTATCCGGGCGAAGAGCACAGTTTCCATTAAGGAGTCTTGTTGTGTTAATCATTGAAACCCTGCCGCTGCTGCGCCAGCATATTCGTCGTCTGCGTCAGGAAGGTAAACGCGTCGCTCTGGTTCCCACCATGGGCAACCTGCACGACGGCCATATGAAACTGGTCGATGAAGCAAAAGCGCGGGCTGATGTGGTGTGCGTCAGCATTTTCGTTAACCCGATGCAGTTTGACCGACCGGACGATCTGGTGCGCTATCCGCGTACCCTGCAGGAAGATTGCGAAAAGCTGAACAAGCGTAAAGTCGATTATGTCTTTGCTCCGGCCGTTGAAGAGATCTACCCGCATGGTCTGGAAGGCCAGACTTTCGTTGATGTTCCCGGTCTCTCTACCATGCTGGAAGGTGCCAGCCGTCCAGGCCACTTCCGTGGTGTTTCCACTATCGTCAGCAAGTTGTTTAACCTGATCCAACCCGATATCGCCTGCTTTGGTGAAAAAGATTTCCAACAGCTGGCGCTGATCCGCAAAATGGTAGCGGACATGGGTTATGACATTGAGATCGTTGGCGTACCGATTATTCGCGCCAAAGACGGTCTGGCCCTCAGCTCACGTAACGGTTATCTGACGGCAGAACAGCGTAAAATTGCGCCAGGCCTGCACAACGTGATGAACGGTATCGCTGAAAAGCTGATTGCGGGTAATCGTGAGCTGCAAGAAATTATTACCATTGCCGAACAAGAACTGAATGAAAAAGGCTTCCGCGCCGACGATATTCAGATTCGTGATGCCGACACGCTGCTGGAGTTGACTGAAACCAGTAAACGCGCGGTGATTCTGGCCGCTGCATGGCTGGGTCAGGCACGTCTGATCGATAATCAAAGCGTTACATTAGCCCAGTAGACAGGGGTTAAAAATCGGGCAATACTGCCTGAAGATTTCTCAAAGCAGGCCAGTCGCGCCTGCTTAGCCAAGGTAAACGACAGGGTATAGAAGTTATGATTCGCACCATGCTGCAAGGCAAGCTCCACCGCGTAAAAGTCACGCAGGCGGACCTGCATTACGAAGGCTCCTGCGCCATCGACCAGGATTTCCTTGATGCCTCAGGTATTCTGGAAAACGAAGCTATTGATATCTGGAACGTGACCAATGGTAAACGTTTCTCAACCTATGCCATTGCGGCTGAACGCGGCTCCAGAATCATCTCGGTGAACGGTGCAGCGGCACACTGCGCTGAAGTTGGCGACATTGTGATTATCGCAAGCTTCGTCACCATGTCTGACGAAGAAGCCCGTACATGGCGTCCGAAAGTGGCTTACTTCGAAGGTGACAACGAAATGAAGCGCACAGCAAAAGCGATTCCGGTACAGGTTGCCTAAAACAGGTATTCAAAATTTATATACAAGGAGTCAATTAATCATGACTCCTTTTAAGTCTCTCCCCCAAAAAATCAACATAGCAACAGACGTTAATCATCATAAATAATGCTCAAATAAATAATATTCAAATAAAAAATATCAAATACACTTGAGAGAAATAAATTATATGATATAAAAACATCACCCCTCCCCTTATTATCCAAAAAACAAATAAAATAAAACACAAACATACATTGAATTTATTTTAGAAAAATTTAAAAATCATTACACATAAACTAATTTGATGCTGACAACCCACATCTAATACACTCCTCGAAAATTAATATATAACTCAATTAGATGTTATATTTAACGGCAAGAAGCTAAAGATATAAATTATATCTTTAGTCCCTATCAATCAATATGGATATTTATTATCATGGCATTTAAAAAATACACACTGGCTGTAGCAGTAATGGCTATCATGTCTGGTTCTGCAATGGCAGAGAATCTCAACGCTGGTCACATCCAGTTTAACGGTCTGGTAAACCCGAATACCTGTACTGTTAAAATGCTGGCCGATTCAGTGACTCAGAACCAAGAAGATTTCAAAGTTGCATTGAAAACTGTAGACATTACTGACTTCACTGGTGCTTCTAATAACGACGTAGCCAGTGTTCTCGGTGAAACTAACTTCACTATGGATGTAACTTGCCCAGGTACAGTCACTCCAGACGAAAACAAAAATATCAGCGTACAGTTCAATACGTTTAACGGCACAACTACCGACTCTAGCGGCCTGTTGTTCCCGCAAGAAAATATTGAAGGCGCAGCCGATAACGTTGCACTGGTGCTGAAAAACGCTGACAACAGCCAGGTCAAAATGGGTCAGGCAAACAATGACCAGAAACAACCGTTAGATGCAAACGGTCATGCTTCACTGACTTATAAAGTTGCCTACACCAAGACAGATACTGCCGTGACTGATGGTACCGTTACCGCTTATACCACTTACACCATTAGCTATGAATAAGTAATAAGGCCGTTGCCTTTCTACATCCCTTGGCGACTCCAGGGGATGTTTCTTTCTAATCCAAAAGGAAGTGGATCCCATGATGTTCAGCTCACACACGAAAACAGGGTTAAAAACGCTTATAGCCGCAGTTATTGGTTTCGCCTCTTTTCAGAGTAGCGCCGATGTTGTGATCTCCGGCACGCGAATTGTTTACCAACAATCCATGAAAGATGTGATTGTGAATATGACCAACCGTGGTCAAAATCCACTGCTGTTGCAAATCTGGATAGACGACGGACGCGCAAATGTCAGCCCACAAGAATTAAAATTGCCGTTTGTCATAACACCGCCGATTACGCGAATGGATCCTGGCAAAGGCCAGTCTGTCCGCGTGACCTATCTGAATCAACCGTTAGCACAGGATCGGGAGTCGTTATTCTGGTTTAACGTTCTGGAAATCCCCAAAAAATCGGCCCAAAAAGACGGTGAAAGCCAGAACCAATTGCAGCTCGCTTTTCGCACCCGTATTAAGATGTTTTTCCGTCCTGATGGGCTGAAAGGCACCGCCAAAGAAGCGATGAAACAAGTGAAATGGTCACAAACGCTGCAAGGTGGCAAGCTGTCTGTTGTTGGCCGCAATGACTCCCCGTACAACGTTTCCATCTCTGGTGCAGTATTTAAAATTGGAGACAAAAAATATGAAATTAATACACAGTCAATTAAACCCTTCTCTAGTGAAACGATGCCAGTAAAAGGCCTTAGCAGTACGACCAGTGGTGAAGTGGAATATATCGCGATTAATGATTATGGCGGCACCGAGAAAATAGTATCTAAAGTAACCAAATAAACGAGTTAAACCACAACATCTTATATAAGAACCATCTTCATTTATTTTCTGGGGTTGCTATGTTTTTTCGACGTTCTTTATTATGCCTCGCTATCAGCGCGACGTTCCCGCTTTCGACTCAGGCAGCTGAAAATACATCTACGCAATCAACTAAGCCTGAAACTGAAGAACAGGTAGAATTTAACGAGCAATTTTTATTGAATATGGGCAGCACTGTTGATGTTAACAGATATGCTCAGGGCAACCCTGTTCCGCCGGGTATTTATCGGGTCAAAATCAGCCTAAACGGAATAAATACCGTTACGCAAGAGGTGGAGTTTAAAGACAACGGCACATCCCGCGCCACGCCTTGTATTACGGCTCAACTGCTTAAACAAGCCGGTATTGATATCAAAGCCGTGCCAGATGATAGCATGGGCGAGTCGACCTGCGTCGATGTTAAAACAATCTATCCCAGTTCATCGGTGAATTTCGACAGTTCAAAACTGGTTCTGGAATTGACCGTGCCACAACTTTACGTGTTAAAGCGTCCACCGGGTTATGTCGATCCGTCTTTATGGGATGCGGGTATTCCCGCAGCGTTATTATCATACAATATTAACAGCTGGCACCGGGAAACCGATGGTTATACAACGGATACCGCCTATGCGGGCCTGCAATATGGCCTCAATTTGGGGGCATGGCATCTGCGTTCTCGCGGCACTCTGGACTGGGATAGCGACAATGGCACATCGTACACCAGCCAGGATATTTATCTCCAACGCGATATTCCCGTGCTATCCGCTCAACTTGTGGCGGGTGAAACCTACACCGATGGCGATACCTTTGATTCCGTCAGTATTCGCGGGATGCGTTTGTACAGCGATGACCGCATGCGCCCGGAAGGGACTACCTCCTATTCGCCTGTAATCCGTGGCGTCGCCAACAGCAACGCCAAAGTCAGCGTCGAGCAAAGCGGCCGAAAAATATATGAAACGACCGTCCCGCCAGGGCCATTCGAATTAAATGATTTGAGTACCACCGGTTTTGGTAACGATCTCGAAGTGACTGTTGAAGAGTCTGACGGCAGCAAGCATACCTTTGTGGTGCCTTACTCTTCTGTGACGCAAATGGTGCGTCCTGGAGCTACACGCTGGGAGTTTGGCGCGGGTGAGCTGAACAATGACTCACTGTATGATGCCCCCCAAGTCGGCTATGCCACCGGTTATTACGGCATCAATAACACCTTTACCGGTTATGCTGGCGTGCAGTTTACCGATATGGATTTTTACGCTGGATTGTTGGGTGTCGCGATGAATACGCGTATCGGTGCTTTTGCATTGGACGTCACGCACTCACAGGCGGATATTGAGAATCTGGGCTCGCTCTCAGGTCAGAGCTACCGTTTGACCTACAGTAAAATGATCGAAGCGACCGACACGTCATTCAACATCGCGGCATATCGCTTCTCAACGAAAGATTATCTCAGCCTGAGCGATGCGGCGCAGCTTAACGACGACATTAAACATGGTCGCGACGATCGCAGCATCTACGACTCTAGCGAAGCGCTCTACAGCAACTATCAGCGTACAAAAAACCAGTATCAGGTAAGCATTAGCCAACCGCTGGACTTTTACGGGGAAAATTACGGCTCTTTCTATGCCTCTGGCTCCTGGGAAGATTACTGGAACAACAGTGGTAACACCTCCAGCTATAACATCGGCTACAGCAACAGCTTCCGCTACGGCAGTTATAGCCTCTCCGTGCAACGCTCCTACGACGAAGAAGGGGAGCGCGACGATAGTATCTACTTTAGCATCAGTGTCCCATTGGATGTGTTCTCCAGCGATGGTAAAGGTGTTGCCGGTTTCAACACGCTGAATATGAGCGTTAATAGCGATACAAAAGGCAGCGCCAATATCAATAACTCCGCGAGCGGCAGCGCCCGGAACGGGTTGTTTAACTACTCCATCAGCACGGCCAACAATATCAACAATGATGATAGTAACCTGAATCAGGTGAGTGGCTATGGTTCATGGCGAAGCCCATACGGGCCGCTCTCTGTTTCGTCCTCGTTCTCTGACGATGGCAGCAGGCAGTATTCCGCGAGCTATAACGGCGGGATGGTGCTGCACTCAGGCGGCGTAACTCTGTCACCCGGTTCATTAGACAACAACTCCCCCATTATTCTCGTTCACGCCAGCGGTGCCGAAGGCGCAAAACTGGGCTACGGACAGGGTGAGTTGAATAGCTCCGGTTACGCGCTTATGCCTTACGCCTCCGCCTACCGTGAAAACCGCGTGGGATTAAATATCAGCACGCTGGAGCGTGATGTGGAAGTGAAAAATACCAGTGAAAACGTCGTACCGCGCGATGGCGCAGTGGTAAAAGTCGAGTTTGCCACTGACGAAGGCCGTTCGGTCATCCTTGAATTATTGCGCGATGATAAGGGCTTTATCCCGCTGGGTGCCGATGTTCTGAGCGAGAAAGGCGAACGGGTTGGCGTTGTGGGTCAGGCGGGACAAGCCTATGTCCGCGGCGTGGAAGAAGAAGGCAATCTGCGGGTGGTCTGGGGTAACGAAGCAGATAGCGACTGTACCGTCCATTATAAAATTACGGATAGCGCACTCAAGGCGGGTTTAACCACCGTCCTGAATGGTCAGCGCTGCCATATGCAATAAGTCATTATTTTACAGGGAGCTTCCTTAATGACACATCAAAACGTTAAATATTGCCGTGGTCTGCCGATCGCCATGTTGGCGTTGGCCATTGGTTCTGCCATTCCTCTCACAACCTATGCGACACCAAGTCAATTTGATGTCACGTTTACCGCCAGAATACTGGCAACGACCTGCAACATGGCGGTTAATGATGGTGCCGCGGGCGGCGCAGCCACTGTTTACATTGGCGACGCCGATCACAAAGTCACGTTGGGTGACCTCATCAATGAGCAAAACAGTACCGCGACCTCGGGCCCGACTATCGCCGCCTTTAATATCAAGGCCAGTGATTGTCCAACATCGCTGCAAAGCATTAAAACGACCATTACAGGCACCCAAAACGGCAACAAGGTATTAGTTCCCAGCAGCACAAGCGATGGCGACGCAAAAGGCGTCGGTGTGAAGATTGCTCGTGCCAGCGCACCAGATCAACCGTTCACCATCTTCACGAGTACGACCGCGAGCACGGACGGTTCAGAAGTGATTCTCTGGGACACAGCCAGTGAAGTGGGTGATGGAAAGCAACTGGACTTGATTGCCCATTTAGTTCCAACCTCGACCACCACAGTCGGTCTGACCACGGGTAAGTTTAACGCGATCGCAACGTTTAACTTTAACTATGAATAATTCCAGCGATGATATTACGGAGCGCTACAATGAAATCTAATTCTCTTTTTCTCGCCCTGGTGATGGCTGGTGGGTTATTCAGCACGGTGAGCTATGCCGCAACGACAGGTACAGACTCATTAGCCATTACGTTTTCATCTGAACTTATTTCTGGCACATGTAATTTTGAGGTTCAGGACGGAACAGGCGCTGCGACAAGTGCCGTGGATATTGGCAATATCTATAAAAATGATGTTGGGACAGATGCGGCCAAAAAACCGTTTTACATCGCATTCAAAGAGTGTGCGGGGGTGTCCGATATTTATATTACCGCGCAGGCAACCGGCGGCACCTGCGACAGCACCAATTACCCCACTAACGACGCGACAAATACCAACACCTCCATACAAATACATCAGGAAGAGCACAGCTCACAGAAAACACCGCATCCGCTTAACTGTGCTATGACCCCCACGGGAGGTGATGACACGATCCACCATAGCTTTGGTGCCAGCAGATTAAGTACTAACGTCACCTTTGATATGTACGCCACCCTGGTGCTGGCAAACGGTAAAACGGCATCAGACATTGGCGTCGGCACTGCTACTGCACCCGTTACCTTTTCAATAAGTTACGAATAAGCCATGGATGGGCAACAATGCAACAGAAACTCCTTTCTACACAACCCGTCTTCGTTTTACTGGCTGCGCTGGCAGCGGGGCTATGGTCTGCTGCCAGTCCGGCGGAGGACAGCGGAGTGAACGTGAATTTTACGGCCAGGATCCTTGCGAATACTTGCCAGATAAATTTAAAAGACGGTAGTGATGTGACGTTGCCCACAGTGTCTCAGGACTGGTTTTACAACGCAGATAACAGCAACCGCCTGCAACCAGAGACCGACGCAGGCGGTACGCCGTTTATCATTCAGGTGGTGAGCTGCGATATTTCCGGTGCAGAAAGCAACAACAGCCAGCAGGTTCATTTTCAGTTTACGCCGCAATTTGGTATTGACCCGCTTAACAAACGCGTGTTTGCCAATAATGCCACCAACGGCCAGGCCAGTAACGTTGGGGTAGTGGTTTTTTCTGAAGCGTTCCATACCAACGTATTGAACGATGATGGCAGTTCCGATGTGGTGTATGACCTTTCCGGGAAAGCCGAACCACGCTTTCCTGCGGATTACACGTTTTACGCCCGTTATCAGAACACCGGCGACGTAGGCAACGGAGTCATCACCAGTAATGTGGTGGTCGACGTCACCTATCAATAAAGGGATTTATGATGAGATTGCGTTATTTACTGCCGTTACTCTTCTGTGTGCTCTCTACATTTGCAGGACAGGCACTGGCATATAACTGTTGGTTCAATAAAAATTATACGATTACACTTCCCGATGTCTGGACGAGCAATCAGGCTATTGGGGTAACAGGCGGTCTGGCGCTGCCGCAACCCTTCACTGATGTCGACCCAGAAAGTTCTCTACTGTTTTCCGGTATGAGTGGCGTAATAACGTGCCCTGTTGAAGGTTCCAATAACGTCATTGAATTATTCCCACCCGATGCCAGTATGATGGATACCAACTACACGACAACATACACTAGCGGTGAGACGGTTGGGCTACTAAAAACCAATGTCCCTGGTATTGTTTATACCTATGAGGTCAGATGTACGAGTAACTGCCTTGGCGGTCAGCAGCTGTATTTAAACCTGCCCCCTCTGGGAACAACAAGAAAAAGTAATGCTTCCAGTGCAGGTTATCAAGGGAGTGAAAAAAACTGGGATGTCTTTTTCACGCTGTACCAGACCCCGGAATACCGTCCTCATCCAGGGCAGACGCAGGTAAGGGCCATTGGCGGCACCATCGGCTCTATGCAGATGGGAACGCTGCACGCAAATAAAGTCACGATGAATATCAGCAGTGGTTCGGTGTTATTCACATTAGCCGAACCCACTTGCCGAAGCTACGGCGTCAATGGTGATGCTAGTGATCACACCGTTAACTTTGGTGATTTCTACACGTCCGATTTTAGCAGCGGTGACACTACGGAGAAGAGAACCTTTACACTCGATTTATTCCAGTGCTCTATGAACAAATTCTCCATAACAGTAAATGGCCCAAGCGATGCTTCAGGCAATTATTTGACCAATGGAGCGAGTGGCACCGCTGAAGGTATTGGTGTCGCACTTGCCGCACAGATAAACGGCAACTGGCATTCAGTCAAATTTGATGGTTCCGAAGCATTTGGTGCAATTTTTTCAGGCGATAGAGATTGGTATCATGAGCGTTACTCCATCCCGTTCACCGGACAGTTAAAGAAACTGGGTACGGTTAAAGCCGGCACTTTCGAAAATGCGGCCACGTTCACCATCAACTACGAATAAACGTCTTACCCCTGCGGCTGGTTGCTGATCAGCCGCGCCATCGTCTCGAGAGAATCCGTTCTTAAGATATACAAGCGCTTCAGTAAGAACGGATTATCGCCCGGCTTTACCTTCCCTTTCACCGTCGTCACAGCCAGATGAAAACCAGCGTCGCTCGCCGCCTGTACCGCCGTAGTGTTATAGCCGCCAAACGGATACGAAAGATACAGGACGTGAGGATTGAACTGGGACAGCGCCCGGCGAGAACGGGCAAAATCAAACAGAATGTTGTGATAGCTTCGACTCAGCAGGATTGGCCGGTGATTGGCATCCACACGGTGCAGGAAATGAGTATGCGACTGGAAGTCGAACACGTCGCGGATCTCGTTCAGTTCAGAAAGGCTCATAAACTGCAGCGATTTCGGATCCCACTTCTGCGGGTGACGCTTGATACGTGAGCTAATGATAAACGCCGTGGCTTTAAAGCCATACTGCTTCAGAATCGGGTAAGCATAACGACTCACCGACTTCAGGCCATCGTCGAACGTCAGCACCACCGCCCGCGCCGGGAGGTTCATATTGTTGCGTACATAGCCTTCCAGTTGATACATCGTCAATGTGGTGTAGCCGCGGTCCTGGAGCCAGGCCATCTGGTTACTGAAGGCACGTACGGAGGTCGTCGTGGAGGTATGGCGAAAGCGGGTATTCTCTTCATCGCGAAGAATATGGTGATACGTTAACACCGGGATGCCGTTATCTTCCTGCGCATCCAGAGCACTGATATAAGCCAGTCTGCCGCCAATGCGGATCTGGAACCACGTCTGGTTGAGTCGGTCTTTAAGCTTACTGATAATGGGATAGCGCAGATTATCTGCCAGCACGCCAAACGGGGCGCTACCGATATCTGGAGCGTTATACACCGGCGTATCTTTCCAGGTTACCAGGCTTTGATTGCTAAGCGGTTTATTGAGATCGCCCAGACCATCGTCAACTTTCTGCCTCCCCTGAACCGGCTCCAGATGTCCCTTATCAATAAATCCGGTGCCAAAGCCAAAGGTAAATTCGTAATAGTCTGCCGCGATGGGCTCAACGGCAAGGATCTGCCCGGCGCGAATATTCCCGACCGTCACCATCTTATTGCCAATCTGCGCCCATACGGCGGCCGCTTCGGTGGTTTGCATATAGCGAGCAGGCAAAGCCGCGGCGACGCTGCCAGAGAACAGGAGCACTACAACAAGCAGAACGCGCATAACCATATGAGATAACCGAGGCGAGAAACCTCGGTTATTGTAGCAAAAGCGCCATCAATACCAATGATTAATACTCATACAAATCATGCTTCAACACGAAGGGGGGATTTTTTTGTTGTTGATGCCAGAGGCTGGTGACTTCGGGGCCGCCAAGCGCGACGATGCAATCGCGAAACGCAGAACTGCTCAGCGATTCCCGCGACGAAACCATTCGTTCAAGTAATGGGTAGCTGATACCTGAAATCACTTCACACTGGGGGTGTTTGTGGCTCATTAACGAGGCCACGCGGTACGGCGCGGCCCCGGCCATATCCGTCAGGAAGATCACGCCCTCGCCTGAGTCGGTGGCATGCAGGGCATGGCACATCATGCGGCTTAACATATTCGAGCTGAGCCCACGCCAGAAACTTACCGCCTGACATTGCTCCAACGGACCGTACTTTTTCTCCAGACGATGCAGCATATCCTGTGCCTTATCGTCATGACAGGTAATTACCCAACCTAACATTGCCTACCTCCTTAGCAGGCAAGTAGTTTATCAGGGTGATAAATCGGTAATGGTGATAAGCATCAAAAGTCTTCCTCTCCCGGCCAGGAAGAGGAAGAAAGAATTAGCTACGCAGGCCGCGTCCGCGCTGAATCAGGTACCAGCACAGCAAGTAAAACGCCGCAATGAACACCACCAGCACGCCAAACGTGGTGACCAGCGGAACATCATGAATACCCAGGAAGCCGTAGCGGAAGCCGCTAATCATGTAGACAATTGGGTTCAGATGCGACAGTCCCTGCCAGAACGGCGGCAGCAGCGTTAACGAATAGAACACGCCACCCAGATAGGTCAGCGGCGTCAGCACGAAGGTGGGGATCAGGCTGATATCATCAAAGGTTTTTGCAAAGACTGCGTTCAACAATCCGGCCAGCGAGAACAGTACTGCCGTTAGCACCAGCGTGAGCGCCACAAAGACCCAGGAATGCACCTGGAACGGCACGAAGAACAGTGAAATAGCCGTCACCAGAATGCCTACGCACAGGCCACGCGCCACGCCGCCGCCGACGAAACCGGCAATAATCACGTGCGTCGGCACCGGGGCGACCAGCAGCTCTTCAATATTGCGTTGAAACTTGGCGCTAAAGAACGACGAGGCCACGTTGGCGTACGAGTTGGTGATCACTGCCATCATAATCAGCCCCGGCACAATAAACTGCATGTAGCTAAAGCCATGCATTTCGCCGATACGCGAGCCGATCAGGTTACCAAAGATAATAAAATAGAGCGTCATGGTGATGACGGGAGGCACCAAAGTCTGGACCCAGATACGCATAAAGCGGTGGATCTCTTTCGCCCAGATGCTTTTCAGCGCAACCCAGTAAAGCTGCATCATGCGCGATCTCCTTGTTTTTCATGAACCAGAGAAACAAACAGTTCTTCCAGTCGGTTCGCTTTGTTACGCATACTCAATACCTGAATGCCCTGCGCACTCAGCTGAGAAAAGACGCTGTTGACCCCTTGTTCACGCAGAACCTCCACTTCCAGCGTGGAAGTGTCGACCAGCCGGTACTGATAACCTTCCAGTTTCGGCAGCGGGCTTTTCGGCGCCAGATCGAGGATAAAAGTCTCGGATTTCAGTTTGGAGAGCAGGCTCTTCATCGAAGTATTTTCCACCAACTCACCATGCTGAATAATACCGATATTGCGACACAGCATTTCCGCTTCTTCGAGATAGTGGGTGGTCAGAATAATGGTGGTGCCTTTGTCGTTTAAATCCTTTAAAAAGCCCCACATTGAACGACGTAACTCAATGTCGACGCCCGCCGTTGGTTCATCCAGAATGAGTAATTTCGGCTCGTGCATCAGCGCACGGGCAATCATCAGACGACGTTTCATCCCACCAGACAGCATGCGTGCGCGCTCGTTACGTTTTTCCCATAAATCGAGCTGCTTTAAATATAGTTCGCTGCGTTTGACCGCTTCTTTATGCTCAACACCGTAGTAACCCGCCTGGTTGACCACGATCTGCTGCACGGTTTCAAACGGGTTAAAGTTAAACTCCTGCGGTACCAGACCAAGCTGGCGTTTAGCGTTAACCGTATCTTTTTCGAGATCGTACCCGAAAACGCTCACCCGCCCGGAGGTTTTATTCACCAACGAGCTGATTATCCCAATGGTGGTGGACTTTCCTGCGCCATTCGGTCCCAAAAGCGCATAGAAATCACCCGCTTCGACTTGCAAATCTATGCCGCGTAACGCTTGAACGCCACCGGGATAGGTTTTTTTAAGTTGTTGAAGTTCCAGAGCAATGGTCATGTTTTTATACTTACCTTACGTTCTGACATTTTATATATAGTTTAATTAATGCTGGAGTTACCCTATATTAGCCCATCGAATTTATCTGGCTTCGGGTCGTACAACTCCATGAAAGACATAGATACACTCATCAGCAACAATGCACTATGGTCAAAGATGCTGGTAGAAGAGGATCCCGGATTTTTTGAAACGCTGACGCATGCCCAGAATCCGCGTTTTCTATGGATTGGATGTTCCGATAGCCGCGTTCCCGCTGAACGTTTAACCGGTCTTGAACCGGGTGAACTGTTTGTTCACCGTAATGTTGCTAATCTGGTTATTCACACCGATCTGAACTGTCTCTCAGTCGTTCAGTATGCGGTGGATGTGCTGGAAGTGGAACATATTATTATATGCGGCCACTATGGATGCGGCGGCGTCCAGGCGGCAATTGAAAATAAAGAACAGGGGCTGATTGATAACTGGTTACTGCACATCCGCGATATCTGGTTCAAACACAGCTCACTGCTGGGCGAAATGCCGCAGGAACGTCGCATGGACACCCTGTGCGAACTGAATGTCATGGAACAGGTCTATAACCTGGGCCACTCAACCATTATGCGTTCAGCCTGGAAGCGCGGTCAGAAAGTGACCATTCACGGCTGGGCATACGGCATTCATGACGGTCTGCTGCGCGATCTGGACGTCACCGCCACCAGCCGCGAAACGCTGGAGCAGCGCTATCGCCAGGGCTTATCTAACCTGAGTCAGAAACACAGCAACCATAAATAATGTGACATTGCCGGGAGGCGGCGACGCCTTACCCGGCCTACAAACCTACACCGTAGGTCTGATAAGCGAAGCGCCATCAGGCGCTCCAGCCAATTACTCGTCCAGCAGCACCACTTTGCCAACGTACGGCAGATGGCGATAACGCTGGGCATAGTCGATGCCGTAACCGACCACAAACTCATCAGGAATTGAGAAGCCGATAAACTCGACAGGAACATTCACTTCACGACGAGAAGGTTTGTCCAGCAGCGTACAAATAGCCAGGGATTTCGGCTCGCGCAGGCTCAGAATTTCACGCACTTTGGACAACGTATTGCCGGAGTCGATGATGTCTTCGACAATCAGCACGTCCTTGCCACGAATGTCTTCATCCAGGTCTTTCAGGATTTTAACATCACGCGTGGTAGACATTCCGCTACCGTAGCTGGATGCCGTCATGAAATCGACTTCGTGAGAGACATGCACTTCACGGCACAGATCCGCCATAAACATAAATGAGCCACGTAACAGACCAACCAGCACCATATCGCTGCCGCTGTCCTTGTAACGTTCGTTAATCTGGCGCCCCAGTTCAGCAATACGCGCTTTGATCTCCGCTTCCGGGATCATCACTTCAACAGTATGTTTCATAAACCCTATAACTCACTGATTTTTATCAGTTGACACATCATGCAGATCGAAAGAAAGCGCTTACGTTGATACACCGACTGACAGACGGCGACCCGCTCTAACCACAAAACTTGCGACAGCATACAAACAATTCAGTTGATGAAGTATACCAGTAAAGAGAGCGGGTTCCTCTGATAGTTCACAGGAGAACCCGTTTGCGGCGTTTTTTGTACGCTTATTAATCAACACCAGGAGCGCACGGCAGCCTGTGGCTAAAACGTTTCCCAGTGCGGTTCTTGTGGCGAACTCCCCGCGGAGGTCGCTCGTGGAGTATCCTTAGGTGGTTTTCGATGCTCACTGTTGGAGGCATCGCGAGTGATGCGAAATGCCGCCACGGCCAGGCGTAGCTGTTCAGCTTGCTGTTCCAACGAAGCGGCGGCGGCGGCAGACTCCTCTACCAGCGCGGCGTTTTGTTGTGTGACACTGTCCATCTGCGAGACCGCGAGACTCACCTGCTCAATCCCCCGACTCTGCTCCTCCGAGGCGGAGGCGATTTCCCCCATGATGTCCGTCACGCGGGTAACCGCAGCGACAATCTCTTTCATCGTTTTACCCGCGTCCGACACCTGCTGAGATCCCATCCCCACGCTGTGGGTTGAGTTATCAATCAACGCCTTGATCTCTTTGGCTGCCTGAGCGCTACGGCTTGCCAGGGTACGGACTTCGCCCGCCACAACAGCAAATCCGCGTCCCTGCTCTCCTGCTCTGGCAGCCTCAACCGCCGCGTTGAGCGCCAGGATATTGGTCTGGAAAGCAATACTGTCGATGACGCTGGTGATCTGCGCAATTTGCTGTGAACTACCGGCAATTTCACTCATTGTATGCACGACAGTATCAACAACCCGTCCACCACGTGCGGCAGTATCAGACGCATTCTTAGCAAGTTGAGTTGCCTGTTTCGCATTGTCCGTATTTTGCTTCACGGTCGCGGTAAGCTGTTCCATGCTGGCGGCTGTCTCTTCAAGTGAAGCAGCCTGCTGCTCGGTACGCGAAGACAGATCGTTGTTACCTGATGAGATTTCCGCTGCACCGCTATGAATCGTTTCTGAGCTGTTACGCACCGACGTGACTGTCGAAATCAGCGACTGTCGCATTTCATCTAAGCCCGTCGCCAAACGCCCCATTTCATTACGTCCCTGGACGTCGAGTTGATGGGTCAAATCACCACGGGTAATAATGCGAATATGCTCCATAATCTGCGCCAGGGGTTTAAGCAGCATATGCTGCAACCCGCTCCAGATCATGCCCAGAACGATGAGCACAGCGACGACAATTGCCCCTAATGTCCATTGCATGCGGGTAAAGCTGTGCTGATTCTCCGCCGCCGCGTGCTGAAGCAGCGCGTTATTTTCGTTACGCCACTGGTCATAGCTGGCTTCCATTTCATCCTGCGCCTTCTGAGCATCAAGATCGCCATAGGCTTGATAGTTATTCGCGCGCAGATACTCTATCGATAACGCCATCACGTCGTGCATCTGCCGATACTGTTTTTCCATTTCAGATGCAATTTGCGGATTCTGCCCCGACACCTGCGGCAATGACTGATAATGCGCAAAGTATCCCTCAGCCTTCTTCATCGACTCACTCGCCGTTTTTAGCAAAGTATCAATTGCCGCCAATGAGGCCGGATCGCGTTGGTTCTTTAAGAAACGAATTGCTACACGGGTTACCGTTACCCGGGTTTTAATCAGCGTATTGACGCTATCACTCAGATTTTCCTGTTGGGCGTTCAGGGTGCCTGAGTTCTGGAAATTATGGCGATCATTGTTTACCGCAGAATAAAAAAAGCTTCCTGTCACGACCTGTAGCAAACAGAAAATGGCGAGAACCAGAAGAATGCCGGTAATAACGCGCACATTTTTAATCATAGTATTTCATCCATTGAACTCACATTGGGTACCCAATGATTATCGGCTCCAAAGGCGATTACTTTATGTGCAATAGCAGAATTTGCAGGAGGAGGGAGTCGTGCGATGAAACGCTGTAAAGAGACAGTGTTTTATCCGGCCTACGAGAGATTTCTGCAGACCGGATAAGCACAGCGCAATTTATTTAGACGGTGAAGCCGAGCATCATTCCGGTATCTTCATGCTCTAACAGATGGCAGTGCGCCATATAGGCATGCTCTTTTGGCGCATCGTGGTCAAACTTCACCAATACCTCGCTCACGCCGCCTTCTACCCGCACCGTGTCCTTCCATCCCGCGCGGTGTGCGGCTGGCGCTTTGCCATTCTCAGACAGAATGCGGAACTGCGTGCCGTGAATGTGGAACGGATGCAGCATCATGTCGCCCTGACCGGAAATTACCCAGCGTTCGTGCTGCCCTTTCGCCGCGGCAAACATCGGTTTATTCATATCAAACGCCTGACCATTAATCCGGTTGGCGTTATGGAAATCAAACGATCCGCCATGCTTCATGTTGCCCATATCACCATGCTGCATATTCCCCATCTCACCGTGGTTCATATTGCCATGATTCATATTGCCGTGGCCCATATTGTCATTATTCATATGGCCCATCATCTTCCCATGATCCATACCCGCCATGGCCTGAGCACCGTATTTCTTCATCAGCATTTGCATGCCCATCATATCGAGCATCGGATCCATCGACAGCTGCAGCTTGCGCACCGTCAGACCTTCCAGTGACGGCAGCGATGGCATGGATGTCAGCGAATCTGGCAGCGTGCCGGAAGCGGTAATCAGCAACGGTTGAACGCGCATCACCGGGTGCGGCTTATCAAATGGCGCGATCGCCATCCCCATCTGGCTGACTGGCAGAGTGACCAGATCAAAAGCTTTGCCGTCACTGACATCCACCAGCACTTCAAAGCGCTCACCCATCAGCATAGGAAGCTCGGTCACTTTTACCGGTTCCGCCAACAGTCCACCGTCGCTGGCAATGACGTACAAAGGACGATTGTCGCTGGCCGCAATGTTCAGTGAGCGTGCGTTACAACCATTCAGCAGGCGTAGACGCAACCAGCCACGCGGTGCGGCATGCTGAGGATAAATCGCCCCATTGGTCAGCAGCGTATCGCCAAACCAGCCGACGGCGGCGGTCATGATGTCCAGTTGATAATCAACCTGCCCATCAGCAGAGAACTGTTTGTCCTGAATAATCACCGGTACATCATCAATGCCCCACTGCTTAGGCAGCATCAGCTTGCGAATCTCTTCATCTTCAATCAGCACCAGTCCGGCCAGCCCCATCGCTACCTGACGGCCGGTCTTTCCATGCTGATGCGGGTGGAACCAGCATGTTGCCGCCCGCTGATCCGGCGTGAAGGTCACTGAACGTTTCCCGCCCGCCGGGATAATGCCTTGCGGCCCACCGTCGACTTCACCGGGGATTTCCAGACCGTGCCAGTGCAACGTCGTCTCTTCGGCAAGCTGGTTATGGATATCCACGGTCACCGATTGCCCTTTGTTCAGCTTGACCGCAGGTCCGAGTAAATTGCCGTTATATCCCCACGTCGTCGCTGTTTTACCAGCAAAGCTCGATTTTCCGGCTTGCACCACCAATTGCATACGGTTTGAGGCATCCGCGGTTAGCAGGTCAGGAATGGGCAATGCAGGGCGGTCTGCGGCAAATACGCTCCGGCTCCACAGAGGTAACGCTGACGCGACGCCCAGCGCCACGGAGTACTTTAAAAAGTCACGACGTTGCATAATCACTTCCTTATATTCAGCAGCTTAAGCAGGCTATCTTTTAAGCATAAGCCTTCCCCTTACGGGAAGGTCAAGTGAACGGCTAATAATAAAGGTCGTCGCTTCGCTCGCAGTATGCTAACGTTTAAATTCCGTGATGCAGTGGTAGAAGCAATGAAGACGTTTTTCAGAACAGTTTTGTTCGGCAGCCTGATGGCCGTATGCGCAAATAGCTACGCGCTCAGCGAGTCCGAAGCCGAAGATATGGCCGATTTAACGGCAGTTTTTGTTTTTCTGAAAAATGACTGTGGATACCAGAATTTGCCTAATGGGCAGATTCGTCGCGCACTGGTCTTTTTTGCCCAGCAAAACCAGTGGGACCTGAGTAATTACGACACCTTCAATATGAAAGCGCTGGGTGAAGACAGCTACCGCGATCTCAGCGGTATCGGCATCCCGACGGCAAAGAAATGCAAAGCGCTGGCACGTGACTCTCTGAGCCTGCTGGCCTACGTTAAATAGATAGTTTTGCGGAGCCCTCAGGCTCCGCATGAATTAACGCTGTTGCACAAATTCGCGGTATGCCGCCACAACCTGAAGAAAGTCCTCTACACCACAGAGAGAAAAACTTTCTTCGTCGTAGTAGCTCATCCCCTCTTCCATCTCATCGCCAGAGAACTCCAGCTGATTAGCGCGGACCATCACTTCTTCGCCATCCAGCCAGAGCGTGTATTCATGCCCTGCTCTCTGCCAGGAGCGCTCACTGCCCTTAACCGCACGCGCCGCCTGTTCCACTTCATCAAGTAAGGCCAGGTTTTCTTTCACTTCTTCGTTAAACCAGTGCCCCACCACCTCGTGGCCCATGGACATACGCACTTTTACCACTCCGGTAATATCGCGCAGAAATTCGTAATCCATAATGTCTTCCTCTGCTCCCGGCAATGCGCCAATACCGCATTGCGCCTTGCTGTAATTATCGCAGCAGCGCGGCAGAAAAAAAGCGTAGCGGGTATAAGGAATAAAAATAAAAATGCCCGGAGAAGCAGACTTCTCCGGGCATTGATGTGTTTTTACACAAAACGCGTTAGCGCATTACACCGCGGTCTGGAAAATCACACCATCGGCTTTCTCGGTATACTGAGACAGCTGGTCGAAGTTCAGATAACGGTAAGTATCTACGGCCGTTTTATCTACCTGCGCTACATAGGTCTGGTACTCTTCCGCCGTCGGCAGTTTGCCGATCAGCGCCGCAACCGCCGCCAGCTCCGCAGAAGCCAGATAGACGTTCGCCCCGGTACCTAAACGGTTCGGGAAGTTACGGGTAGAGGTCGACACCACCGTTGCGCCGTCGGCTACACGCGCCTGGTTACCCATGCACAGAGAGCAGCCTGGAATTTCGATACGCGCACCGCTCTTACCGAATACGCTGTAGTAGCCTTCTTCAGTCAGCTGAGCGGCGTCCATACGGGTTGGCGGAGCCACCCACAGACGCGTCGGCAGCTGGCCTTTGTGCGCATCCAGAAGCTTACCAGCGGCACGGAAGTGCCCGATGTTAGTCATGCAGGAGCCGATGAACACTTCGTCAATCTTCTCGCCCTGTACGTCAGACAGCAGACGCGCATCGTCCGGATCGTTCGGTGCACACAGGATTGGCTCTTTGATATCCGCCAGATCGATGTCGATCACCGCCGCGTATTCTGCGTCAGCGTCGGCTTCCAGCAACTGCGGATCCGCCAGCCATTTTTCCATGCCCTGCACACGACGTTCCAGCGTACGACGATCGCCATAACCTTCTGCGATCATCCACTTCAGTAGAACGATGTTAGAGTTCAGATACTCAACGATCGGCTCTTTGTTCAGCTTGATGGTACAACCGGCAGCGGAACGCTCAGCGGAGGCATCGGTCAGTTCGAACGCCTGCTCCACTTTGAGATCCGGCAGACCTTCGATTTCAAGGATGCGGCCAGAGAAGATGTTTTTCTTACCTTTCTTCTCAACGGTCAGCAGACCCTGTTTGATCGCGTACAGCGGAATGGCGTGAACCAGATCGCGCAGGGTGATGCCCGGCTGCATTTTGCCTTTGAAACGCACCAGAACGGATTCCGGCATATCCAGCGGCATCACGCCGGTCGCCGCAGCAAACGCCACCAGACCAGAACCTGCCGGGAAGGAGATCCCGATAGGGAAACGGGTATGGGAGTCACCACCGGTACCTACGGTATCCGGCAGCAGCATACGGTTCAGCCAGGAGTGGATAACGCCATCGCCCGGACGCAGGGAGACACCACCACGGTTCATGATGAAGTCTGGCAGCGTATGGTGCGTATTGACGTCCACCGGCTTCGGATAGGCCGCGGTGTGGCAGAAGGACTGCATCACCAGATCAGCAGAGAAGCCCAGGCACGCCAGGTCTTTCAGTTCGTCACGGGTCATTGGGCCAGTGGTATCCTGAGAACCGACGGAGGTCATCTTCGGTTCGCAGTACGCGCCCGGACGGATACCTTTCACGCCACAGGCGCGGCCAACCATTTTCTGTGCCAGGGAGAAGCCACGGCTGCTTTCCGCCACGTCTTTCGCCTGACGGAATACGTCGCTGTGCGGCAGACCCAGCGCTTCGCGCGCCTTGGTAGTCAGGCCGCGACCAATGATCAGCGGAATACGGCCACCGGCGCGAACTTCGTCGATCAGGACTTCAGTTTTCAGCTCAAAGCTTGCCAGCAGTTCGCCGGTTTCGTGGTTGCGTACTTCGCCTTTGAACGGGTAAACGTCAATCACGTCGCCCATATTCATGTTCGACACGTCCACTTCAATCGGCAGTGCGCCCGCATCTTCCATGGTGTTGAAGAAGATAGGTGCAATTTTGCCGCCGAGGCACAGGCCGCCGCCGCGCTTGTTCGGCACATGAGGAATGTCGTCACCCATGAACCACAGCACGGAGTTGGTTGCGGATTTACGCGAAGAACCGGTACCGACAACATCACCCACATAAGCCAGCGGGTAACCTTTTTTCTGCAATTCTTCGATCTGTTTGATCGGGCCAACCACGCCCGGCTGATCCGGTTCGATACCTTCACGGGCGTTTTTCAGCATCGCCAGCGCGTGCAGAGGGATATCCGGACGAGACCATGCATCCGGTGCCGGAGAAAGGTCATCGGTGTTGGTTTCACCCGTCACTTTGAAGACGGTAACGGTGATTTTTTCAGCCAGAGCCGGACGGTTCAGGAACCATTCGGCATCAGCCCAGGATTGCATTACCTGCTTCGCATATTCGTTGCCCGCTTTGGCTTTTTCTTCTACGTCGTAGAAGTTATCGAACATCAGCAGTGTTGAAGAGAGCGCTTTAGCGGCAATTGGTGCCAGTTTTGCGTCGTCCAGCGCGTCGATCAGCGGATGAATGTTGTAGCCACCCTGCATGGTGCCCAGCAGTTCAATGGCTTTTTCTGGGGTAACCAGCGGGGAGGTGGTGTCGCCTTTCGCGACAGCGGCGAGAAAACCAGCTTTAACATAAGCGGCTTCATCTACGCCAGGAGGAACGCGGTTGATCAACAGGTCTAACAGGAATTCTTCTTCGCCCACAGGCGGGGTCTTCAGCAGCTCGACAAGTGCAGCCATTTGGGTTGCGTCTAAAGGTTTTGGCACAATCCCCTGGGCAGCACGCTCAGCTACGTGCTTACGGTATTCTTCTAGCACGACGATATCTCCTCGCTCTCATTGTCATAATGCGGCGCTTTTGTAGATGGGCGATTCTCTTCACGCTCCTGTGAGACAGTAGTTAGTAGGGTAAATGCCCGGTACCGCATAAGGCACAATAACAGGATTTTCACTAAGTGTTAATCCGTTTACAAAAAAGCAACATAAAAAATTGGCTGAATCGTTAAGAATGGTATAGCGACAAGGCGCAACGCAATTTAGGCTGCCTGAAACCTCCCTGAAACGGTTGATTTTTAAGCGCGATCGGTTGAATATTCCAGCGATTTTCCCGCCATCAGATATAATTGTGTAATAAATCTTCACACTCTTTTTCCGGACTTACCGGGCGAATCCCCAATAAAAGTCAAAACTGTCTAACACGGGTGAATAATACTCGCGGCAACAGGAACGCCTCACGGCACAGCGCTTGTCTCGTTGGAGTCATTTTATGAAGTTGCCCCTTAAGCCACATCTGCTTGTCCTTTTGTGCAGTGCCGGGCTGTTTGCCGCCTCTGGCGTGATGTTCGTTAAAAGTCGCACAACGGAACCTGCAGCTCCGGCTCCCGTTGCACAGCAACCGTCAGCATTGGCTCCAGCTCCCGTAGCGGCCCCTGCCCCGGCCGACCAAACAGCACCCGCCGCGGCACCAACCTACTCGGCAGCACAAATCGATCAGTGGGTTGCGCCTATCGCGCTCTATCCAGACTCGCTGCTGTCGCAAATTTTGATGGCCTCAACCTATCCGGCTAACGTTATCCAGGCCGCACAGTGGTCAAAAGACAATCCCAAAATGCAGGGCGATGCCGCCATTCAGGCCGTTGCCAGCCAACCCTGGGATCCCAGCGTGAAATCGCTGGTTGCCTTTCCTCAGTTGATGTCGCTGATGGGTGAAAATCCGCCGTGGGTACAAAGTCTGGGCGATGCTTTCCTCGCACAGCCGAAAGACGTCATGGATTCCGTTCAACGTCTGCGCGCGCTGGCGCAACAGACCGGTGCGTTGCAATCAACACCGCAACAGACCGTCACTACCGTGACCAAAGCGGCGCCAGCTAAAACCGTCACCAGCGAGTCGACGACCAGTTCAGCGACCACAACAGCCACAACCACCTCAACAAGCCCAACGGTTATCAAGATTGAATCCGCCGATCCGCAGGTGGTGTACGTTCCTACCTATAACCCGAACACGGTTTACGGTACCTGGCCGAATACCGCTTATCCGCCAACTTATCTGCCGCCTACGCCCGGCGAGCAGTTTGGCAACAGCTTCGTTAACGGTTTAGGCTTCAGCCTCGGTGTTGCCACAACCTATGCCATCTTCAGCAACATCGACTGGGATGACGACGATGATCACCATCATAATGATGACTGGGATAACCATGGCGGCTATAACCGTAATGGTGATAACAACATCAACATTAACGTTGATAACTTCAATAAAATCAGTGGGCAACGGCTGACAGATGCCAACCGTACCTGGCAGCATAACCCGGCCTATCGTGAGGGTGTGCCATACCCAAATAACCAGCTCAATAACCGCTTCCACTCCACTAACACAGCTACGGGCTTAAGTTCGACCCAGCAAAGACCGGTCAATCGTGATAGCCAGCGCCAGGCTGCGATGAGCCAAATGGAAAAATCAACGGGGAAAACATTCCCACAGACAGCGCGCTCGGGCACGAAAGACGCTCAGCGTCAGGCGTCCAGCCAACAGCTGAAGCAAATTTCACAGCGTAATAACTACCGCGGTTACGATACCAAGCCACAAACCGCGAAACGGACAAGCACACAGCAACGTGAGAATCGTCAGGCAGTCGCCCAGCGACAGGAGAAAAGGGTCACGCAACCGGCGCAGCAACGCAATGTGCAACAGCGCAATCTTCAACAGCGAACCAGTCAGCCGCGCGCTAATGCGCTGAGCGGTAACGACAGTCGCTCCGCCAACTGGCAGGCACAGCAACAGCGAGGTGCCCAGAGCCGGCAGGTCGCCCGTAATCAGCCATCGCGCCAGCCTTCTGGCGGGCGTGCTGAGCACCGTGAATTCCGTCATCGTTAAGGGAACCAACATGAAAAATAAACTACTCAGTGGAATGGTGTTGTTCATGGTTTCGGCTACCGCGATGGCACAACAATCCTTCAGCACACCAGACCAGGCGACCGATGCGCTGGCAAACGCGATCAGTGAGCAAAATGAAAGTGCAATGAGCAACCTGCTCGGGGAAAACTGGCGTGATTTTCTGCCGCCAGAAGGCGTCGATCCTGATGCGGTTGACCGCTTCCTGCGCGACTGGAAGGTTCGCCATAGCACCGTTATCGACGGCAATACGGCGCATCTTGTGGTTGGGGACAGCGACTGGCAACTGCCAATCCCGGTCGTCAAAAACGCTTCAGGCTGGCAATTTGATATCAAGGAAGCGGCCGAAGAGATCCTGACTCGTGAGATTGGACGCAACGAACTTGCTGCCATCGAGGCGTTGCACGCCTATGTGGATGCTCAGCAGAGCTATTTTGCGATGAACCAGAAATACGCGCAAAAGATTGTCAGTTCTGAAGGGAAAAAGGATGGTCTGTACTGGCCTGTTTCGCCCGGCGAAGCGCCAAGCCCGCTTGGCCCAGCCTTCAGTCCACAGGAGCCGGGCATGGGCTATCACGGCTATAGCTTCCGAATCCTTCCCGATAAAACCAGCGGCTTTGCCATGGTGGCCTGGCCCGTTAGCTACGATCACACCGGCGTGATGAGTTTTATGATTAACGGTGAAGACAAAGTCTACCAGGCCGATCTCGGTGTTGAATCACAGCAGAAAGCACAAGCGTTAACCACATTCCATCCGGATAAAAACTGGCAACCCGTAGCACCGTAAAGCGAGGTTAAGCCGTAGGCCGGGTTAGCACTAGCGCCACCCGGCATGTTGCCCGAAATAACGGGTAGCTTCAGGCAAAAAAAAACGCCTCCGAAGAGGCGTTTTCACAAAAGGGAGAAGATTACTTCTTCTTCGCTTTCGGGTTTGGCAGGTCGGTAATGCTACCTTCAAAGATTTCTGCCGCCAGGCCCACTGACTCGTGCAGAGTCGGGTGCGCGTGGATGGTCAGTGCGATATCTTCAGCGTCACAACCCATTTCGATTGCCAGACCGATTTCGCCCAGCAGCTCGCCGCCGTTGGTACCGACAATCGCACCACCGATAACACGATGAGATTCTTTGTCGAAAATCAGTTTGGTCATACCGTCTGCGCAATCGGAAGCGATAGCACGACCAGAAGCAGCCCACGGGAAGGTGGCGGTTTCGTAGCTGATGCCTTTTTCTTTCGCTTCTTTCTCGGTCAGACCAACCCATGCAACTTCTGGTTCAGTGTATGCAATGGATGGGATAACTTTCGGATCGAAGTAGTGTTTCTTGCCGGCGATAACTTCAGCGGCAACATGACCTTCATGAACACCTTTGTGTGCCAGCATCGGCTGACCGACGATATCGCCGATAGCAAAGATGTGCGGAACGTTGGTGCGCAGCTGTTTGTCGACACGGATGAAGCCACGGTCGTCAACTTCCACGCCAGCTTTGCCCGCGTCGAGGTTTTTACCGTTCGGTACACGACCGATAGCGACCAGCACAGCATCGTAACGCTGAGCTTCGGCAGGGGCTTTTTTGCCTTCCATGGAAACGTAGATACCGTCTTCTTTCGCTTCAACGGCGGTCACTTTGGTTTCCAGCATCAGGTTGAATTTCTTGCTGATGCGCTTGGTGAAGACTTTAACCACGTCTTTATCGGCAGCCGGGATAACCTGGTCGAACATTTCAACCACGTCGATCTCTGAACCCAGCGCATGGTACACGGTACCCATTTCCAGACCGATGATACCGCCGCCCATTACCAGCAGGCGCTTAGGAACAGTTTTCAGTTCCAGTGCATCGGTGGAATCCCACACGCGCGGATCTTCATGCGGAATAAACGGCAGTTCGATCGGACGGGAACCCGCCGCGATGATTGCGTTGTCGAAGTTGATCACGGTTTTGCCGTTTTCGCCTTCAACTTCCAGGGTGTTTGCCCCGGTAAATTTACCCAGACCGTTAACCACTTTCACTTTACGGCCTTTGGCCATACCCGCCAGACCGCCGGTCAGCTGAGTGATAACTTTTTCTTTCCAGGTACGAATCTTGTCGATATCGGTTTTCGGCTCGCCAAAAACGATACCGTGTTCAGCCAGTGCTTTGGCTTCTTCGATAACTTTTGCTACGTGCAGCAGCGCTTTAGAAGGGATACAGCCGACGTTCAGACAAACACCGCCAAGGGTGCTGTAACGTTCTACGATGACGGTCTCCAGACCTAAATCTGCGCAACGGAAGGCAGCAGAGTAACCTGCAGGGCCTGCCCCAAGTACCACGACCTGAGTTTTGATTTCAGTGCTCATCATGACCTCTTAATTTATACCCGTCGTCCAGCGGGTCGTTCTATCCGCCCGTATTTTACAAAATTGTTAACAATTTTGAAACAACAAACGGCAACCGATTTGTCTTTCGCACAATAACCTCACTGACTTCATGAGATTACCAGAAAAAAGCCGGCCGTCGGGCCGGCTTTTTCGCTTACATCACCAGGCGGCGAATGTCAGACAGCATGTTGTTGATGATGGTGATAAAGCGCGCACCATCCGCACCGTCAATTACACGGTGGTCGAAGGAGAGCGAAATCGGCATCATCAGACGCGGCATAAACTCTTTACCGTTCCACACTGGCTCCATAGAGGACTTGGAGACACCGAGGATAGCCACTTCCGGCGCGTTCACAATCGGCGCGAAGTGGGTAGTACCCAGGCCACCGATGCTGGAGATGGTGAAGCAACCGCCCTGCATTTCGCCAGCGGTCAGCTTGCCATCACGCGCTTTCTTGGAGATCACGGTCAGTTCACGAGACAGCTCGGTAATGCTCTTCTTGTTCACGTCTTTGAAGACCGGAACAACCAGACCATTCGGAGTATCAACCGCTACACCGATGTTGATGTATTTCTTCAGGGTCAGGCGCTGACCGTCTTCAGACAGGGAGCTGTTGAAGCGCGGCATCTGTTCCAGAGCTGCGGCAACGGCTTTCATGATGAAGACTACTGGGGTGAATTTCACGTCCAGTTTACGTTTTTCAGCTTCGGCGTTCTGCTGTTTACGGAACGCTTCCAGATCGGTGATATCGGTCTTATCAAAGTGAGTAACGTGCGGGATCATCACCCAGTTACGGCTCAGGTTAGCACCAGAGATTTTCTGGATACGGCCCAGTTCCACTTCTTCGATTTCACCAAACTTGCTGAAGTCCACTTTCGGCCAAGGCAGCATACCCGGGATACCGCCACCTGCTGCTGCAGCCGGAGCCGCTTCAGCACGCTTGATAGCGTCTTTCACGTAAGCCTGAACGTCTTCACGCAGGATACGACCTTTACGGCCAGAACCTTTCACTTTCGCCAGGTTCACACCGAATTCGCGCGCCAGGCGACGAATCAGCGGCGTTGCATGAACATAAGCGTCGTTTTCAGCAAACTCAGATTTGCCTTCCGCTTTTGCGGCCGGAGCTGCGGCTTGCGCAGGCGCTGGTGCAGCGGCCGGAGCCGGAGCAGCTGCTTGTGCAGGAGCGGCTGCAGGTGCTGCGCCTTCGACTTCGAAGACCATAATCAGAGAACCGGTTTTAACTTTGTCGCCGGTGCTGATTTTGATTTCTTTCACGGTACCTGCGAACGGTGCCGGAACTTCCATCGACGCTTTATCGCCTTCAACGGTGATCAGTGACTGCTCAGCGGCAATTTTATCGCCCACTTTAACCATCACTTCAGTGACTTCAACTTCGTCACCACCGATATCCGGTACGTTAACTTCTTTCGAGCCGGAAGCAGCCGGAGCCGCCGCTGCTGCTGGAGCAGCCGCCTGAGCCGGTGCAGCAGCAGGCGCTGCGCCCGCCACTTCGAAGACCATAATCAGGGAACCGGTAGACACTTTGTCACCCGTTTTGATTTTGATCTCTTTAACGGTACCTGCGAACGGCGCCGGAACTTCCATAGAGGCTTTGTCACCTTCAACGGTGATCAGAGACTGTTCAGCCGCAACGGTATCGCCCACTTTAACCATGATCTCGGTAACTTCTACTTCGTCACCGCCGATGTCAGGTACGTGTACGTCTTTCGCCGCAGAGGCAGCAGGTGCTGCTGCCGGAGCTGCTTCTTTCTTCTCTTCTGCCTGAGCAGGTGCAGCTGCTGCTGCACCGTCGGCGGAATCGAAAATCATGATCAGTTTGCCGGTCTCAGTTTTGTCGCCAACAGAGACTTTGATCTCTTTAACGATACCCGCCTGAGGGGACGGAACTTCCATAGAGGCTTTGTCGCCTTCTACGGTGATCAGCGACTGTTCAGCTTCAACTTTGTCGCCTACTTTGACCAGGATCTCGGTGATTTCAACTTCATCAGCCCCGATGTCCGGTACATTGATTTCGATAGCCATTATTCTTTTACCTCTTACGCCAGACGCGGGTTAACTTTATCTGCATCGATGTTGAATTTGATGATTGCATCTGCAACCACTTTCTTATCGATTTCGCCACGTTTAGCCAGTTCGCCCAGGGCCGCTACAACCACGTAGGAAGCATCAACTTCGAAGTGGTGACGCAGGTTTTCACGGCTGTCAGAGCGACCGAAACCGTCAGTACCCAGTACGCGATAATCATCAGCCGGTACATAAGTACGAACCTGTTCCGCAAACAGTTTCATATAGTCAGTAGATGCTACTGCCGGAGCGTCGTTCATCACCTGAGCGATGTACGGAACGCGCGGAGTTTCCATCGGGTGCAGCATGTTCCAGCGCTCACAATCCTGGCCATCACGCGCCAGTTCAGTGAAGGAGGTTACGCTGTAAACGTCAGAACCTACACCGTAGTCGTTCGCCAGGATCTGTGCTGCTTCACGCACGTGACGCAGGATAGAACCGGAGCCCAGCAGCTGAACTTTACCTTTCTTACCTTCGAGGGTTTCGAGTTTGTAGATACCTTTACGGATACCTTCCTCGGCACCTGCTGGCATTGCCGGCATGTGGTAGTTTTCGTTCAGCGTGGTGATGTAGTAGTAAACGTTCTCTTGTTTCTCACCGTACATACGCTCCAGACCATCGTGCATGATGACCGCAACTTCGTACGCGTAAGACGGATCGTAAGAGATACAGTTCGGGATAGTCAGAGACTGAATATGGCTGTGACCATCTTCGTGCTGCAGACCTTCACCGTTCAGCGTAGTACGACCAGAAGTACCACCAATCAGGAAGCCACGAGCCTGTTGGTCGCCTGCCTGCCAGCACAGGTCACCAATACGCTGGAACCCGAACATGGAGTAGTAGATGTAGAACGGGATCATCGGCAAATCGTTGGTGCTGTAAGAAGTCGCAGCAGCCAGCCAGGATGCGCCTGCACCCAGTTCGTTGATACCTTCCTGCAGGATCTGACCTTTCTCGTCTTCTTTATAGTAAGCAACCTGCTCACGGTCCTGCGGGGTGTACTGCTGACCGTTCGGGCTGTAGATACCAATCTGACGGAACAGACCTTCCATACCGAAAGTACGCGCTTCGTCAGCGATGATCGGAACCAGACGATCTTTGATCGACTTGTTCTTCAGCATCACGTTCAGGGCACGAACGAAAGCGATAGTGGTGGAGATTTCTTTGTTCTGCTCTTCCAGCAGCGCACCGAAGTCTTCCAGAGCTGGCAGTTCCAGCTTCTCGGTGAAGTTCGGCTGACGAGCTGGCAGGTAGCCATGCAGTTTCTGACGCTGAGCGTGCAGATAAGTGTGCTCTTCAGAACCTTCCGGGAAGGTGATGTAAGACAGGTTTTCAACCTGCTCATCGGTCACAGGAACGTTGAAACGGTCGCGGATATAACGCACGCCGTCCATGTTCATTTTCTTAACCTGGTGAGCGATGTTTTTACCTTCAGCAGTGTCACCCATGCCGTAACCTTTAATGGTATGGGCCAGGATTACAGTTGCTCTGCCTTTGGTTTCCTGCGCTTTTTTCAGTGCAGCATAGACTTTCTTCGGATCGTGACCACCACGGTTCAGAGCCCAAATCTGCTCGTCAGTCCAGTCAGCAACCAGTGCTGCGGTTTCCGGGTATTTACCGAAGAAGTGCTCACGTACGTATGCGCCATCTTTGGATTTGAAGGTCTGGTAGTCGCCGTCAACGGTTTCGTTCATCAGCTGGATCAGTTTACCGCTGGTGTCTTTACGCAGCAACTCATCCCAACGACCGCCCCACATGACTTTGATAACGTTCCAGCCAGCGCCCGCGAAGATGCCTTCCAGTTCGTTAACAATCTTGCCGTTACCGGTTACCGGGCCGTCAAGACGCTGCAGGTTACAGTTGATAACAAAGACCAGGTTGTCCAGTTTTTCACGGGTCGCGATGGTGATCGCACCTTTAGATTCTGGCTCATCCATCTCGCCGTCGCCCAGGAAGGCGTAAACGGTCTGTTTAGAGGTATCTTTCAGGCCACGGTGTTCCAGATATTTCAGGAATTTAGCCTGGTAGATAGCACCGATTGGGCCCAGACCCATAGATACGGTCGGGAACTGCCAGAATTCTGGCATCAGTTTCGGGTGCGGGTAGGAAGACAGGCCTTTGCCATGTACTTCCTGACGGAAGTTGTTCATCTGCTCTTCAGTCAGACGACCTTCCAGGAATGCGCGTGCGTAGATGCCCGGAGAGATGTGACCCTGGAAGTACACCAGATCGCCGCCATCTTGCTCGTTGCGTGCACGGAAGAAGTGGTTGAAGCAAACATCATATACCGTTGCGGAGGACTGGAAGGATGCCATGTGGCCACCCAGCTCGAGGTCCTTTTTAGACGCGCGCAGTACGGTCATGATGGCGTTCCAACGGATAGCAGAACGAATACGACGTTCCAGCTCCAGATTGCCCGGGTATTCCGGTTCATCTTCAACGGCAATAGTGTTTACATAATTGCTGGCCCCTGCACCTGCCGCTACTTTCACGCCGCCTTTGCGGGCTTCTGAAAGCAGTTGGTCGATCAGATACTGAGCACGCTCAACACCTTCTTCACGGATGACCGATTCGATCGCCTGTAGCCAGTCGCGAGTTTCGATCGGATCCACGTCATTTGGGAAACGTTCTGACATGGGGGTATTCCTTATCTATCTAATACGTTGAGTTATCTGGAACCTGTCCCATTACGTTCTCGCCAGAGAGCGTAATAAGACAGGTTCTGCGTTTAGTTGCCGCGCACTTTATATGGCGCTTGATTTACAACATCTTCTGGTTAACGTTCTGCCAGAAAAATCACTAATTCTTTCGTTGCTCCAGACGGCGTAAGGCGCGTTCACGACGGCTTTCCTCACGGCTTCTGTCCAGCAGAATCTCTTCGATAAACGCCAGGTGACGGTGGGACGCTTCACGCGCCTCTTCCGGCTTCCCGGCAATAATTGCTTCAAAAATACGGGTACGGTGACTGCTAACCAGTGGCAGCATTTCACGACGCGCATACAGCAATTCGAAGTTTTGCCGAACGTTCTGGGCCAGCATCGGCTCCATACACCTTAGCAAATGGAGCAGCACCACATTGTGTGCCGCTTCGGTGACAGCAATTTGATACTGGAGTACCGCATCAGATTCGCCGTCAAGATCGCCGGACTGTTGAGCAAGCTCGATCGCATGGTGGAGTTCACGGATACGCGTTTTGTCTTCATCCGTGCTGCGCAGTGCAGCGTAATAAGCCGCAATACCTTCCAACGCATGGCGCGTCTCAAGCAGGTCAAACTGGGATTCAGGATGGTCGGAGAGCAGCTCTACCAGTGGGTCGCTAAAGCTCTGCCACAGGCTGCTCTGAACAAAAGTGCCACCGCCCTGACGACGAAGCAGTAAGCCCTTCGCTTCAAGGCGTTGGATCGCCTCGCGTAAGGAGGGGCGGGAGACGTCGAACTGTTTTGCCAGCTCGCGTTCCGGTGGGAGTTTTTCTCCGGGGCGAAGTGTCCCCTCAAGAATTAAAAACTCCAGCTGCTGCTCAATCACATCGGAGAGTTTTGGTTGGCGGATTTTGCTGTAGGCCATGATTTCCTGTCTTAAGCCATTTGCCCGGAGTCAATTGGTCTTACCAATTTCATGTTCTTGACGCTAAAGTAACAAAGTATTCACCTTCTGTCCATACAGGTTTTGATTGAAATCAGTAAAGGAGGCATATTTTAACAACATTACAGAAATAACGTTTCAAACATGTAACTATGCACAAATGTTAAATTTACCCACCCCGGGGTAGTTTTAACGGAATTGAAACGAAAGATTATCTCATCTGAACCGATTCACCTGCTTATTTATCGATATATCAACCACTATTATTGAATAGAAATTCAAAATGGAAATTTTGTGGTAGATAAACTCGCATTTACAAATGGTTTCTTTTTATTCAACTCGTCATCTTCCCCGCATAAAGCAGGTGCATTCGCGCTCGCATATCATTATTCTGATCAAGACAAAAGTATTAAGGCAACATTTCATCAAAAGCATCTGTAAACAAATTAATACAACAAACGGAATTGCAAACTTACACACGCATTGCTGCGTAGTTCAAAAAATAAGCACTCGAAATATGAAGAGTAAAACCACACACGAGGTTTCATGATGGAAAGTCAACAGCATGGCGATCAGCTCAAGCGCGGCCTTAAGAACCGCCATATACAGCTAATCGCGCTGGGTGGCGCGATTGGTACCGGGTTATTCCTTGGTAGCGCATCCGTTATCCAGTCTGCAGGACCGGGTATTATTCTGGGTTACGCTATTGCCGGCTTTATCGCCTTTTTGATTATGCGTCAGTTAGGTGAAATGGTGGTTGAAGAGCCCGTTGCAGGCTCATTTAGTCACTTTGCTTATAAATACTGGGGCGGTTTCGCGGGGTTCTCTTCCGGCTGGAACTATTGGGTGCTGTACGTGCTGGTTGCTATGGCTGAGCTAACTGCCGTGGGTAAATACATCCAGTTCTGGTACCCGGAGATCCCAACATGGGTGTCTGCGGCTGCCTTCTTTGTGTTGATCAACGCCATCAACCTGACCAACGTGAAAGTGTTTGGTGAGATGGAGTTCTGGTTCGCCATTATTAAAGTCATTGCCGTCGTAGCGATGATCCTGTTCGGCGGCTGGTTACTGTTTAGCGGTAACGGCGGCCCGCAGGCCAGCGTCAGCAACCTGTGGGACCAGGGAGGCTTCCTGCCGCATGGCTTCACCGGTCTGGTGATGATGATGGCTATTATTATGTTCTCTTTCGGTGGGCTGGAGCTGGTCGGGATCACCGCAGCAGAAGCGGATAACCCGGAGCAAAGCATTCCCAAAGCGACCAACCAGGTTATCTACCGTATCCTGATTTTCTATGTGGGTTCGCTGGCGGTTCTGCTTTCCCTGATGCCGTGGACGCGTGTCACGGCCGATACCAGCCCGTTTGTCCTTATTTTCCACGAGCTGGGCGACACCTTTGTTGCTAATGCCCTGAACATCGTAGTGCTGACTGCCGCCCTTTCTGTCTATAACAGCTGCGTATACTGCAACAGCCGTATGCTGTTCGGTCTGGCACAGCAGGGCAATGCGCCGAAAGCGCTGATGAACGTAGATAAACGCGGTGTACCGGTGAACACCATTCTGGTTTCCGCACTGGTGACGGCTCTTTGTGTGCTGATCAACTACCTGGCACCGGAATCCGCCTTTGGCCTGCTGATGGCGCTGGTGGTTTCCGCACTGGTGATCAACTGGGCAATGATTAGCCTGGCGCACATGAAGTTCCGCAAAGCCAAACAGCAGCAGGGTGTTACCACCCGCTTCCCGGCGCTGCTCTATCCGCTGGGTAACTGGGTGTGCCTGATTTTCATGGCTGCAGTACTGGTGATTATGCTGATGACGCCGGGCATGGCGATCTCGGTATACTTAATCCCTGTATGGATTGCCATTCTTGGCATCGGCTACCTGTGTAAACAGAAAACGGCCGGTGCGGTTAAAGCGCATTAATCCCCCCTCCCCCCACCTGCGTCAGGTGGGGGTTGTTACCTGTCTCACACTTTCCCACTCACGACTGTTTAGTCCATATCAGCGGCGTTATCCTGCAACGCAAAAATACCAGTGCCGGACAATAATTCTCTCCATATCTCATTAATGGAGAGCAGTTGATGGAAACCAGTAAGCTCACGGTGAAAGAAAAGATCGGCTATGGAATGGGCGACGCCGGATGCAACATCATCTTTGGCGCCATCATGTTGTTTGTTAACTATTTTTACACAGACATTTTTGGTCTGGCACCTGCACTGGTCGGCGTATTACTGCTCTCAGTACGCGTTATCGACGCCGTTACCGACCCAATAATGGGCGCGATGGCCGACCGCACCCGTAGTAAATATGGTCGATTTCGTCCATGGCTTTTATGGATGGCTTTCCCGTACGCATTATTCAGCGTACTAATGTTTACCACCCCTGAGTGGACCTATAACAGCAAAGTTATCTATGCGTTCGTTACCTACTTCCTGCTATCTATTACTTATACAGCGATCAACATTCCCTACTGCTCGCTCGGTAGCGTCATCACCAACGATCCGAAGGAACGCGTCGCCTGCCAGTCATATCGCTTTGTGTTGGTAGGCATTGCAACCCTGCTTCTGTCTCTCACCTTGCTGCCAATGGCCGACTGGTTCGGCGGGGAAGACAAAGCCAAAGGATATCAGATGGCGATGGCGGTTCTGGCTTTCATCGGCATGTGTATGTTCCTGTTTTGCTTCGCTACGGTCCGTGAACGCGTACGCCCTGCTGTCCAGACCAATGATGATTTAAAAGCCGATCTGAAAGACGTGTGGAAGAACGATCAGTGGGTAAAAATTCTGCTGTTAACACTGTGCAACGTCTGTCCGGGCTTTATTCGCATGGCTGCCACCATGTACTACGTGACCTGGGTTATGCAGCAAAGCACGCAGTTCGCAACGCTGTTTATCAGTCTTGGTGTGGTCGGCATGATGATCGGCAGTATGCTGGCGAAGGTATTAACCGATCGCTGGTGCAAACTGAAAGTCTTCTTCTGGACCAATATTATCCTGGCGATTTTCTCTGCCGCGTTTTACTTCTTCGATCCGAAAGCCACCATGATGATTATGGTGCTCTACTTCCTGCTCAACATCCTGCACCAAATTCCTTCTCCGCTGCACTGGTCGCTGATGGCGGATGTCGATGACTATGGCGAGTGGAAAACCGGTAAACGCATCACCGGAATCAGCTTCTCCGGTAACCTGTTCTTCCTGAAACTGGGCCTGGCGATTGCCGGAGCGATGGTCGGCTTCCTGCTCTCCTGGTACGGCTACGACGCTGGGGCGAAAGCGCAAAGCGACTCTGCCATTAACGGTATTATGCTGCTGTTTACCATCATACCGGGCGTAGGCTACCTGATTACCGCAGGCGTGGTTCGTCTGCTGAAAGTTGACCGCGAGTTTATGCAACAAATCCAGACAGATTTAGAAAAGCGCCGCACCAACTACCGTGAACTGAATGAATACCACGATATAAAAACGACTGAAACCGTAAGGAAAGCCTAATGAATCAGTGGCCAAATCCCTTTATTGAACAGCGTGCCGATCCGTTTATCTTACGTGACGGTAGCCACTATTATTTCATTGCTTCAGTACCCGAATATGACCGCCTGGAGATACGCCGGGCCGACTCGCTGGAAGGGTTGCGCACCGCCGCCCAGGTTGTCGTCTGGCGCAAACCAGAAAGCGGCCCCATGAGCCAACTCATCTGGGCACCCGAAATCCATCATCTGGCAGGCAAGTGGTACATCTATTTTGCTGCCACCCATACACAGTCGCTCGACAAGCTGGGGATGTTCCAGCATCGCATGTTTGCGCTCGAATGTGCCGACGCCGATCCGCTGACCGGCCAGTGGACTGAGAAAGGTCAGATTAAAACGCAGTTTGATACCTTTGCGCTTGATGCCACCACCTTTAGCCATCAGGGAAAACAGTGGTACCTCTGGGCGCAGAAGTCTCCCGATATCGCCGGAAACTCCAATATCTATCTCGCAGAGCTGGAAAATCCATGGACGATTAAAGGCGAGCCGATCATGCTAAGCCACCCTGAGTATGACTGGGAATGCCGGGGTTTTTGGGTCAACGAAGGTCCTGCCGTCATGGTTCATGGCGATAAGCTGTTTATCAGCTATTCCGCCAGCGCCACCGATGAGAACTACTGTATGGGATTATTGTGGATTGACCTCAACGCCGATCCGCTCAACCCACAGAACTGGCACAAATCACCGCGCCCGGTCTTTACCACCAGTTATGAAAACCGCCAGTTTGGGCCAGGACACAACAGCTTTACACAAACGCCGGAAGGTGAAGATGTGCTGGTGTATCACGCGAGAAACTACACCGAAATCGAGGGCGATCCGCTGTACGACCCAAACCGCCACACTCGTCTGAAGCTCGTGCGTTGGGACGAAAACGGCATGCCAGATTTTGGCGTGCCGCCTGCTGATACGAACTAAACCGTTGCACTGCCCGGTGGCGCTAACGCTTACCGGGCCTACACGTTTTTTCATTGTCGGCCGGATAAGCGTTAGCGCCATCCGGCACAACGCTATACTAATGCCCCATAAATGGTGAGCACCGCAATAACCACCACCACCACAAACGAGGTTTTCTTCGCCAGCGAAACGGCAGCTTTTGGCGTTTCGACTTTATCGGTGTGCGGTTCACGCGCCAGCGAGAACTGCGCCAGACGCGTAAGCACCTGATATTGCGACGTGTGCAGATCCGCAAGCGAGGCAAACCAGGCCGGCAGCGCCTTCTCACCGTGTCCCAATAGCGCATAGACCACGCCCGCCAGACGCACCGGGATCCAATCCAGCACATGCAGGATCGCATCAATACCTGAATGCAGACGCTGGTGCGGTGTCTGATAGCGCGCCAGCCAGGACTGCCAGGCACGTAAAAAAGCATAACCAACCAGCGTCACAGGTCCCCACGGACCACCGACAATCAGCCAAAATAACGGTGCCAGATAAAAGCGGAAGTTGTTCCATAACAGCGCGTTCTGCAGTTCGCGCAAGAATTCACGCTCATCGCAGTCCGGCGGAACCCCATGGATAAGCGTCAGCTCGCTGGCCATCGCATCACGGGCGTGAGCATCATCGCGAGCAGCCGCGTTCAGGTAAGCGTGATAGTGAAGGCGCGCCTTGCCAGCACCGATGCACAGCAAGCCAATTAAGATCCACGCCACCAGCAACGGAACATTAAACAACAGCCCATGAAGTGCGCGCAGTAGCAGAAATGTCACTCCCATCGCAATAAGAGTCATGCCTACCGTACGCATCATCGAGAAATGCTTAGTCCGGCGGAAAAAAGCTTCAATCCGGTGATCAAGCTGCCAGTGCTCACCCAGCTTAAACAGGCGTTCAACAATCAACACCAATAATGTTGTAAACAGCGTCATGTCATCTCCTTGTGCGACGAGGGGGTGACCAGGGCGCGGAACCTTGCCCAGTCAAAGGACGGCCCGGGATCGGTCTTACGCTCGGGCGCAATATTGCAATGTCCTGTCATGTTGTTAGCAATGGCCGGATAACGCGTAATCAGAGTATTCGTCACGGCAGCCAGTTGCTGATACTGCGCATCGGTATAGGCCAGCGTATCCGTCCCTTCCAACTCAATACCAATTGAAAAATCATTACAGAGTTCTCGCCCTTGATAGCTCGACACACCCGCATGCCAGGCGCGTTTATCAAAAGGCACATATTGCACGATTTCACCGTCACGGCGAATCAAACAATGGGCCGAAACACGCAGATGGGCGATCCCGGCAAAATAAGGATGGGCGTTGGGATCAATCGTGCCCGTAAACAGCGCGTCTATCCACGGGCCGCCAAACTCGCCGGGCGGCAGGCTGATATTATGCACCACCAGCAGAGAAGGGTTTTCGTCATCCGGGCGGCAATCGTAATGCGGAGAGGGAACGCGTCGCGCCTCTGCCAGCCAGCCCTCGTCTAACAACATGCAGAATCTCCTTATTGGTGGTGCTCATATCTGGTTCAGGGTAGCATGTTTCCACCTTATGATTCGTTAGCTATTTGGAGTTTTATCATGCCGCCTCGCCGCTATAACCCTGACTACCGACGTGACGCGCTGTTGGAACGCATAAATCTGGATATCCCTGCCGCTGTAGCTCAGGCGCTGCGTGAAGATTTAGGCGGAGAAGTTGATGCCAATAACGATATTACCGCACAGCTTTTACCCGAAGACATGCGCTCCCATGCCACCGTAATCACCCGCGAAGATGGCGTTTTTTGTGGAAAACGTTGGGTGGAAGAGGTCTTTATTCAGCTGGCTGGCGATGATGTCAACATCACCTGGCATGTCGAAGATGGCGACAGCATAAAGGCCAATCAGCCGCTGTTTGAACTGGACGGCCCTTCCCGCGTTTTACTGACCGGTGAACGTACTGCGCTGAATTTTGTGCAGACGCTTTCAGGTGTAGCGAGCGAAGTGCGTAAATACGTCGACCTGTTAGTGGGAACCAAGACCCAACTGCTGGATACGCGTAAAACACTGCCGGGACTGCGTACCGCGCTAAAATACGCCGTATTGTGCGGCGGAGGCGCGAATCATCGTTTGGGGCTGTCCGACGCCTTCCTGATAAAAGAAAACCACATTATTGCTTCCGGCTCGGTACGTCAGGCCGTCGAAAAAGCCTTCTGGTTGCACCCGGATGTGCCGGTTGAAGTCGAAGTAGAAAGCCTGGATGAGCTGGACGACGCGCTGAAAGCCGGGGCCGACATCATCATGCTCGATAACTTCGAAACTGACCAAATGCGCGAAGCGGTAAAACGCACCAACGGCCAGGCGCGTCTGGAAGTGTCGGGCAACGTCACCCATGAAACGCTGCGCGAATTTGCCGAAACCGGTGTCGACTTTATCTCCGTTGGCGCACTGACCAAACATGTTCGCGCACTCGATCTCTCCATGCGATTTCGCTAATTGCTGATTGTATTGCCCGATGACGCTTCGCTTATCGGGCCTACTATACAAGTTTATTCTGTAAGCCGGATACGGCATTTACACCACCATCCGGCAGTTTCTTCGAGTCTCTTCGCAAATACATTGTCTGACTCTGTAATTTCGTAAAAATCCTCTGAACCCACTTTCCCGTTTTGTTTTTTGTCTCTCGTCGTCCTCCCGTCGGTTTGCCAAAGTAGCGCCAGCAAACTCAAGGAGCGAACGATGAACAAGCAACGAGGCTTTACACTTATCGAACTCATGGTGGTAATTGGCATTATTGCCATCCTTAGCGCCATCGGCATTCCGGCATATCAAAACTATCTGCGCAAAGCCGCGCTGACAGACATGCTGCAAACCTTTGTCCCCTATCGCACGGCAGTTGAGCTCTGTGCACTGGAGCATGGCGGAACAGATACCTGCGATGCCGGAACGAATGGTATTCCCTCTCCAACAACTACCCGTTACGTCTCAGCCATGAGCGTTGAAAAGGGAGTTGTCAGTCTTAGTGGGCAGGAAAGCCTGAACGGGCTAAGCATCACCATGACGCCAGGTTGGGACAATGCCAACGGCATTACCGGTTGGAACCGAAACTGCGTCATCCAGAACGACAGCGCATTGCAGCAGGCCTGTGAAGACATTTTCCGCTTTGATACCCACTAAGGAACAGAGATGAACACCACCCAACTTACGGCGCTATGTCAACGTTATCAGGCAATATTACTGGATGCAGACAATGAAGTAGTGCATATCGCCGTCGTAGACGCCCCATCACACGAGCTGCTGGATGCGCTGCATTTTGCCACCATCCGGCGCATCGACATTGTCTGCTGGACACGTCAGCAAATGGAAGGCCACACACATACACCGCAGACAATGCTCCCGGCAGTGGTCACGAAAAGCAGCGCCAGCGCAGCAGACTTGCTGAATCAGACGTTTCATTCCGCTCTGACGCAACGGGCTTCTGATATTCATTTTGAACCCGAGGAAAATCACTATCGAATCAGATTACGCGTAGATGGCGTGCTTCACGCTTTACCGGAAGTGACGACCGAGATGGGCATTGCCATTACCGCAAGGTTAAAAGTATTAGGCAGCCTGGATATCGCCGAGCATCGGCTTCCACAAGACGGACAATTTACCGTTGAGATTTCAGGAGAGCCGGTCTCGTTTCGCATCGCCACCCTGCCCTGTCGCTACGGCGAAAAGGTCGTGTTGCGGCTACTTCATCAGGTCGATCAGTCACTGGAGATCGCCGCGCTGGGAATGCAAGACGCGCAGCTGACCGCATTTTCGCAAGCCTTGCAGCAGCCTCAGGGGCTGATTCTGGTTACCGGGCCTACCGGAAGCGGCAAAACGGTCACGCTGTACAGTGCGCTGCAAACCCGAAACACCCCGGATGTGAATCTTTGTAGCGTGGAAGATCCGGTAGAGATCCCGATCGCAGGTCTCAACCAGACGCAAACTCACCCACGTGCCGGCCTGACTTTTCAGGGAGTCTTACGTGCTCTGCTGCGCCAGGATCCCGACATTATCATGGTGGGTGAAATCCGCGATGGCGAAACGGCCGAAATAGCCCTTAAAGCAGCGCAAACCGGCCATCTGGTTCTTTCTACGCTGCATACCAATTCCACCAGTGAAACGCTGGTGCGCCTGCAACAAATGGGTGTCGCACGCTGGATGATCGCCTCCGCGCTGACGCTCGTTATTGCACAGCGGTTGGTCAGAAAGTTGTGCCCCCATTGCCGACAACGTCAGAGTACGCCTATCACGCTCCCGAAAGCTGTCTGGCCTACACCACTACCGAATTGGCAGGCCCCTGGCTGCAAACATTGTTATCACGGATTTTATGGTCGTGCGGCATTGTTTGAAGTGCTCCCTGTTACTCCGGCATTACGTCAGAGTATTGCCAGTGGCACATCCGTAGACGAAGTGGAGTCTGATGCTCAGCAATCAGGAATGAGAACGCTATTCGAGAATGGCTGTCAGGCCGTCGAGCAAGGGTTAACGACATTTGAAGAGCTGATTCGTGTACTGGGCATGCCTCATGTCCACTAAACAGCTTTGGCGCTGGCAAGGTATTAACAACGAAGGTAAATCGCTGGAAGGCACACTATGGGCCGATACCCGACCGTCATTGATGCTGGCTCTTGAGAAACAACAGATTACGCCGCTGCGCATTAAACGTATGCGTGTCAAAACCTCGCACTGGAGCCGTACAAGAAGTGCCGAAACCATACACCAGTTGGCGACATTACTAAAGGCAGGGTTAACGCTCTCAACAGGGCTAGCTCTGCTTGCTGAACAGCATCCCAGCAGTCAATGGCAGGCGCTACTGCGTACGCTGGCTTACGATATGGAACAGGGCATTACCCTCTCCACCTCGTTATCACAATGGCAACACGTTTTTCCGCCCCTTTACCAGGCAATGATCCGCACCGGAGAGCTTACGGGTAAGCTGGACGACTGCTGTTTTGAACTCGCCCACCAGCAAAAGAAACAACAGCAACTTGCTGATAAAGTTAGAAAAGCCCTGCGATATCCGATCATCATCATAACAATGGCAGTGATGGTCGTATTTGCGATGCTGCAGTTTGTACTCCCTGAGTTTGCCGCTATTTACCAGACGTTCAACACCCCGCTACCGGCGCTCACTCAGTGGATTATTACCATCGCACACTGTAGCAGCCAATGGGGATGGCTGGCGGTAGCACTTGGCCTGGTAGCAGTTGCCACACATCATTTGATAAAGCAGAAACCGTACTGGCTCATTCTGCGCCAGAAATTGCTGCTCAGCCTCCCGGTCATAGGGCCGATGGTGAGAGGGCAAAAACTCACGCAGATATTCACTGTTCTGGCGTTAACGCAAAATGCGGGCATTCCCTTTTTGCAGGGTCTTGAGAGCGTTACCGAAACGCTGGCTAACCCTTTCTGGTCGCAACGTTTAGCACTGGTTCAGCAGGATATCAGCGCTGGAAAACCGATCTGGTTAGCGCTTAAAAATAGTGATGAATTCAGCCCATTGTGTATACAGCTGGTCAGAACGGGTGAAGCTTCCGGCTCGCTGGATGCAATGCTGCGCAATCTTGCGCATCACCATGGCGATAAAACCCTGGCTCAGGCTGAGAATTTGGCTGCATTACTTGAGCCTGCGTTGCTGATCATTACGGGGCTTATCATCGGTACCCTAGTCGTCGCGATGTATTTACCGATTTTCCATTTGGGAGATGCGATGAGCGGAGTGGGATAAATTCAAATGCCGGATGGCGGCGTAACGCCATCCGGCATTTCACAGAACTAGCTGTTCTTACAGGCTATTGAAAACACGGTTTTCTTGTTCCTGTACACGAATAAACGTTGTACGTTTGGTCAGCTCTTTCAGACGGGATGCGCCTACATAGGTGCAAGCAGAACGCAGGCCGCCGAGGATATCGCGAGCGGTATTATCAACCGGGCCGCGCAGTGGCAGCTTGACGGTCTTACCTTCTGCAGCGCGGTACTGTGCAACACCACCTACGTGACGCGTCATTGCAGATTCAGAGCTCATACCGTAGAACAGCATGAATTTCTCACCGTTCTCTTCAACAATTTTGCCGCCACTTTCTTCATGACCAGCCAGCATGCCGCCGAGCATCACGAAGTCTGCACCGCCACCGAACGCTTTTGCCACGTCACCCGGCATTGTGCAACCGCCGTCGCTGACAATCATGCCACCCAGACCGTGGGCTGCATCGGCGCATTCAATAACTGCAGAAAGCTGTGGATAGCCAACGCCGGTTTTTACACGTGTGGTACATACTGAACCTGGGCCAATGCCGA
Source organism: Citrobacter sp. Cpo109 (assembly GCF_030332565.1). Taxonomy (NCBI): domain Bacteria; kingdom Pseudomonadati; phylum Pseudomonadota; class Gammaproteobacteria; order Enterobacterales; family Enterobacteriaceae; genus Citrobacter; species Citrobacter sp. Cpo109. The sequence goes on from NZ_JAOWHQ010000071.1 coordinate 113,634, forward strand.
CTTTGACAATATCAGCACCGGAGAGCACCAGCTCTTCACACATTTCACCGGTGACCACATTGCCCGCACAGATCGTTTTTGTCGGCCATGCTTCACGCGCTTTCGACACGAACTGAACAAAATGCTCTGAGTAGCCATTGGCCACATCAATGCAGATAAAGTTCAGCACGGGGTTGAGCGCCAGAATCTGTTTAGTTTTTTCGAAATCTGCATCAGACGTACCGGTTGAAACCATTACGTGTTTGAGCACATCGGCAGAGCTCTCTGCGATGAAGGCGGCCCAGTCTTCAACAGAATAGTGTTTGTGCACAGCGGTCAGGATGTCGAAGGATGCCAGTGCCGTTGCCATGGCAAACGTCCCGACAGTGTCCATGTTCGCGGCAATAATAGGTACGCCGGACCAGGTCTGACCTGAATGCTTAAAGGTAAATTGACGTTCCAGCTCAACATCGGAACGGCTTTTGAGAGTAGAACGCTTAGGGCGGATAAGAACGTCTTTGAAACCTAACTTCAGATCTTCTTCGATACGCATGTGCGGATTCCTGGGGTTAATGGCGAAAAATCGAAACTCACAACTCCAGTGACGCTATCATACGCACTAATCAATGCCGCGCAAGACTGCGAAATTCTCTTTTTTTACGCTACAATCCCATAAATTTACCTGGCGAATAGTAGGTTAATCCTGCAGCAGCCTCGCCTTCGCACGCATAACTTTTAACTGTTTGATAATCAAACTTAAACTCCAGGATCGGCATCTATGAGGTATACGGTAGCCTTAACCGGCGGCATTGGCAGTGGTAAAAGCACCGTTGCAAATGCGTTCGCTGACCTCGGAATAAACGTCATTGATGCAGATATTATTGCGCGCCAGGTGGTTGAACCCGGCACACCTGCTCTTAAGGCGATCGAAGAACATTTTGGTTCCGACGTTATAGCCGCAGACGGATCGTTGCAGCGACGCATTTTACGCGAACGCATTTTTTCCAATCCTGAGGAGAAAAGCTGGCTGAATGCCCTGCTCCATCCGCTTATTCAGCAGGAAACGCAGCGTCAGTTTCAGCAAGCAACCTCTCCTTATCTGCTATGGGTTGTCCCTTTGCTGGTGGAAAATTCGCTGTATAAAAAAGCCGACCGCGTACTCGTGGTGGATGTCACCCCCGAAACCCAGCTCAGACGCACCATGCAGCGTGATGACGTCACGCGTGAGCATGTAGAACAAATTCTTGCTGCCCAGGCAACGCGTGAAGCGCGGCTGGCCGTGGCAGACGATGTTATTGATAATAATGGCGCACCGGAAGCCATCGCCTCGGATGTCGCCCGCCTGCACGCGCTCTATTTGCAATGCGCGTCGCAGTTTGTCTCACAGGAAAAACCGTAATGCACACCCAGGTCCTTTTTGAACACCCTCTCAATGAGAAGATGCGCACATGGCTGCGCATTGAGTTTTTAATCCAACAGCTCTCCGTTAATTTGCCCATTGCTGACCATGCCGGCGCTCTGCATTTTTTCCGCAATATCGGAGATTTACTGGATGTATTTGAACGCGGCGAAGTCCGCACCGAACTCCTCAAGGAACTGGAGCGACAGCAGCGTAAACTCCAGGCCTGGGTCGAAGTTCCCGGCGTCGATCAAAGCAGAATCGACTCTTTGCGTCAGCAGTTAAAAAGTGCAGGCAGCATTCTGATTTCTGCCCCGCGTATTGGACAGACGCTGCGCGAAGATCGTCTGATTGGTCTCGTCCGTCAGCGTTTAAGTATTCCTGGCGGGTGCTGCAGTTTCGATCTGCCGACCCTGCATATCTGGTTACACCTGGCACAGTCGCATCGTGACGCGCAGGTTGAAACCTGGCTTGCCAGCCTGAATCCGCTCAATCAGGCGCTGTCGCTGGTACTGGATTTAATTCGCAACTCAGCGCCGTTTCGTAAGCAAACCAGCCTGAATGGTTTTTATCAGGACAACGGCGAAGATGCAGATCTGCTACGCTTGCAGCTGCCGCTTGATTCGCTGCTTTATCCGCAAATTTCTGGTCATAAGAGCCGTTTTGCCATCCGTTTTATGCCGCTGGATAGCGAGAATGGTCAGGTGCCTGAGCGCCTCGATTTTGAACTGGCGTGCTGTTAAGGAGTCAACATGTCTGAACAAACCATCGTCAACTGCCCAACCTGCGGCAAGCCTGTAGTATGGGCTGAGGTCAGTCCGTTTCGCCCATTCTGCAGCAAGCGCTGCCAGTTAATCGATCTGGGAGAGTGGGCCGCAGAAGAGAAACGCATCCCAAGCTCTGGCGATCTGTCAGAAAGCGACGACTGGAGTGAAGAACAGAAGTAATTCTGCTAAAACGATGGGTCGGATTAGGCAACGCCGCATCCGGCATTTTATGTTGTTTTGCCTGATGGCGCTGCGCTTATCAGGCCTACGAACTAAAACGTTGGGCGAGCATGCGTAGCGCCCCCGCCATAATTTGCCGGATGCGGCGTTGCCTTATCCGGCCTACAGCACCATTAGCCAGCTATCAGCTTTTCAATGACCGGTGCATTCGCGGGCGGGAAATCCTGCGCATTCAGAGCATCTTGCGCAATCCACTGCGCCGGTTGCCCCTCTTTTCCCCACGGCTCGCCTTCCCAGCTTTCAACCAGCCAGAACCACAGAGTGATATGCCTGTCCGGAAACTGATACTCCAGCTTTTCGAACAATGAGCTTTGAGTAGGCGTGATCCCCACTTCTTCCTGTAGCTCGCGAATCAGCGCCTGCTCCGGTGTTTCGCCCGCTTCAATTTTCCCGCCGGGGAACTCCAGCTTATTGGCCATGTGGGCATCAGCCGCACGCTGGGTGATAAAAATTTCATGTTGATGATTACGAATAATCCCGACGGCGATTTGCAGTATTTTCATCTTTATCGTCCATAAAAAAGGCGCAGAATTCTGCGCCTTTTCAGTAAGTTATTTTCTTAGCTCAGACGGCCGTGGCACTGTTTGTATTTTTTGCCAGAGCCGCAAGGACACGGATCGTTACGACCCACTTTACGATCGCCAGTTTGTGCTGCCAGCTCTTCTGCCGCGGCAGAATCGTCGCCTTTATGGCTCAATTGCTGCATCTGCGCTAAGCGCTCAGCTTCTTCACGACGCTGCTGCTCCATGGCTTCGACTTCTTCAGGCATACGCACCTGAACTTTGCTCAGGGTGCTGATCACTTCGTATTTCAGTGATTCCAGCATTGACGCAAACATAGAGAAAGATTCACGCTTGTATTCCTGCTTCGGATCTTTTTGCGCATAACCACGCAGGTGGATACCCTGGCGCAGATAGTCCATCGCAGCAAGGTGCTCTTTCCACAGGGAGTCGAGAGTTTGCAGCATCACGCCTTTTTCGAAGTGACGCATCATCTCCGCGCCCACAACTTCCTCTTTACGCTGATAAACTTCGATGGCGTTTGCCAGGATACGTTCACGCAGCGTTTCTTCGTGCAGCTCAGGCTCTTTATCCAGCCACTCTGAAATCGGCATCTCAAGATCGAAGTCGTTTTTCAGACGTTCCTGCAGACCCGGGATATCCCACATTTCCTCCAGAGACTGCGGCGGAATATAGGCATCAATAGTTGCTTTGAAGACATCTTCGCGGATGCTGTTGATGGTTTCGCTAACATCAGTTACGTCCAGCAGTTCGTTACGCTGGGTGTAGATAGCACGACGCTGGTCGTTGGCGACGTCATCATATTCCAGCAACTGCTTACGAATATCGAAGTTGCGGCTTTCCACTTTACGCTGCGCGTTAGCAATTGCTTTGGTCACCCATGGGTGTTCAATGGCTTCGCCAGGCTTCATACCCAGTTTACGCATCATGCCTGACACGCGGTCAGAGGCAAAAATACGCATCAGCGCATCTTCCATCGACAGATAGAAACGGGAAGAGCCCGCATCACCCTGACGGCCCGAACGACCACGCAGCTGGTTATCGATACGGCGAGATTCGTGACGCTCGGTACCGATAATATGCAAGCCACCGGCTGCTAATACCGCGTCATGGCGAACCTGCCACTCGGCTTTAATCTGCGCGATTTGTTCCGGAGTTGGGTTTTCCAGCTCGGCAACTTCCGCCTGCCAGCTACCGCCCAGCACGATATCGGTACCACGACCTGCCATGTTCGTCGCGATAGTCACGGCTGACGGATAACCCGCCTGGGCGACGATTGCAGCTTCGTTGGCGTGGAACTTGGCGTTCAGAACGTTGTGTTTGATACCCGCTTTGCTCAGCTCGTTAGACACTACTTCCGATTTTTCAATGGAGATAGTACCTACCAGTACCGGCTGGCCATTTGCAGTACGCTCTTTAATATCTTCAATGATCGCCTGAATTTTTTCCGCTTCGGTCATGTATACCAGATCCGGTAAATCCTTACGGATCATCGGACGGTTGGTCGGCACAACCACGGTATCCAGTTTGTAGATGGAGCTAAATTCAAACGCTTCAGTGTCGGCTGTACCGGTCATACCGGCCAGTTTTTCGTACAAACGGAAGTAGTTCTGGAAGGTAATAGATGCCAGCGTCTGGTTCTCGTTCTGGATCTCTACGCCTTCTTTAGCTTCAACAGCCTGGTGCAGACCATCGGACCAGCGACGCCCCTGCATGGTACGACCGGTGTGTTCATCGACGATGATAACTTCGCCGTCTTTCACGATGTAATCTACGTCGCGGGTAAACAGCACGTGCGCACGCAGTGCGGCAGTCACGTGGTGCATCAGCATAATGTTACCAGGAGAGTACAGTGACTCGCCCTCGTCCATAATGCCTTCGTTAACCAGCAGCTCTTCAATCAGTACCAGACCACGCTCGGTCAGGTTAACCTGGCGCGCTTTCTCATCAACAGAGAAGTGGCCTTCGCCCTGGAACGTGTCGGAATCTTCCTTCTCCTGACGGATCAGGTGCGGGATGATTTTATTAACTTTTTTGTACATTTCCGAGCTGTCTTCAGCCGGGCCGGAAATGATCAGCGGCGTACGCGCTTCATCGATCAGGATGGAGTCGACTTCATCGACCAGCGCATAGTGCAGTTTACGTTGAACACGCTCTTCCGGACTAAACGCCATGTTGTCACGCAGGTAGTCAAAGCCGTATTCGTTATTGGTACCGTAAGTAATATCGGCGTTATAGGCTTCACGCTTGGCTGGCGCAGGCAGGCCAGACATGTTGATACCAACGGTCATGCCGAGGAATTCAAACAGCGGGCGGTTATTTTCGGCATCACGCTGAGCCAGATAGTCGTTCACGGTAACCACGTGTACGCCCTTCCCGCTTAATGCGTTCAGGTAGGCTGGCAGCGTCGCGGTCAGGGTTTTACCTTCACCTGTACGCATTTCCGCGATGCAGCGATCGTTAAGCACCATACCGCCCAGCAGCTGAACGTCGAAGTGACGCATACCGAACACGCGCTTACTCGCTTCACGCACTACTGCGAACGCTTCCGGGATCAGGCTCTCAACGCTGGCACCTTTTTCCAGACGGGCGCGGAATTCAGCGGTCTTCGCTTTCAGTTCATCATCGGAGAGTTTTTCCATCTCCGGTTCCATCGCATTGATGACATTGACCACTTTACGCATACGACGCAGCGTACGCTCGTTACGGCTACCGAATACTTTCGTTAATAATTTGATTAGCATAATAAAATCTCAAACGCCCCGCGGTGCGGAGTCAAAAATTATAAGTTGGAAGGTTCTTTTTTAGCTGAGGCGTTGAGGACCAGCGCGGATACCCTGCAGCTGGCTAATCCAGACCGGAACGCTAAACGCGGCCTGAGAGGTAAAGTGTGCGTATGTCACGCGACTTACTGTCGCGGGCGGAGTGCCTTCTTGCGTCAGCATCGCGCTGAGCGTATTCAGTAACGCAAGATGGTGCGCCTGGATTGGCAATGGCTCTTCGGCAACGGGCAACGCCTGAGGTGCCATGGCAAAAGAAAGATGGCGGATAACCGTACGAATGGCATGTTGATGCCAGTAATCGACGGTAAAATTTGGGCGCCGATTGGTCGCTTCCAGCAAAGCAAGCTGGCTAAAGTTAACTTTAGCACCTTGATCGTGATTGCTGGCGGTCGCCTTCGCGGGAGTATTAGGTTCAGCAGCATTACCGAGCGCGGGCAGGCCAAAACTAGCCGCGACCATCCCCAACAGGAGATGCGGCCAGAAGTACCGTCTGCCTAACTGTCGCCAGCGCGTCAGTATTCCACTCACGTTATTGCCACCTGATATACCCTGCGTTTGGGGTTACAAATGCAAAACCATTTTTTGCGCACAAATCTTACCATTAATGCGTTCGCACCACAGCAGTAATGACAGCAAGTCGCGGGTAAATATGCTTAAGAAAGCAGCGATCGAACGGTATTTTAATCTACCTGTGGGGAAAAAGTCGCTTCAGATAAGGTGGTTTGCACTCGGAAGATAAAAAAACGACTGGCTCACCTGGCCGGAGAGAGTGCCAGATTTACCAGTCGAATTTATGCGACAGCGTATGTCGTTATGCCAGTACGGTCGATGGTGCTTTGAACGCCAACGGCAGTTCTGCATCGTCCTGGAAGGTCACATATTCCCAGGCTTCCTGTTTTGCCAGGACCGCCTGCAGCAGTTTGTTATTCAATGCATGACCGGATTTATACGCGGTAAATGCACCAATAATGTTGTGACCACACATGAACAAGTCACCGATCGCGTCGAGCATTTTGTGACGAACGAATTCATCTTCAAAACGCAGGCCGTCTTCGTTCAATACGCGATAATCGTCAACAACGATGGCACAATCGAAGCTGCCGCCCAGGCACAGGCCGCGGGACTGCAGATATTCGATATCACGCATGAAGCCGAAAGTACGCGCACGGCTGATCTGACGCATGAACGCATCCGCAGAGAAGTTCATCGCGTAGCGCTGCGTGCTGGAGTCGATCGCCGGATGGTTAAAGTCGATGGTGAAATCCAACGTAAAACCATTATACGGCTTAAACTCAGCCCACTTATCGCCATCTTCGACACGAACGGTCTCTTTGATGCGAACAAATTTTTTGGCGCTGCTCAGTTCTTCAATACCTGCATCAAGCAGCAGATAAACGAACGGAGCGGCACTGCCATCCATGATCGGGATTTCCGGTGCGTTAACTTCAATAACGATGTTATCGATACCTAAACCCGCCAGAGCAGCATTAAGGTGCTCTACGGTTGAAATCCGTACATCATGCTCATTGACCAGACACGTACAGAGCATGGTATCACGCACAGATTTGGCATCGGCCGGGAAATCTACCGGAGGATTCAAGTCGGTGCGACGATAGATGACCCCGGTGTTGGCCGGCGCAGGGCGTAATGTCAGGGTGACTTTTTTGCCGGTATGCAAACCGACGCCAGTCGCCTGAACGATACGTTTAAGAGTCCTTTGTTTGATCATCGTATAATCTCGCCAAATTACCTATCCAACCGAAGTGTACTATACATTCGGTGGGCCAGTTTAGCACAAAGAGCCACAATTCCCAAATTCCAGCTAATTCTTAATCAGCTTGCTTACGCAGGAATGCTGGGATATCCAGATAATCCGGCTCTTTGGTGGTTTGCGGCGTATTGTCGTTAACCACTTTCGCTACCGGTTTCTGCTCTTGCGTCAACGGCGCCATGCCGTGCTGCTGGTAACGATCCATTACCGGCTGCTGTACCTGCTTGTTGGTCACCAGAGTGATTTCAGGACGTTTGTCCATACCAATTCCAGTCGCAACAACGGTGACGCGCAGTTCGTCGTTCATATCCGGGTCCAGGGAGGTACCGATAACCACGGTCGCATTATCCGATGCAAAGGCACGAATCGTGTTACCGACGGTTTCGAACTCATCCAGACGCAGGTCGAAGCCCGCAGTAATGTTGACCAGCACGCCGCGCGCGCCAGACAGATCGATGTCTTCCAGCAGCGGAGAAGAGATAGCCATTTCAGCCGCTTCTTCTGCACGGTCTTCACCGCTTGCCACGCCTGAACCCATCATCGCGTAGCCCATTTCGGACATCACGGTGCGCACGTCTGCAAAGTCGACGTTCATCAGGCCCGGACGAGTAATCAGTTCAGCGATACCCTGGACTGCGCCTTTCAGCACGTCGTTCGCTGCGCCAAACGCATCCAGCAGGGAGATTCCGCGACCCAGCACTTTCAGCAGCTTGTCATTCGGAATAGTGATCAGAGAGTCCACATGTTTGGACAGCTCGGTGATACCCTGCTCCGCGAATGCCATACGCTTCTTACCTTCAAAGTTGAAAGGCTTAGTCACGACAGCAACGGTCAGAATACCTAAATCTTTTGCTACTTCAGCAACCACTGGCGCTGCACCGGTACCGGTACCGCCGCCCATGCCTGCTGCGATAAACACCATGTCTGCGCCGTCAAGCGCTGCACGCAGAGCTTCACGGTCTTCGTCTGCCGCATTACGGCCTACTTCCGGGTTTGCACCCGCGCCCAGACCTTTGGTGATGCCGCTACCAATCTGAATGGTCTGTCCAACCGCCGTTTTACGCAACGCCTGAGCGTCGGTATTCACCGCGAAGAATTCAACACCTTCGATGCGCTCGCGCACCATGTGTTCAACGGCATTACCGCCGCCGCCGCCGACGCCGATGACTTTAATCACCGCGTCATTGGTTAGTTCCATAGGTTCAAACATAGTTTCTCTCTCCGTTGTGCCTGTCGCCTGAGACCGTTAATGTGCGTTGGTCTCTTTAAAAATTAAAACTCTTTTCGCAGCCAGCTATTGAGTCGTTTGATCCACGAGCCAACTGATGCCGTAACGCGTTTTTCAACTTCAGCCTCACCACTCAAATGGGATTCTTTCCCGTAGTGAAGCAGCCCCACTGCCGTTGAATAATAAGGCTCCTGGGCATAATCCGTCAGACCAGTGATATTCAGCGGTGCGCCAATACGTACTTGCGTATGGAACACGCGCTGTGCGCAGGCCGCAAGACCTTCAATTTGCGCAGCGCCACCGGTTAACACAATCCCCGCCGCCAGATGATGTTTCACACCCTGCTGGCGAAGCTGTTCTTGTAATTGCAAAATTTCTTCGTTGACCAGGTTGAGCAGCTCGGTATAACGCGGCTCAATGACCTCTGCCAGGGTCTGACGTTGCAGGCTACGCGGTGGACGACCACCTACGCTTGGCACTTCAACGCTTTCGTCTTTACCCACGATGGAGCCCAGCGCGCATCCATGACGCACTTTGATGGCTTCAGCATCGCTCGGCGGCGTACCAAAGGCATACGCGATATCGCTGGTCACTACATTCCCTGCATAAGGGATCACTTTAGTGTGGCGCAACGCCCCGCCAGTATAAACGGCGATGTCCATTGTACCACCACCAATATCTACCACGCAGACACCCAGCTCACGTTCATCTTCCGTCAACACGGAATAACTGGCTGCCAACCCGGCAAAAATCAGTTGGTCAACTTTCAGACCACAACGTTCAACGGCTTTGACAATGTTCTTCGCCATGTCGTTGTGGCAGGTAATAAGATGGACTTTTGCCTGCATACGCACGCCGGAAAGACCGACCGGATTTTTAATGCCTTCCTGGTAGTCGATGGCGTATTCCTGCGGAATAACGTGCAGAACACGATGTTCATCGCGAACGCGTACGGATTTTGCCGTATGTACTACGTTTTCCACATCTTCCTGCGTCACTTCCTCTTCGGAAATGGGCACCATACCAATTTCATTTTGACAGCTAATATGTTTACCGGAAAGTGCCAGATACACCGAGGAAATCTGGCAATCTGCCATCAGTTCAGCCTGGTCAATGGCGCGCTGTACGCACTTCACCACTGACTCAAGGTCATTCACCCCGCCTTTATCCATACCTCGCGATGGGCAACTGCCCACGCCAATGATATTGACCATACCGTCGGGCAGAACTTCCCCTACTAAAGCGGCTACCTTCGCGGTGCCAATCTCCAGTCCAACTACCAGTTTTCTGTCCGTCGCCTTGATCATTGTTGTTCTGCCTGTGCCTGATTCTGTTGCTGATTAGATTCCTCAGGAGGCAAGGGAACCCAGCCTACTGCCGCTCCTGAGTCATAACGCAAATCAACGTAGCTAATCCGTTTGCCATCGGTTTGCGCCTGCTGCTGTAAAACCGGGTAGAGTTCCACAAAGCGAGCCAAACGTTTTATCGTATCGCCCCTGCCCAGATTCAGCTTAATATCGTTATTCAGCGTCAACTGCCAGGAACGACGAGCGGTCATCGCCGCTTCCTTCAGGGTGAATCTATCCTTAGCCAGCACCTGCCCCATATCGCGGAACCCTTGCAACACTTCACTTGCGCTGCCTTCCGGTCCATACAACATGGGTAATACCTGCTTATTGGCCCGACCGGTTGGAACACTGAACGTATTTCCTTCAGCATCCACCATATGTTGGTCATTCCAACGCGCAATGGGCACATATTCAACCAGATGAATCTTCAATTCATCGGGCCATTGCTTTCTGACGCTCGCCTGTTTAATCCAGGGGAGGCGTTCAATTTGACTCTGAATGATGTTCACATCCTGAGTCATAAAGGTTCCCGGAGCGCCCAGCGCCAGAATGGACTGACGAATATCGTCATTGCGCGTGTAATGCCGTTCGCCGGTTAACACCAGTTTCGATAAAGGCAAACGTTGCGCATCTTCCATCCATCCCAACACTACCCAGCCGCTGACAAACACGGTGCACAGCACCGTCAGCAGGAACAATATTCCTGCAAGACGCGTTCCATTATTGCGGCGTGAGGAGTTTACTTCTTCTTCATCACCGTTTCGCGTGTTCAGCGCAGCCTGCGACATATCAGTCCGCCAACTCCAGAATTCTTACCACCAACTGCGAGAAGCTCAGGCCCGCCTGACGCGCCGCCATCGGCACCAGACTGTGGCTGGTCATACCCGGAGAGGTATTCACTTCCAGCAGATAAAACTGGCCATCGCTGTCCAGCATGACGTCAATGCGACCCCAACCTTTACAGCCCAATGCGGTCCACGCTTTCAGGACTAATTCCTGTAAACGGGCCTCTTGTTCGACTTCCAGACCAGCAGGGCAGAAATATTGTGTCTCATCAGAGAGATACTTCGCCTCATAATCATAGAAGGTTCCCGCGGGTTGGATACGTATTGACGGTAAAATTTCTTCACCAAGCATCGCAACTGTAAATTCCGGGCCACTGAGCCATTTTTCGATCAGTACTTCTTCATCATGCTGAAAAGCCAATGCTAATGCACCATGCAAAGCATTTTCTTCTTCAACTTTTGACATCCCTACGCTTGAGCCTTCACGGCTTGGCTTCACAATCAGCGGCAAACCTAACGCAGAAATCTCCGTAACCACCTCATCGCTAAGACCTTTTTCGAATTCAGCGCGAGTCAATGCGACCCAAGGCGCGACCGGTAAACCAGCCCCCTGCCACAACAGTTTGCTGCGCAGTTTGTCCATCGAAATGGCAGAAGCCATGACGCCACTACCGGTATACGGCAGACCAATCAGCTCCAGCATGCCCTGCAACGTGCCATCTTCACCACCACGACCGTGCAGCGCAATAAACACCTTTTGAAAACCCATCGATTTCAAAAGCGTGACATCAACCTCTTTTGGGTCAATTGGATGAGCATCCACACCACCTTCGCGTAACCCTGCCAGTACGGCCGCGCCGGAATTCAGCGAAACGTCACGCTCTGCGGAGGTTCCCCCTAACAGGACCGCGATTTTATCAGCCATGTTGTTCTTCCTCCGGGTTTTGCGGCTTCAGTTTGATTTCAGCTAAGGAACGCGCGATTTTGCCGATATTTCCAGCGCCCTGCACCAAAATCAGATCGTTGCCGGTTAATACCGGCGCCAACATGTCTGCCACCTGAGCCGGATCGGATACCAGAATCGGGTCGATCTTACCGCGACCACGGATCGTACGGCACAGCGAGCGGCTGTCAGCCCCCGGAATCGCAGCTTCACCCGCGGCGTATACATCCAGCATCAACAGCGCATCGACCTGAGTCAGCACGTTGGCAAAGTCGTCATACAAATCGCGTGTACGCGTAAAGCGGTGCGGCTGGAACAGCATTACCAGATTTTTGTCCGGCCAACCCGCGCGAGCAGCTTTAATCGTGGCATCCACTTCCGTTGGGTGATGACCATAATCATCCACCAGCATCGCCGTCCCGGCTTTACCGTTTACCGGCTCCAGCGGGAATTCGCCGAGGAAGTCAAAACGTCGTCCGGTGCCCTGGAAACTTTCCAGCGCGCGCAGAATTGCGTCGTCTTCAATGCCTTCTTCTGTTGCCACTGCCACCGCCGCCGCCGCGTTCAGCGCATTGTGACGGCCCGGTGCGTTCAACGTCACGCGTAAATCGGCCATCCCCTGACGCAGCAGCGTGAAGTGTCCTTGTGGACCAATCTGCTGGTAATCTTCGACGCGCACATCAGCATCATCGCTGAAACCATAGGTTGTGGTTTGACGACCAACTCGCGGCAACAACTCGCGGATCACCGGATCGTCAACGCACATCACCGCACGACCATAAAACGGCAAGTTGTGCAGGAAATTAATAAACGTCTGCTTTAAATTTTCGAAGTCGCCATGGTAGGTATCCATATGATCGGCTTCGATATTGGTAACAATCGCTACCATCGGCTGCAAATGCAGGAACGACGCATCGCTCTCATCCGCCTCCGCAATTAAATAACGGCTATGACCCAGACGCGCATGGACGCCTGCGGCCTTCACCAGACCGCCGTTGACAAACGTCGGATCCAGCCCCGCTTCTGCGTAGATACTGGAGACCATCGCTGTGGTCGTGGTTTTACCGTGCGTCCCGGCAATGGCGATACCGTGACGAAAACGCATTAACTCCGCCAGCATTTCAGCACGACGGATCACCGGAATACGCGCTTCATGCGCCGCAACAATTTCCGGGTTATCCGCAGAAATCGCGCTGGATACCACCACCACGCTCGCATCACGCACATTTTCAGGGCGATGGTTGAAGAAAATCGTGGCGCCCAGATTCGTCAACTGCTGCGTCACCGGGTTCGGCGCCAGGTCAGAACCACTGATCTGATAACCTTCGTTGGCCAAAACTTCGGCAATACCGCCCATACCAGCACCACCGATGCCGACAAAGTGAATGTGCCGAACGCGACGCATTTCGGGCACGATGGAACGCAGTTTTGCCAGTTGTTGTGTATTCATTCTTTAGCCATTAACTTCTTAGTTCATGCGATGCAAAAGGCATCACCACAATTACGCCCGGGCAGCCCGGCTCACTTCATTAGCAACACGCTCTGTGGCATCCGGTATGGATGCGGCGCGCGCACGTTCTGCCATGGTTAATAAGGTTTCTCGCGACCACCCGGAAAGGGTGTTCGCGACGGCATCCACAGTAAACTGCGGCTGCTCAAGAATTTTAGCGGCGCCCGCTTTCTCAAGCGGCAGCGCATTCCAGTACTGCTGTCGGTCTTTGTGCTGGAAAGGCACAAACAGCGCAGGCAAACCCGCAGCGGCAATTTCGCTTACCGTCAGCGCGCCGGAGCGACAAACTACGACATCCGCCCACGCGTAGGCGGCTGCCATATCATCAATAAACTCAGTGACCTTGTGCTGCGGTTGTCCCGCGTCGGCATACGCCTGTTCAACGGTTTGCTGCGCGCCTTTGCCACTCTGATGCCAGATAGTCACCGCGTCACCAAGCTTTGCGGCAACCTGCGGCATCGTCTGGTTCAATACGCGTGCGCCCTGAGATCCCCCGACGACCAGCACGCGAACCGGGCCTTCACGCCCCGCCAGACGCGCTTCGGGCAACGGCAGCGCCAGAACGTCGGTGCGTACCGGGTTACCCACCACTTCCGCATTCGGGAAAGCGCCAGGAAAAGCCTGCATCACCTTCGTTGCAATCTTCGCCAGCCACTTGTTGGTTAATCCCGCAATGCCGTTCTGCTCATGCAGGACAACCGGGATGCCTAATGACCAGGCAGCCAGACCGCCAGGGCCGGACACATAGCCGCCCATCCCCAGCACCACATCAGGCTTAAACTGCTTCATAATGGCGCGCGCCTGACGCCAGGCATTAAAAATACGCACGGGGGCGGCAAGCAGCGCGTTGACACCTTTACCACGCAAACCGGAGATGCGAATAAAGTCAATTTCAATGCCATGCTTCGGCACTAAGTCCGCTTCCATACGATCGGCGGTGCCCAGCCAACGAACCTGCCAGCCCTGGGCCATTAAATGGTGCGCGACCGCCAGCCCCGGGAACACATGCCCACCGGTACCGCCTGCCATCACCATTAACCGCTTCGGTTGACCACTCATCGTGCACCTCGTGTAAACGCCTGGGCTTTTTCCAGACGCGTTTCATAATCAATACGTAACAAAAACATGATGGCCGTCGACATAATCAACAAACTGGAACCACCATAACTGATCAGCGGTAACGTCAGACCTTTTGTTGGCAGCATACCTGCTGCCGCGCCGACGTTTACCAGGGCCTGGAAGCTGAACCAAATCCCGATGGAGCAGGCTAAAAAGCCTGAAAAACGGTGGTCAATTTCCAGTGCTTTGCGACCGATCGACATCGCGCGAAAAGCGACGAAGAATACCATTAAAAGTGCCAATACCACACCGATATAACCCAGCTCTTCCCCAATGATGGCGAAGATGAAGTCGGTGTGCGCTTCCGGTAAATACTCCAGTTTTTGCACTGAATTACCTAACCCCTGACCCCAAACCTCACCGCGACCAAAAGCCATCAGCGATTGCGTTAACTGGTAGCCGCTGCCAAACGGATCTTCCCATGGGTTCCAGAAGGAGGTTACGCGGCGAATACGATACGGTTCGGCAAGGATTAGCAGCACCACCGCCGAAATCCCCATGCCGATAATGGCAATGAACTGCCACAGTTTCGCACCAGCGAGAAACAGCATCGCCAGCGTCGTGACAAACAGCACCACTACCGTACCAAGGTCAGGCTGCGCCAGCAGTAAGACTGCCAGCACCAGAATCACACCCATCGGTTTTAAGAAGCCGCGCAGGTTGTTACGCACTTCATCGACTTTACGCACCAGGTAGTTAGCGAGATAACAGAACAGCGACAGCTTGGTGAATTCCGCAGGCTGAATACGCAGCGGCCCCAGCGCGATCCAACGCGATGCCCCGTTAACGGAGCTCCCCACCACCAGAACGATCAACAACATGATGATCGAGGCGATCAGCATCGTCGTGCTGTACTTCTGCCAGAACTCCATCGGCAGACGCAGCGTCACCATCGCCAGACAGAACGCGAGGAAGATATACAGCGCGTCACGCTTAGCAAACAGGAAGGGATCGCCCGCCAGACGTTGCCCTACGGGCATTGATGCCGATGTCACCATCACAAAACCGATCGCTGCCAGACCAAAAGTCAGCCACAGCAGCATGCGGTCATACATGATCAGGCTGTCCGCGTCTTTATCACGCGAAGCCATCACCCAGCCTTTAAGTGCCGCGAAGATCCACGCCAGGACACCCAGTCCCGGTACGCGCGGCATTTTCAGACGAGGGAGAGAGAATCGCATCAACCCAACTCCTTCGCTAAACGGGTAAAGACGTCACCGCGTTGCTCAAAGTTCTTGAACTGGTCAAGGCTGGCGCAGGCTGGCGACAGCAGCACCATATCACCCGACTTCACACGCGGTGCGAGCAGACGCATTGCCTGCTCCATGGTTTCAGTGTGTTCCGTAACCTCAGGACGCAGAGCGGCAAGCTGCGCGCCATCGCGACCAAAGCAGTACAGACGAATGCTGTTGCCAGTCAGGTAGCGTTGCAGCGGCGTAAAGTCGGCCGATTTCCCATCGCCGCCCAGCAGCAGGTGCAACGTACCGTCAACGTGCAGACCATTCAGTGCCGCTTCTGTGCTGCCAACGTTGGTGGCTTTTGAATCGTTAATCCAACGCACACCGTTATGATTCAGTACCAACTGGAAACGATGCGCCAGACCGGTAAAGGTAGTCAGCGCTTTCAGGCTGGATGCCCGCGGCAGACCCGCAGCATCCGCCAGCGCCAGCGCAGCCAGTGCGTTGGTATAGTTATGCTGGCCGGTAAGCGTCATCTCTTTCACGTTCAGGACTTTTTCGCCCTTCACCCGCAGCCAGGTTTCACCCTGCTGACGATTGAGATGATAGTCACCCATGTTGATGCCAAAGCTCACGCAGCGCTCATCCGCCCCGCGAATCGGCATGGTCAGCGCATCATCGGCATTAACCACACACACTTTCGCATTCTCATAGACGCGCAGTTTGGCCGCACGGTACTGCTGCAAGCCAAACGGATACCTGTCCATATGATCTTCGGTGACGTTCAAAATGGTGGCGGCTACAGCCTGTAAGCTGGAGGTTGTCTCCAGCTGGAAGCTCGACAGCTCCAGTACATACAGCTCACGTTCGTCATCCAGCAGCATCAGCGCGGGCAGGCCGATATTTCCGCCAACACCCACGTTCACACCAGCCGCTTTCGCCATTTCTCCCACCAACGTGGTGACGGTGCTTTTCCCGTTGGAACCGGTGATCGCGACGATCGGCGCCTGCGCTTCACGACAGAACAGCTCGATGTCACCGACAATTTCGATCCCTGCATCAGCAGCGGCGCTCAGCGAAGGATGCGCCAGGGCAATACCAGGGCTGGCGACGATGAGATCGGCGGCCAGCAGCCAATCATCATTCAGGCTGCCAACATGACGCTCAACCGCTTCCGGCAATTTATCCAGGCCAGGTGGCGTTGCGCGGGTATCCATCACACGCGGCGTCACACCACGCGCCAGAAAGAAATCCACGCATGACAGCCCGGTCAATCCCAGACCGATAATGACGACTTTTTTACCCTGGTAATCAGCCATGATTAACGTACCTTCAGCGTTGCCAGGCCAATCAGCACCAGCATCAGCGAAATAATCCAGAAGCGCACAATTACGCGCGGTTCCGGCCAGCCTTTCAGTTCATAGTGATGGTGAATCGGCGCCATACGGAAGATGCGCTGTCCGCGCAGCTTAAAGGAGCCAACCTGCAAAATGACCGACAGCGTTTCCACAACAAATACGCCGCCCATGATTACCAGCAGGAACTCCTGACGCAGCAGCACGGCAATAATACCCAGCGCGCCGCCCAGCGCCAGCGAACCGACGTCGCCCATAAAGACCTGCGCCGGATAGGTGTTAAACCACAGGAAGCCTAACCCCGCGCCGACAATCGCCGTACAGACGATCACCAACTCACCGGCATGGCGTAAATAGGGAATGTGCAGATAGTTGGCAAAGTTCATGTTACCGGTCGCCCATGCCACCAGCGCAAAACCCGCTGCCACGAACACGGTCGGCATAATCGCCAGACCATCCAGGCCATCGGTGAGGTTTACCGCGTTGCCAGTACCCACAATCACGAAGTACGCCAGCAGCACGTAGAACAGCCCCAACTGCGGCATGACATCTTTAAAGAACGGCACCACCAGCTCGGTAGCCGGGGTATCTTTACCGGCGAGGTACAGCGCAAAGGCTACACCCAGCGCAATCACCGACATCCAGAAGTACTTCCAGCGGGCAATCAGGCCCTTGGTATCTTTTCGCACCACTTTGCGGTAGTCATCGACAAAACCGATAATGCCGTAGCCAATCAATACCACCAGCACGCACCATACGTACGGGTTCGACGGATATGCCCACAACAGAACGGAGATAACAATCGCGGTGAGGATCATGATCCCGCCCATGGTTGGCGTACCACGTTTACTAAAGTGCGATTCAGGACCGTCGTTACGTACAACCTGTCCAAAGGACATTTTTTGCAAGCGGGCAATCATGCGCGGGCCCATCCACAAAGAGATGAACAGCGCGGTCAGCAGGCTGACGATGGCGCGAAACGTCAGATAGGAAAAGACGTTAAAGCCGGAATAATATTTGACCAAATGTTCGGCCAGCCAAACTAACATGTCCCATTCTCCTGTAATGCGCGTACTACCTCTTCCATGGCGGCACTACGTGAACCCTTCACTAAAATCGTCATGACCTGATGTTCTGCAATCAATGCTTTAAGATGCGCGGCCAGCGCGCTTTTATCCGCAAAATGTTCGCCAACGCCACTGGCGTCGCTAATTGCCTGACTCAGTTTTCCTGTACTCAGTACACGGTCGATACCTGCTGCTTTCGCAGCAACACCTACCTGTACATGGCATGCTTCACTTTCTGCGCCAAGCTCTGCCATATCGCCAACGACCAGTACGCGATAGCCCGGCATTTCAGACAGCACCTGCACCGCTGCGGTCATCGAACCGACGTTCGCGTTATAGGAGTCGTCCAGCAGCAGCTGATTTTCTGCGAGTTGAATCGGGAACAGACGTCCTGGTACCGCCTGCAGATCTTTCAAACCCGCTTTGATCGCCTCGTGCGTCGCGCCTACCGCCATAGAAAGCGCCGCCGCCGCAAGGGCGTTAGCGATATTGTGGCGACCCGGCAACGGCAGCAGGACATCAATGCTTCCGGTCGGCGTTTGCAGAGAAAATTCCGTGCCATGCGAGGTCACATGAACGTTGGTCGCAGAAAAGTCGCTGTTGGCCGCATTCGGGGAGAAGCGCCAGACTTTGCGATCGCCGATGATGCTTTGCCAGTTCAACCAGTCGTTGTTGTCGGCATTCATAATGGCGATACCGTTCGCAGACAGGCCGGTAAAAACCTCACCTTTTGCCTTCGCAACGCCCGCCAGAGAGCCGAAGCCTTCCAGGTGCGCGGCGGCCAGGTTGTTCACCAGCGCCGCTTCCGGACGCGTCAGGCCGACGGTCCAGGCGATTTCGCCCTGATGGTTGGCGCCGAGCTCAATCACGGCATAGTCGTAATCGTTATTTAAGCGCAGCAGCGTCATCGGTACGCCGATGTCGTTATTCAGATTGCCCGCGGTATATAGGGTGTTACCACACTGGCTCAGAATGGCAGCCGTCATCTCTTTGACGGACGTTTTACCGGATGAGCCGGTCAGCGCGACAACGCGCGCCGGAACCTGAGCGCGAACCCACGCCGCCAGTTCACCAAACGCCAGACGTGTATCTTTAACAATGAGCTGCGGCAGGTTGGTGTTCAACGGGCGGCTGACCAGCAGCGCACCCGCCCCGCTCTCTTGCGCTTCGTCTGCAAAATCATGGGCATCAAAGCGTTCGCCTTTCAGCGCCACAAACAGGCAGCCCGGCGTCACTTTACGCGTATCGGTTGTTACGGCATCAAGGGTCAGATCGGCCCCTTTCAGTTCGCCACGGAGGATCTCCGCCAGTTGGCTGAGCGTTACGCTAATCATGCGATAACCCCCAGCAGACGCGCTGCGGTCACGCGGTCAGAATAGTCGAGACGCTGCGAGCCAACGATCTGGTAATCTTCGTGACCTTTCCCGGCCACCAGCACCACGTCGTTTTCTTTCGCCTGCATAATGGCGTTTGTCACGGCTTCTGCGCGCCCTTCCATCACCTTCGCCTGTCCGGCATCCAGCATACCCGCCAGAATGTCGTTAATAATGGCGCGTGGCTCTTCGGTACGTGGGTTGTCATCAGTCACCACGACAACATCTGCAAACTGCTCGGCGATTGCGCCCATCAAAGGACGTTTGCCTTTGTCGCGATCGCCGCCGCAGCCAAAGACGCACCACAGTTTGCCTGTACAGTGCAAACGTGCCGCCTGCAGCGCTTTTTCCAGCGCATCTGGCGTATGGGCGTAATCAACCACCACGGTGGTTTTACCCGGCGCGCTGAACACTTCCATACGTCCGCAAACCGGCTGCAATTGTGTCGCCGTTTTCAGTAAATCAGCTAACGGATAGCCCAGTGCCAACAGCGTTGCCAGCGCCAGCAGAAGATTGCTGACGTTAAACGCCCCCATCAGGCGGCTTTCAATTTCGCCGTCGCCCCATGAGGAGGTAAAACGAATCGTTGCCCCGCTGTCGTGATACTTCACGTCAACCGCTTTTAACCAACGACCATGACAGTTCGGGTTGATGTGGTCTTCCATCGAAACGGCAACCGCATCCGGGAGTTTCGCCAGCCAGCGACGACCGACGTCATCATCCGCATTGACGATGGCCTGACCGCAACGGTGCGTGGAATACAGCAGCCATTTCGCGGCTTCGTAATGTTCCATGTCGCCGTGGTAGTCGAGATGGTCACGGCTTAAGTTAGTAAATACTGATGCGGCAAACTTCAGCGCCGCCACGCGATGCTGAACCAGACCGTGTGAAGAGACTTCCATCGCGCCAACCGTTGCGCCCTGCGCTGCCAGCCCCGCCAGCACATGCTGGACATCAACTGCTGAACCGGTGGTATTTTCCGTCGGGATCACTTTGCCCAGCAGGCCATTGCCTACTGTTCCCATTACCGCGCTGGTTTCGCCAAGCAGTTGGCTCCACTGTGCCAGCAATTGGGTGGTGGTAGTTTTACCGTTGGTCCCGGTCACACCGACCAGACGCATTTTCTCAGAAGGCTCGTGGTAAAAACGGCCTGCCAGTGCAGATAAACGTTCGTTAAGCTGACTGAGATAGATGACCGGAACGCCGTGCATTTCACGGATTTCACCATCAGTAGCTTCATCTTTTGCTTCTGCAATAATGGCAGCCACACCTTGCGCTATCGCCTGCGGGATATACCGACGCCCGTCCGCCTGATGACCCAATACTGCGACAAAGAGATCGCCCGATGCAGCCACACGGCTGTCAAGCGTCATCTCCCGCAGTGCTCGCTCCGGTGCACCCGGCACCCATGGAGCAAGAAGGTCGCGCAAATTACGATCTGCCACCTGTTGCCTCGCCTTGATTATTCACAAATTCATTTTTATCGCCCGTTGTCAGCGCATCCGGCTCGATGTTCATGGTACGCAGTACGCCGCCCATGATGGCACCAAAGACCGGCGCGGAAACGGCGCCACCGTAGTATTTACCCGCCTGCGGATCGTTGATAACAACAACCAGCGCGAAGCGCGGCTGACTCGCAGGCGCAACACCTGCGGTATAAGCAATGTATTTGTTGATGTAGCGGCCATCTGGCCCTACTTTTTTCGCTGTACCGGTTTTAATGGCGATACGATAGCCTTTAATCGCCGCCTTCACGCCGCCGCCGCCGGGCAGCGCCACGCTTTCCATCATATGCACGACGGTACGCACGGTATCTTCCGGGAAGATACGCTCGCCCGGAACAGGAGGGTCAACTTTGGTAATCGACAGTGGACGATAAATGCCGTAGCTGCCGATCGTTGCATAGACTCGTGCTAACTGTAACGGTGTTACCATTAGCCCGTAGCCGAAAGAGAAGGTGGCCCTCTCTATGTCAGACCACCGTTGTTTTTGAGGATATAAGCCACTGCGTTCTCCGACCAACCCCAAATTGGTCGCTTTTCCCAGCCCAAAACGTGAGTAAGTATCTACTAACGCTGAGGACGGCATCGCTAACGCCAGCTTGGAAACACCGACGTTACTCGACTTCTGCAAAACCCCGGTGAGGGTTAATTCGCTATAACGCGCCACGTCTTTGATTTCGTGACCATTAATTCGGTAAGGGA
This sequence comes from Citrobacter sp. Cpo109, assembly GCF_030332565.1. Classification (NCBI taxonomy): domain Bacteria; kingdom Pseudomonadati; phylum Pseudomonadota; class Gammaproteobacteria; order Enterobacterales; family Enterobacteriaceae; genus Citrobacter; species Citrobacter sp. Cpo109. The sequence continues at coordinate 135,205 of NZ_JAOWHQ010000071.1, forward strand.
TAGTGTTGAGGACGGTATTTTCGCGTACCACGCCACGCTGCAGCGCGGTCATCACCACCATCGGTTTAACGGTAGAACCCGGTTCAAACACGTCGGTGATGGTACGGTTACGCATCGCGTCTTTTGGCGTACCGGTGAGATTGTTCGGGTTGTAGGACGGACTGTTGGCCATGGCCAACACTTCACCGGTGTTTACATCCACCAGTACCGCACTGCCTGACTCCGCCTTGTTGAACGCCACGGCGTTATTCAGTTCGCGGTAAACCAGTGCCTGTAAACGCTCATCAATGCTCAACGCGAGGTTATGCGCCGCCTGGCTGTCGGTAGAGGAGATATCTTCAATGACGCGGCCATAACGGTCTTTACGTACAATACGTTCACCCGGTTGTCCGGTGAGCCACTTATCGAAGCTCTTCTCAACGCCTTCAATCCCCTGGCTGTCGACGTTAGTAAAACCGATGAGGTGAGCAGTCACTTCTCCGGAAGGATAGTAACGGCGGGATTCTTCGCGCAGGTGGATACCCGGCAGCTTCAGTTTCTTGATGTAGTCGGCCATGTCAGGGTTTACCTGACGCGCCAGATAGATAAAGCGCCCTTTCGGGTTGGCGTTAATGCGGGAAGCCAGTTGATCGAGCGGGAGATTCAGCGCGGTTGACAGCGCTCTCCAGCGTTCGCCAACGCTCACGCCGCCTGCATCATGTACTTCTTTCGGGTCGGCCCATATCGCTTTAACCGGAACGCTCACCGCCAGCGGGCGACCAGAGCGGTCGGTAATCATTCCGCGTGATGTAGACACTTCCTGGACGCGTAGAGAGCGCATATCACCCTGACGCACCAGCATGTCCGGCGCGATGATTTGCAGCCAGGCAACGCGCCCCAGCAGAAAACCCAGTGCCAGCAAAATACAGCCGCACAGTAACGCAAAACGCCAACTGATAAAGTTGGCTTGTTCTTCCTGGCGTTTTGGTTTGTGCGTTTTTGCCGCTGCTTTCATGCGTCGCGTTTATCCTTATTTTTGTACTACGATATTTTCTTGTGAGGGATCGACATGCTGCATTTGCAGCTTTTCCGTTGCGATCCGTTCAACACGGCTATGGTCGCCGAGCGCGTTCTCCTCAAGGATCAAGTTACGCCATTCGATATCCAGCGCATCTCGCTCCAGAACCAGCTGCTCACGCTGCGCGGTCAGTAACCGCGTATGGTGGGCTGTTGTCACGACGGTAACCGCCGTCAAAATAATGCAAATGAACAGGCAGAGTGGCAGCTTCCCGAACCGCAAAAGATCGTCACCGATCACGCCAGGCAAGGCATGGCGCTCGTTGCTTCCTATCGATCCTTTAACTTTGCTTAGGGCTTCTGTCACTCTGCTGATCATGCGTTCGTCCTCTCTGCGATACGCAGAACTGAACTACGGGCACGAGGATTCTCAGCTACCTCTTCTTCACCCGGCATCATCTTGCCTAGTGCTCTTAACTCACGACCGCCCAGCTTTTTGATCTGCGCTTCGGTCATCGGTATTCCAGCCGGTACCTGAGGGCCACGGCTTTGTTCACGCATAAAGCGTTTCACAATGCGGTCTTCAAGCGAATGGAAACTGATGATCGAAAGGCGACCACCTGGAGCCAGCACGCTGAGCGAGCTTTTTAGCGCCTGCTCTATCTCCTCCAGTTCACTGTTCACCCAAATGCGCACCGCCTGGAAGGTACGGGTCGCGGGATGTTTGAATTTGTCCTTCACCGGCATTGCCGCCGCAATGACTTCCGCCAGCTCTTTGGTGCGGGTCATCGGTTCGATGCGGTTGCGCTCGACGATGGCGCGCGCAATGCGTTTGCCGAAGCGCTCTTCGCCAAAGGTTTTAATCACCCAGGCAATGTCTGCTTCATCGGCGGTTTGCAGCCATTCGGCCGCTGACTGACCGCGTGTTGGGTCCATACGCATGTCTAACGGACCGTCACGCATAAACGAGAAACCGCGCTCTGCGTCATCGAGCTGCGGTGAAGAAACGCCCAGATCGAGTAGAATCCCGTCGATCTTACCGGTCAGTCCACGCTCGGCGACATAGTCAGCCAGCGCAGAGAAAGGTCCATGTACGATGGAGAAACGGGGATCGGTAATCGTTTTTGCAACGGCAATAGCCTGCGGATCGCGATCGATTGCCAGTAAACGTCCCTCTTCGCCAAGCTGGGAGAGGATCAGACGTGAGTGACCACCGCGACCAAATGTCCCGTCAATGTAGATGCCGTCTGGACGAATATTCAGGCCGTTTACGGCTTCATCCAGCAACACCGTTGTATGTTTATAATTTTCCGTCATTTTATAGAGACAAATCCTGCAATCGTTCCGACAACGCGCCAGTAACAGACTGCTCAGCGTCGATATCTTCCTTGACCTGTTGATACCAGGTCGTTTCATCCCACAGCTCAAACTTATTGAACTGCCCAACCAGCATCACTTCTTTCGTTAGCCCTGCGTGTTGCCGCAGAATGGGTGCTATCAGTAATCGACCAGCGTTATCCATCTGACATTCGCTGGCATGACCCAACAATAAGCGCTGTACGCGACGCTCAACTGGATTCATGCTCGACAGACGCGATAGCTTCTGCTCGATTATTTCCCATTCAGGCAGGGGGTACAGCAGCAGGCACGGGTGATGGATGTCAATGGTGCAAACCATTTGACCGGTAGCGCTCTCAAGCAGTTGATCCCGATAACGGGTAGGCACGGATAAGCGCCCTTTACTGTCGAGATTAACTAACGTTGCTCCCCGGAACATGCCAGTCTCACCCCCAATTACCACTTTACCCCACAAATTCCCACTTAAAGGAGTTTACGGAGCGGAGGAAAACCTTGTCAAGCAAGTCACGGCGCTTAGCGGAGCAAAAAACCCATTGTTTACGGCTAATATCAGCGTTGAACAAATTCCGTACAGCAAACGAAGCAAATTAACGTCATGAATATTTGTAAGAAAAAAATCCAACAACTCATCATTGTTTAAAACAACTGAATATCATCCAAAGAAAATATAAAGTGTCAGTTTGCGACGCGAGCGGCATTTTAGGACAATATGCAGCGAGTTAACAGTACCAGTTAATCGGTCTGTACGCCGCGCAGAGTCGAGGTAAGCACCAGATGGCCGCAATACGAGAGCAAAGTGTTTGTTAATTCGGCAAATCCATACAAGCATGTAACAAAATAATACAAGCGTAACGCGTCGTTACGTATCAATAACCCAAAAATGGATAGTTGCATTTTTAATTCGGGGTATTTCAAGAATGAATTTCAGATAATTCTAAAGAATATTCTTAAATATAATGCGGTTATTTCTGAGAATAGAAAAATTGAAGACGTCAGAGGCTTATCCCGCCGACGTCATCAATTGAGGAAACTTAGTTACGGCTGAGAATACCACGACGGTACAGATTACGCCGTATACGCGTTAAACCTGGTTTTGGTTTACGCGGTTCGTCCAGACTTGCCAGTACAATCTCCAGCACGCGTTCTGCGACATCGCGATGGCGCTGTGCCACTGCCAGTACCGGGCACTGTAGGAAGTCGAGCAGTTCGTGATCGCCAAAAGTCGCAATCGCTAAATCAGACGGCAGTTGCCCATCACGACGCAGGGTCACATCCATCACGCCCTGCAACAGGGCAAACGACGTGGTAAACAACGCCTGAGGCATTGGGTGCGTTTCCAGCCATTTATCAAACAACTGCGCAGCTGCTTCCCGCTCATAGCTGTTGGCGTACAGGAAATGGACTTCACGCGGATCGTCCTTCCACGCGGTACGAAAACCCTGCTCGCGCAGGAAACTGACGGATAATTCAGGAAGCGCGCCCAGATAGAGGACGGTTTCAGCAGGGAATTTGCGTAACTCCTCTGCCAGCATTTCCGCATCATCCTGATCCGCACCCACAACGCTGGTAAAATGTTCGCGGTCCAGTGCACGGTCCAGCGCCACAATCGGGAATGAACTGTTTGCCCAGCGTTGGTAGAACGGATGCTCAGGCGGCAAAGAAGTCGACACAATAATGGCATCGACCTGGCGCTGTAAAAGATGCTCAATACAGCGCATTTCGTTATCCGGCTGATCTTCAGAGCAGGCAATCAACAGCTGATACCCACGCTGACGCGCCTGGCGTTCCAGATAGTTTGCGATCCGGGTATAGCTTGTGTTCTCAAGATCCGGGATCACCAGCCCGATAGAACGTGTGCGTCCAGCACGCAGCCCGGCCGCCACGGCATTCGGGTGGTAATTATGCTCACGCACCACCGCCATGACTTTTTCAACCGTTTTGTCGCTTACGCGATATTGCTTTGCTTTGCCATTAATAACGTAGCTTGCAGTCGTTCGCGAAACGCCGGCCAACCGAGCGATTTCATCCAGTTTCACAATTGCCCCTTGCGTAAAATGTACAAACCATAACCTTTTAGATGGCATGGGTTAAACTTCTTAACATCTAAGCGCAGAATAATGACTGCGGCAACCGCTTTTGTCTCTGGTTACTGCTGATTTCGCAAAAAAAAACGCAGCAGGTAGCATCAGCGCAAACGGGTACGTTACATGTAGGCCGGATAAGACGTTTATGCCGCTATCCGGCATGACCTCCACGATGAGGTCTGATATCGCTGTGCTTACCAGGCCTACGGTTGACGATTAGCGCATAATTTTATCGCCACGGGAGAGTCCCACCACACCGGAACGAGCAACTTCCACAATTTTGGCGACTTCACGTAGGGTTGCCAGAAACGCATCCAGCTTGTCGCTGGTGCCCGCCAGTTGTACTGTGTAGATAGACGGCGTCACGTCGATGATTTGCCCGCGGAAAATCTCCGTGTTGCGTTTCACCTCCTCCCGGCCATAACCGCTGGCCTGGATTTTCACCAGCATGATTTCTCGTTCAACGTGGGCACCCTGCCCCAGCTCGCTAACGCGCAGAACATCCACCAGTTTGTGGAGCTGCTTTTCGATCTGCTCAAGGACTTTCTCGTCCCCTACCGTCTGAATCGTCATCCGCGATAAGGTCGGGTCATCGGTCGGCGCGACGGTCAGGCTTTCAATGTTGTAACCACGCTGGGCGAAGAGGCCAATCACCCGCGATAATGCACCCGACTCGTTTTCCAGCAATACTGATAATATCCGGCGCATAATCAGGTCCTCTCCGTTTTGCTTAGCCACATTTCATCCATCCCACCCCCACGAATCTGCATCGGGTAGACATGCTCACTGCCGTCGACGGTGACGTCGACAAACACCAGGCGATGGTTACGCACATGCTCCAGCGCTTCACCCAGCTTGCTCTCCAGTTCATCTGGATGATTAATCTGGATACCGATATGCCCATAAGCCTCAGCAAGGCGCACAAAATCGGGCAGCGACTGCATGTAAGACTGGGAGTGACGCCCGGAGTAGATCATGTCCTGCCATTGTTTGACCATGCCGAGATAACGGTTGTTAAGGTTGAGCACCAGCACCGGCAGTTCATACTGCAGCGCCGTCGACAGCTCCTGGATATTCATCTGAATGCTGCCATCCCCGGTGACGCACACTACCGTTTCATCCGGCAACGCCATTTTCACCCCTAACGCCGCGGGTAAACCGAATCCCATCGTGCCGAGGCCGCCTGAGTTAATCCAGCGACGCGGTTTATCGAACGGATAATAAAGTGCGGCAAACATCTGATGCTGGCCAACGTCAGAGGTCACATACGCCTCCCCTTTCGTCAGACGCCAGATGGCTTCAATCACCGCCTGCGGCTTAATGCTTTCGCTTTGCGTGTCATATTTCAGACACTGACGGGCGCGCCAGTGCTCAATCTGTTGCCACCAGTCACGGTTATCATCCAGTGGCTGCTGTGATTTCTCCTGCTCCAGCAGTTCGAGCATTTGATCCAGCACCAGACGGGCATCACCCACAATCGGAATATCCGCAGTAACGGTTTTAGAAATAGAGGTCGGATCGATGTCGATATGCAGCACGGTCGCATTCGGACAATATTTTGCCAGGTTATTCGTCGTTCGATCGTCAAAGCGAACGCCGACAGCAAAGATCACATCGGAATGATGCATGGTCATATTCGCTTCGTAGGTACCGTGCATCCCTAACATACCCAGCGCCTGACGATGCGTGGCCGGAAACGCGCCCAACCCCATTAGCGAGGAGACAACCGGCAGATTCAGCGCTTCAGCAATCTGAGCTAACTGCTCATGGCAAGCAGCATTGACCGCTCCACCGCCCACATAGACAACCGGTTTCTTCGCCGCGACCAGCGTCTGTAGCGCCCGTTTGATCTGTCCCTTATGTCCCGTCGTCGTCGGATTATACGAGCGCATACTCACCGAGTCCGGCCAGCTATAAGGCAGTTTCTTCGCCGGATTCAGAATATCCTTCGGCAAATCCACCACCACCGGTCCTGGGCGACCGCTTGCTGCCAGCCAGAAGGCTTTTTTCAGCACCTGTGGGATATCTTCCGTTTGTTTGACCAGGAAGCTGTGTTTTACCACCGGGCGGGATATACCTACCATGTCGCACTCCTGGAAGGCATCGTAGCCAATCAGCGACGTTGCGACCTGTCCGGAGAGGATCACCAGCGGAATGGAATCCATGTAAGCCGTTGCGATTCCGGTAATCGCGTTGGTCGCCCCCGGTCCGGAGGTAACTAATACAACACCCACTTCTCCCGTGGCGCGCGCAAGGCCATCAGCCATATGTACCGCAGCTTGTTCATGGCGAACCAGCACATGATCAATACCGCCGACCGTATGCAGCGCATCATAAATATCGAGAACGGCCCCCCCGGGATAACCGAATACCTGCTTCACACCCTGATCGATGAGCGATCGGACGACCATCTCGGCTCCAGACAACATCTCCATGGCTTGCCTCACTCTTATAATGAATTACGGTTTAACAACACATTAACCGCTGACGATGACGCATGGCAATTGACTCCGAAGGGGTGGCACTGGAGTAAATAAGAATAAAAAGGAGGAAAGACGCGAATAAACGGAGAATTAAACCAGCATAAGCAATCAGTATGATAAAAAATCGCTTAAAAATGGGAGCTTACAGCAATTACTCTATTTTTTGACACTTTTGGACAGACGTAAAAAATAGAGTTCAGCATAAAATTTCAGTTATAAACTTAAAAGCAGAATAAACAGGATGTACCGCCCGGTTTACTCTGCCAAATGCTACTGCTTACAAACGGAGACTAACAGCTCTTCCATCCATTGATGCCCTTTATCCCGGCCTGCGGCTTCATGCCATGAAAGATAGCATGTGCGGCTGTTCAATTTTAACGGTAAAGGCAAGATCTGTAGTTCTAAAGAATCGGCAAATTCTTCTGCTAACCAACGTGGCGCAATAGAGACCAAATGCGTTTGCGACACAATATTAAGAACGCTAATTAATGCCATGCCCTGATAAGCCACGCAGGATTGTTTATCCGGTGTGTCATACCACGGTTGGCTGAATGATGCGAAGCGATCAAGTGACACCACCGCATGCTGTTCATTATAGACATCACTTTCCAGTAAAGGGCCGCTAATGCGCGGATGCTTTTTACTTGCCACTAACACCATTTCGTCATTGAATAACGGAATACTAGTAAATTCAGGACGTCGGAACTCTTCATAGCTAATAACGAATTCAGTTTCCTGGTAACGTAATTGATGCTCTGTATTTTGATTGAGTGAAGATTTAAATACGACATGAATGTTTGGTGCAACTTGCTCAACCCGATTATAAATCAATGACGTCAGGATATTATCCAATGGGCTGCACACGCAAAGATTGAATACGCGTTCGCTGCTGGCTGGTTCAAAGCCCGATCCAGGCAGTTCATTTTGCACTAATTGCAATGCCTGGCGAACAGAACCAAATAGCTGGAAGGCTCTTGCTGTCGGCTGGATACCGCGTCCATAACGAACAAAAAGCTCATCATTAAACATCACTTTCAGGCGCGCAACCGCATTACTGACAGCGGGTTGCGACATCCCCAAAGTATGCGCGGCACGGGTAATGTTTTGTTCTTGCATCACCGCATCAAAGACGGTTAATAAATTAAGATCAACCATGCGAAGCTGTGGCTTCCCCATATCTATAATATTTGTTTTATCTATTATTTTTACTTCTGGCATATTTAACTCCACTGTCACTCTAAACTCCCTTTTCCCAGACGGAGTGAAGAAATAATCTCCGTTAATATGATTTACCATACATATAAGATGAGAAAAAGAAAAAACATTAAAATTAGGAAAACATAAAGGCACAAACCTAAATGAACAAAAGACCAATGCGAGCGCAGTGTGGCAGGTGTCACTGCACGGTGATTCATATGTTTAAATTTCAAAAACAATATAACCATAAGCGCGGCGAATACACAATCATACATACAGTGAATGTATATTTAAGTTTTAATTAAATGTTTATATTATTAATACATTAAAAGTTAACATTAATTTATCAATTATGTGGTATCACACCGTTCCAACCCATTCATAGTCACTATAAAAACAAATAAATCATGAGGATAAAAAATCCCAGAGGCGGAGTTTTCTCCAGTTCGCCGTTACAATAAATGCAAATAATTATGCTCAAATATGTCAAACCATGAAAAACATGTACAACCATCAACTGATTAATTTTATGTACCCCAAAAAATTCAGCACAATTCGCTTAAGTTTTGCCGAAACTTCCCCCCTCAAGTGAGGCATTTGCTAGGGTGAGGGTTGACATCAGTCTTCATATCCAGTACCACTAAAAGCATATCGCATTCGCCTGGAGCTTAATTGATGACTTACATTGCTCGTTTCAACGGTCTACTACTACTAAACGCATCTTCATTGCGCGGTAGACTGGTGGACGACATTCAGCATTAAGTCAGCTCCAGTTAAGACAAAAACCCGCGCCGTTGCGCGGGTTTTTTTATGCTCGAAGCAAGGCGCCCTAAGAAACCAAGGACCTAAACCATGAGCCAGCAAGTCATTATTTTCGATACCACCTTACGCGATGGTGAACAAGCGTTACAGGCAAGCCTGAGTGTGAAAGAAAAACTGCAGATTGCGCTGGCCCTTGAGCGTATGGGCGTTGACGTGATGGAAGTGGGTTTCCCCGTTTCTTCACCGGGCGACTTTGAGTCAGTTCAGACCATTGCTCGTCAGGTTAAAAACAGCCGCGTTTGCGCCTTAGCACGCTGCGTAGAAAAAGATATCGATGTTGCCGCAGAATCGCTGAAAGTTGCTGAAGCTTTCCGTATTCATACCTTTATCGCCACCTCGCCGATGCACATCGCGACGAAATTACGCAGTACGCTGGATGAGGTCATTGAGCGCGCGGTCTACATGGTTAAGCGTGCGCGTAATTATACCGATGACGTGGAGTTCTCCTGCGAAGATGCAGGCCGTACCCCTATCGCCGATCTGGCTCGCGTTGTTGAAGCTGCTATTAACGCGGGTGCCAAAACCATTAACATCCCCGATACCGTCGGTTACACCATGCCTTTCGAATTTGGGGCAATCATTTCTGGCCTGTATGAACGCGTACCAAATATCGATAAAGCCATCATCTCCGTACACACCCATGATGATTTAGGTTTGGGCGTCGGCAACGCGCTGGCAGCCGTTCACGCCGGAGCGCGTCAGGTGGAAGGCGCGATGAACGGTATCGGCGAACGCGCCGGTAACTGCTCACTGGAAGAAGTGATCATGGCGATCAAGGTGCGTAAAGATATCCTGAATGTACAGACCCGCATCAATCACCAGGAGATCTGGCGTACCAGTCAGTTAGTCAGCCAAATCTGCAACATGCCTATTCCGGCAAACAAAGCCATTGTCGGTAGCGGCGCCTTTGCCCACTCCTCCGGCATCCATCAGGACGGCGTACTGAAAAACCGTGAAAACTACGAAATCATGACGCCAGAATCCATCGGCCTGAACCAGGTACAGCTGAACCTGACCTCCCGTTCCGGACGCGCCGCGGTGAAACACCGTATGGACGAGATGGGATATAAAGAAAATGAATACAGCCTGGACAACCTGTATGACGCATTCCTGAAACTGGCGGATAAAAAAGGTCAGGTATTTGATTACGACCTGGAAGCGCTGGCCTTCATTAATAAACAGCAGGAAGAGCCAGAGCATTTCCGTCTGGATTACTTCAGCGTGCAGTCCGGCTCAAACGACATCGCCACCGCCTCCGTCAAGCTGGCCTGCGGTGAAGAAGTTAAAGCCGAAGCGGCGAACGGTAACGGTCCAGTCGATGCTATTTATCAGGCTATCAACCGTGTAACTGAGTACAACATCGAACTGGTGAAATACAGCCTGACCGCCAAAGGGCACGGTAAAGATGCTCTGGGTCAGGTGGATATCGTTGCCAACTATAACGGTCGTCGTTTCCACGGCGTCGGTCTGGCGACAGATATCGTCGAATCTTCTGCTAAAGCGATGGTGCATGTGCTGAACAACATCTGGCGCGCCGAAGAAGTCGAAAAAGAATTGCAACGCAAAGCTCAGAACAACGAGAACAACAAGGAAACCGTGTGATGTCGAAGAATTATCATATTGCTGTTTTGCCGGGTGACGGTATTGGCCCGGAAGTGATGGCGCAAGCCCTGAAGGTACTGGACGCAATCCGCAACCGCTTTAATATGCGCATTACCACCAGCCACTACGACGTGGGTGGTGCCGCTATCGATAACCACGGTCAGCCGCTGCCACCTGCAACGGTTGAAGGCTGTGAACAAGCTGACGCCATTCTGTTTGGCTCCGTTGGCGGCCCGAAATGGGAAAACCTGCCGCCAAACCAGCAGCCAGAGCGTGGCGCACTGCTGCCATTGCGTAAACACTTCAAATTATTCAGCAACCTGCGCCCGGCTAAGCTCTACCAGGGGCTGGAAGCGTTTTGCCCTCTGCGCGCAGATATTGCCGCGAACGGTTTCGACATCCTGTGCGTACGCGAACTGACTGGCGGGATTTACTTCGGTCAACCAAAAGGCCGCGAAGGCAGCGGACAACATGAAAAAGCCTTTGATACCGAGGTTTATCACCGTTTCGAGATCGAACGTATTGCGCGTATCGCGTTTGAATCCGCTCGCAAACGTCGCCGTAAAGTTACGTCGATTGATAAAGCTAACGTACTGCAAACGTCTATTCTGTGGCGCGAAATTGTCAATGAAATTGCTAATGAATACCCGGACGTTGAACTGGCGCATATGTACATCGACAACGCGACTATGCAATTAATTAAAGATCCATCCCAGTTCGACGTGTTGCTGTGCTCTAACCTGTTTGGTGACATTCTGTCTGATGAGTGCGCCATGATCACCGGTTCAATGGGCATGTTACCGTCCGCCAGCCTGAATGAGCAGGGTTTTGGTTTGTACGAGCCTGCTGGCGGTTCAGCTCCGGACATCGCCGGGAAAAACATTGCCAACCCTATCGCCCAGATCCTGTCGCTGGCGCTGTTGCTGCGCTACAGCCTGGATGCCAATGATGCGGCAACCGCAATTGAGAGCGCCATCAACCGCGCATTAGAAGAAGGCATTCGCACCGGTGACTTAGCCCGTGGCGCTGCCGCAGTCAGTACCGATGAAATGGGCGACATCATTGCCCGTTACGTCGCAGAAGGGGTGTAATCATGGCCAAAACGTTGTACGAAAAATTGTTTGATGCGCACGTCGTCTTTGAGGCGCAAAACGAAACCCCACTGTTGTACATCGACAGGCATCTGGTGCATGAAGTGACCTCTCCGCAGGCGTTTGATGGTCTGCGCGCGCATGGCCGTCAGGTGCGCCAGCCAGGTAAAACCTTTGCCACCATGGATCACAACGTCTCTACCCAGACCAAAGATATCAACGCGTCGGGTGAGATGGCACGCATCCAGATGCAGGAGCTGATTAAGAACTGTAACGAATTTGGCGTCGAGCTGTACGACCTGAACCATCCGTATCAGGGTATCGTTCACGTGATGGGGCCAGAACAAGGCGTGACGTTGCCGGGTATGACCATCGTCTGCGGCGATTCCCACACCGCTACACACGGCGCGTTCGGCGCACTGGCGTTTGGCATTGGCACCTCTGAAGTTGAACACGTTCTGGCGACGCAGACCCTGAAACAGGGGCGCGCCAAAACCATGAAGATTGAAGTCAACGGTAAAGCAGCCGCTGGCATTACCGCCAAAGATATCGTGCTGGCGATTATCGGTAAAACCGGTAGCGCAGGCGGTACCGGACACGTGGTTGAGTTTTGTGGCGAAGCCATCCGTGCATTGAGCATGGAAGGCCGGATGACCCTGTGCAACATGGCCATTGAAATGGGCGCCAAAGCGGGTCTGGTCGCACCGGATGAAACGACATTTAACTATGTTCAGGGTCGTTTACACGCACCGAAGGGCGAGGATTTTGACCACGCGGTTACATACTGGAAAACCCTGAAAACCGACGACAACGCGACGTTTGATACCGTCGTTACCCTGCAGGCAGAAGAGATCGCTCCGCAGGTCACCTGGGGAACAAACCCGGGTCAGGTCATCTCGGTGAACGATAATATTCCCGACCCGGCGTCATTTGCCGATCCCGTTGAGCGTGCATCAGCTGAAAAAGCGCTGGCGTATATGGGGCTGAAACCGGGTATTCCGTTAACGGAAGTGACTATCGATAAAGTGTTCATCGGTTCCTGCACCAACTCGCGTATTGAAGATTTACGCGCCGCGGCAGAAATCGCCAAAGGGCGCAAAGTTGCGCCGGGTGTGCAGGCACTGGTGGTGCCGGGCTCTGGTCCAGTGAAAGCGCAGGCGGAAGCAGAAGGTCTGGATAAGATCTTTATCGAAGCCGGTTTTGAATGGCGTTTACCGGGCTGTTCCATGTGCCTGGCGATGAACAATGACCGCCTGAACCCAGGCGAACGCTGCGCATCCACCAGCAACCGTAATTTTGAAGGTCGTCAGGGCCGCGGTGGTCGCACGCATTTAGTCAGCCCGGCCATGGCCGCCGCTGCCGCCGTAACCGGTCATTTTGCCGACATTCGCAGCATCAAATAAGGAAACTACCATGGCAGAGAAATTTACCCAGCATACCGGCCTGGTTGTCCCACTGGATGCCGCCAACGTTGATACCGACGCAATTATCCCTAAACAGTTTTTGCAGAAGGTTACGCGCACCGGTTTTGGCGCCCATCTGTTTAACGACTGGCGTTTCCTGGACGAAAAGGGCCAACAGCCGAATCCTGAGTTCGTTTTAAACTTCCCGGAATATAAAGGGGCATCAATTCTGCTCGCACGGGAAAACTTTGGCTGCGGCTCTTCACGCGAACATGCGCCGTGGGCACTGACCGATTACGGCTTTAAAGTTGTTATCGCACCAAGCTTCGCCGACATCTTCTACGGCAACAGTTTCAATAACCAACTGTTGCCGGTGACCCTGAGCGACGCGCAGGTAGATGAAATGTTCGCGCTGGTGAAAGCCAATCCGGGCATTAAATTTGAAGTGGATCTGGAAGCGCAGGTGGTGAAAGCAGGCGATAAGTCCTACAGCTTTAAAATTGACGACTTCCGCCGCCACTGCATGCTGAACGGTCTGGACAGCATCGGGCTGACGCTGCAGCATGAAGCGGCCATCACCGAGTACGAAGACAAGCAGCCAGCGTTTATGCAGTAATCTCTTCCGCTGGTCACCGCACTGTGGCCAGCCCTTTCTCTTCGCCTAAAGCGTATCGCCGTAATAGATTTGGTAGCCAAGATTGACGCTGCCCGGCGCATCTTTCCCGTTCAAACGCTTAATCAGAATATCCGCCGCCGTTTTGCCAATCTCAAAGCGTGGCGTAATCACGCTGGCGATTTTTTGCAGCCGCGCACGACCAATTTCCAGCCCGTGGAAACCGGCAATCGCCATTTTTCCCGGCACATCGTACTGCTGTGCCTGACACTCCAGCAGCGCGCCAACCGCCAGGTCATCGTTGGTACAGAAAATAGCGTCAATATCCGGCTTTTCCCCCATCGCCTGCTGGAACATCTTGCGTCCCAGCGCCACCGACGAAATAGTTTTTGGCGCCAGGTGGTACGCTTCCAGTCCCTGCGCCGCCAGCGCTTTCTCGGTGCCGCGAAAACGGCTGAGGTCTCGGGGGTCATCCATCGAGCCAAAGAAAGCAATGCTGCGTTTACCGCTGTCAATAAAAGCCTGCGTCATTTCAAACGCGGCTTTTTCGTTATCAAACCCAACCTGTATATCAAGATACTGGCCGCTAATATCCATCAGTTCCGCCACCGGTACGCCGCTGGCGCGCACGTACTGGATCATCCGCTCGGTATGCAGCTTTCCCGTGAGGATCAGGCCGTCGATATTGTAAGAGAGCAAGTTCAGCACCTCACGTTCTTCACGCTCGGCATCATATTCGTAGTTGGCGATCAGCGTCTGGTACTGGCAGGCCGAGGTGACGGATTCAATCCCCGCCAGCACGTCGGCAAAGATCTGATTACGAAACGAGGGGATCAGCACACCAATGGTTTTGCTGCGTGCGTTGAGCAGAATTTCCGGGGCGCGGTTGGGGATGTAGTTGTTCTCTTCCATCACTTTCGAAATCAATTCGCGGCTGCGTTGCGACACCTGATTCGGGTCACGCAGATAACGGCTGACCGTCATCTTATTCAGCCCGGCCAGATTAGCGATATCCTGTAATGTCATCCGATTGTTTTTCATGAGGTTCTCTACGACCAACAGCCCATTATGCTCGCAGAGAACCTTATCACAGCCGGTTAGCGACTGCACTCCTCTCTCAACCTTAACGCGTAGCCATCTCAGCCGACGGCGACGTGGTTTCATTTTGCGCACGAACGCAGTACATCAGCACCACCGACGCCAGCAGAGCAATCGCCATGAAGGTGTAGGAGACGCCCGGCCCGCCGGTCACGCCGTTGAGGTAACCCACCAGCCACGCGCCGAGGAATGCCCCTAACGCGCCAAAACTGTTGATCATCCCCATCGACACGCCGGAGACGTTGCGTGGCAGCAGTTCGGGGATCAGCGCAAAGAACGGCCCGTAAGGCGCATACATACAGGCGGCGGCCACAACCAGCAGCGCGTAGGAGAGCCAGAAGGACTGGTTGCCCAACAGCCACGAGGCAAAGAACGCGATAGCGGCAATCAACAGCAGCGGCCAGATAAACAGTTTACGGTTCTGGAACTTATCGGACAGCCAGGAGACGGTCAGCATCAGGCAAATCGCCGCCAGATACGGCACCGCTGCCAGCCAGCCCACCGCCACGATGTCCATCTGAGCTGCATTTTTGAGGATTGACGGCATCCACATCATGAAGCCATACACCCCGATGCTCCACAGCGCATGCACCGCGCAAAGCATAATGACGCTGCGTGAACGCATCGCTTCACCGTAGTTACGCATCGGTTTGATGTCGCGCTGCTCGCGATCCATCGCCTGCTGTAATGCCTGTTTCTCCTGCTCGCTCAACCAGCCCGCATCCGCCGGTTTGTCGCGTACCAGAATCACCCAGCAGAACGCCCAGATCACCGCCGGGATACCTTCGATAATAAACATTTCGCGCCAGCCCCAGGCTTCAATCAGGTAGCCGGAGACTATCGACATCCACAGCACTGTGACCGGGTTGCCGAGAATTAAAAAGGTGTTGGCGCGCGAGCGTTCAGTTTTGGTAAACCAGTTGCTGATATAAATCAGCATCGCGGGCATCACCGCCGCTTCGACGATGCCGAGAATAAAGCGGATCGCCATCAGCGTTGGGATATTGCTGACAAAGCCGGTCGCCGCGGCACAAAGCCCCCAAAGGATCAGGCTGTAAAAAATCATTTTGCGCACGCTATGCTTAACGGCGTACATCGCGCCCGGCACCTGGAAAAAGAAGTAGCCCAGGAAGAATAACGCGCCAATTAACGATGCAGTTCCCTGAGTAATCCCCAAGTCATGTTCAATACCCGCGGCAGCGGCAAAGCCGTAATTGGCGCGGTCAAGATAAGCTAAGCTGTAGGTAATAAAAATAATCGGCATTAAATACCACCAGCGACGTGCTGGCAGTTTTGCGAGCATATTCATACTCACTCCTTGGATTATTGTTTTCGCTGGCAAGCCACGACTGCGGCCCATTATTTATCAGACCGCGGCGAGCATGCCGCCGTCCACAAACAGAAGATGCCCATTCACAAAGTCAGAAGCGGGCGCGGCAAGATAAACCGCCGCGCCGATCAGCTCCTCCGGGTTACCCCAGCGAGCGGCGGGCGTGCGCTGGAACAGCCACGCGGAGAATGCTTCATCGTTGACCAGCGCGGTGGTCATGTCGGTGGCGAAATAGCCGGGAGCAATGCCGTTGACCTGAATATTGTATTCCGCCAGTTCCACGCACATGCCACGGGTTAACATTTTGACCGCGCCTTTTGACGCCGCGTATGGGGTAATGGTTTTACGACCTAATTCGCTTTGCATTGAGCAGATATTAATAATCTTCCCGCGGCGGCGTTGCACCATGTAGCGGGAAACCTGCTGCGACACCAGAAAGACCGATTTCTGGTTTACATCAATCACTTTGTCCCATTCAGCCTCCGGGAATTCGGTGAAGGGATAACGACGCTGAATTCCGGCGTTGTTAATTAAAATATCAATGGCCCCAACTTCCTTTTCGATTTGCGCGATGGCGCGCGCCACCTCTTCCCCGTTGGTGACATCAAATCCATAGCCAACGGCGCGATAGCCTTCGGCCACCAGTTTGTCCGCCGCCGCCTGAGCACGCTGCTGGGTAATATCGTTAATCACAATCTCAGCACCGTGCGCCGCCAGACCGTTGGCCAGCAGGTTACCAATGCCCTGCGCGGAACCGGTAATCAGCGCGCGTTTACCGGTCAGGTCGAATAGGTTTTTCATAAAAAACTCCTTTTTTAATAACTGTTACGCGTAACTGTATACGCGTAACAGTAGAAAAAAGAAGATCCAGGAAGAGGAAAATGATCGTTATGTGATCAACATTACATTTACGTGCAAGATGAAAAAAAGAGGGATAGACCTGATAAGCGTAACGCGATCAGGCCGTAAGGAGAGGTTACCGGATGGCGGCGTAAACGCCTTATCCGGCCTACAAAAACGACAAAAGCGAATACGAAATGTCGTCCGGTCGAGCACAGCGACGCCGGGATTGCACCGGACTAAACATCCTTCACCCGCCCGGTCATCCACAGCGTCACCACCGAAATCACCGCAATTACCCAATAGACGGCATAGTGACCGTAGCTTTGCGCAACAGCCCCCTGAATCACCCCTGCCAGAATGACTCCCGTTGAAATACTGTTGGTAAATAATGTGGTCGCTGATCCCGCACGTCCGGGCATCAGATCCTGAAACCACAGCATGCCTATCCCGGCGATAATACCGATAAATACCGCGTTAAACAGTTGCAGCACCAGCAGCGCCGTACGGCTGTGAAAGAAGATCAAACCAAGATAAAACAGCACGCCTGCCGCGACGGCCGCGATCATCATTCGCCGTTTGCCAAAGCGCTTCACGTAATAGCCCGCAAGAATCATCGCCGGAATTTCCAGTCCAGCTGCCGTCCCCATTAGAATCCCGGCCAGCTTGTCCGGCAAGCCCAGTTCGAGGCTTATCCACAGCGGCATATCGATGATGTACATGGTGTTGCAGGTCCACATCAGCGTGGAGGCAATAAACAACATACGCACATTTTTGTCCTGCCAACCGCCGGTCTGTTCCAGCGGCACGTCTACAGGCTGCTCCACCCGGGCAACTGACGGCAGTATCAGCGCAATCAGCACCAGGCTAATGGCAAAAATCCCTGCGGCAATGGAAAACATCGCCGTAAAGCCGTAATTCAGCGCCAGCATAAAAGCCAGCGGAGGGCCAATTACCCAGGCCAGTGAAAGCTGCGCACGCATCACCGAGCTAAACATCACCACTTCACGCGCGGAGTTATCAGCATATTCCCGCGCCAGCGCAAACAGCTGCGGCATGGCGGTATTCGCCAGCGAGGCCAGCAGCACACCGCAGGTGATCAGCGTAAGATAGTGACGATTAAAGGCAAACAGCAACGCATTGCCAATTGCCATCAGGCAGCAGAACATGATCAACTTACGTCGATCGCCCTGGCTGTCAGATCGTTTCGCAAGGCCAAGGCTGACGACGATCCCGACAATCGCATTGACGGTGTAAAACAGCCCGACCCAAAATGGCTGCGCCCCGACTTCACGGCTCAGGAACAGACTCAGCGTGGGTGCCTGCAATGCCCCCGCCACGCCCATCATAAAAGCGACCAGCATAAATGCCGCGTAAACGCCGTTGAGGCGCCGTCCCATGGTCATAATCCAGAGCATATCTTTCCTTTTAAGCGCAGCTGAAACGAAAAAAGCCAGCAGATAATACCTGCTGGCGCGGCGATTAACACCAATACTCAGTCACACATGATGTCTGCAATTTCCAATTCAGGAGTCAGATGTCATCTCCCACTGCATCAGCTCTTCGAGCATCTTTAAGCGCTGCGGGGCACTCGGGCAAGCCAACCAGGACGATTTTTCTGTCGCGGTAAAGTACTTCAACCAGAACTGACGCATAGATGACCCCTTCGTTGTCTCATCGCTTCATCGGAATCTATTATTGGCTTAATATAGGGATTATAAAATTGCTGAGTTTTCCGCAGGAGTTCCCCTTTTATGTCTTCTGGTCGTTTGCAACAACAGTTCATCCGTCTGTGGCAATGCTGTGACGGTAAGACGCAAGACACGACGCTCAACGAGCTGGCGGATCTACTGAGCTGCTCGCGTCGCCATATGCGTACGCTGCTTAATACCATGCAGGATCGTGGCTGGTTGACGTGGGAAGCTGAAGTTGGACGAGGTAAACGCTCGCGACTGACATTCCTCTATACCGGGCTGGCGCTCCAGCAGCAGCGCGCGGAAGACCTACTGGAACAGGATCGTATCGATCAACTGGTGCAGCTTGTCGGTGACAAAACGGCCGTCCGGCAAATGCTGGTCTCCCACCTTGGCCGCAGCTTTCGCCAGGGTCGGCATATCATGCGCGTTCTCTATTATCGCCCGATGCACAACCTGCTCCCCGGTACGGCATTACGCCGCTCCGAAACCCATATCGCCCGCCAAATCTTCAGTGCCTTAATTCGGGTAAATGAGGAAAATGGGGAACTGGAAGCGGACATTGCCCATCACTGGCAGCAAATTTCACCTTTGCATTGGCGATTCTTCCTGCGCCCGGGGATCCATTTTCATCATGGCCGCGAGCTGGAAATGGAAGATGTTATCGCCTCGCTGAGGCGCATTAACACCCTGCCACTGTACTCACACATCACGCAAATAGTTTCTCCCACGGCCTGGACGCTGGATATCCATCTGGCCCAGCCAGACCGCTGGCTTCCCTGGCTATTGGGGCAGGTCCCGGCCATGATCCTGCCGCGAGAATGGGAAACGCTAAACAACTTTTCCAGCCACCCGATTGGTACCGGTCCGTATGCGGTAATGCGCAACACCAATAACCAACTGAAAATTCATGCATTTGATGATTACTTTGGCTACCGGGCGCTAATCGACGAAGTTAATGTTTGGGTATTACCCGATATCGGAGAAGAGCCTGGCGGCGGGTTGACGCTAAAAGGTCCCACAGAGGATGAAAAGGCGATCGAAAGCCGCCTCGAAGAAGGCTGCTACTACCTGATGTTTGATGCGCGTAGCCACCGTGGCGCTAATCAGGAGGTTCGCGAGTGGGCAAGCCGCGTTCTCTCGCCAACAAATTTAATCTGCCACGCCGATGAACAGTACCAGCGGTTGTGGTTTCCCGCCTACGGTTTGCTTCCCCGCTGGCATCACGCCAAACCTGGCCATGGTGAAAAACCCGCCGGGCTGGAAACGCTGACGATCACCTACTATCGCGATCATATCGAACACCGGATTATCGCGCAGATCATGAAAACGTTGCTGGCGCAGCATCAGGTACAGTTGAATATTCAGGAGATCGACTACGATCAATGGCATGCAGGTGAAATCGTCAGCGATATCTGGCTCAACAGCGCCAACTTTACCCTCCCGCTGGACTTCTCACTGTTCGCCCATTTGTGCGAAGTCCCTTTGCTGCAAAACTGTATCTCGCGGGACTGGGAAAACGATGCGGCTCGCTGGCGAACGGGCGAAATGAGCCTGGCAGCATGGTGCCAACAGCTGCTCGCCACAAAGGCCATTGTGCCATTAATCCACCACTGGCTGATCATTCAGGGACAGCGCAGTATGCGCGGGCTGCGCATGAATACCCTCGGCTGGTTTGATTTTAAATCGGCGTGGTTTGCGCCGCCGGATCCATAAGAGCCAGCTCTTAATTGCTGCCCGGCAACAAAATCACTACACTAACGCCGTTCTCAACGGGGTGCTATGCAATATGCTGGCTGAGAGATACCCGTCGAACCTGATCCGGATAATGCCGGCGAAGGGATTTGAGGCTTATCTCAAGTCCTTTGCCACCCAACTCTTGAGGTGCAAAGTGTTTAAAAAATGTCTTCCGCTTTTACTGCTATGCGCAGCGCCTGCCTTCGCTAAACCTGTACTGACCGTCTATACCTACGACTCGTTCGCAGCTGACTGGGGCCCGGGCCCGACAATCAAAAAAGCCTTTGAAGCTGACTGCAACTGCGAGCTAAAACTGGTCGCGTTGGAAGATGGCGTCTCGCTGCTTAACCGCTTGCGCATGGAAGGAAAAAACAGCAAAGCCGACGTCGTGCTGGGTCTGGATAACAACCTTCTGGAAGCCGCCACACAAACCAAACTGTTTGCCAAAAGTGGTGTTGCAAACGACGCCGTTAACGTACCCGGCGGCTGGAAAAACGATACCTTCGTTCCGTTTGACTACGGCTATTTCGCCTTCGTTTATGATAAGAACAAGCTGAAGAATCCGCCCAAAAGCCTGAAAGAACTGGTAGAGAGCGACCAAAAATGGCGCATCATTTATCAGGATCCGCGCACCAGCACGCCTGGATTGGGTCTGCTGCTATGGATGCAGAAAGTCTATGGCGATAAAGCGCCAGAGGCGTGGCAGAAACTGGCAGCCAAAACCGTCACCGTCACCAAGGGCTGGAGCGAAGCCTACGGCCTGTTCCTGAAAGGTGAAAGCGATCTGGTGCTCAGCTACACCACCTCTCCGGCCTATCACATCATCGCCGATAAAAAAGACAACTACGCCGCAGCCGACTTTAGCGAAGGCCACTATTTGCAGGTGGAAGTCGCCGCCCGTACTGCGGCCAGCAAGCAGCCGGAACTGGCCGAGAAATTCCTGAAGTTTATGGTGTCCCCGGCATTCCAGAATGCGATTCCGACCGGCAACTGGATGTATCCCGTGACGCAAGTCGCCCTGCCGCCAGGATTCGAGCAACTGAATAAACCGGCCACCGCGCTGGAATTTACGCCGCAGCAGGTTGCGACTCAACGTCAGGCATGGATTAGCGAATGGCAACGCGCCGTCAGCCGTTAATCCCCGGCTGGTTGGTTCCAGGGCTTACCGCCGCCACGCTGATGGTGGCCGTTGCCCTGGCCGCATTTCTGGCACTGTGGTTTAACGCCCCGCAGGGAGAGTGGCTCTTGCTGTGGCAAGACGACTACCTGTGGCACGTGGTGCGCTTTTCTTTCTGGCAGGCTTTTTTATCCGCTGTGCTGTCGGTTGTCCCGGCGATTTTCCTCGCCAGAGCGCTCTATCGTCGTCGTTTTCCAGGACGTCTGGCGCTACTGCGTCTGTGCGCGATGACGTTAATCCTGCCGGTGCTGGTCGCGGTATTCGGTATTCTTAGCGTCTACGGCCGCCAGGGTTGGCTGGCTTCGCTCTGGCATACATTCGGGCTGGAGTGGACGTTTTCGCCATACGGTTTGCAGGGCATTCTGCTGGCGCATGTCTTTTTCAATCTACCGATGGCCAGCCGCCTGCTGTTACAGTCGCTGGAGAATATTCCCGGCGAACAGCGGCAGTTAGCCGCTCAGTTGGGTATGCGTGGCTGGCATTTTTTCCGTTTTGTTGAATGGCCGTGGCTGCGTCGTCAGATCCTGCCCGTCGCGGCACTCATCTTTATGCTGTGCTTCGCCAGCTTCGCCACCGTTCTGTCGCTTGGCGGCGGGCCACAGGCCACCACCATCGAGCTGGCTATCTACCAGGCGCTGAATTTTGATTACGATCCTGCCCGCGCAGCCATGCTGGCGTTGATCCAGATGGTTTGTTGTTTGGCGCTGGTGCTCCTCAGTCAACGTCTGAGCCGGGCAATTGCTCCCGGCGCTACCCTGGTACAAGGCTGGCGCGATCCCGACGATCGCCTGCACAGCCGACTGGCTGACGCAATCCTGATTATTCTTGCCCTGTTGCTGTTACTGCCGCCGTTGCTGGCGGTGATTATCGATGGCTTAAACCGCCATGTTCTGGATGTACTGATGCAGCCAGTGCTGTGGCAGGCGCTGGGAACCTCGCTGCGCATCGCATTAGCAGCAGGAGCGTTATGCGTCGTACTCACCATGATGCTGTTATGGAGCAGTCGTGAACTTCGTGCCCGACAGCAACTGCTGGCAGGTCAGATGCTGGAGTTGAGCGGCATGATGATCCTCGCCATGCCGGGCATCGTGTTAGCTACCGGCTTCTTTCTGCTGCTCAATAACACCATTGGGCTTCCCGAATCTGCCGACGGTATTGTTATTTTTACCAATGCGTTGATGGCGATCCCTTACGCGCTGAAAGTGCTGGAAAACCCAATGCGTGACGTCACTGCGCGCTATAGTATGTTGTGCCAGTCGTTGGGCATTGAGGGATGGTCGCGCCTGAAAGTGGTTGAACTGCGCGCCCTGAAGCGCCCGCTGGCGCAGGCGATGGCGTTTGCCTGCGTCCTGTCGATTGGCGATTTTGGCGTAGTGGCGTTATTTGGTAATGAGGATTTCCGTACCCTGCCATTTTATTTATATCAGCAGATTGGCTCTTATCGCAGTCAGGATGGCGCGGTTACGGCGTTATTACTGCTGATCCTGTGCTTTACGCTGTTTACCGTTATTGAGAAATTGCCGGGTCGAAATGTTAAAACTGATTGATATCACATGGCTTTATCACCATCTGCCCATGCGCTTTACGCTGTCGGTCGCGCGCGGCGAGCAGATTGCAGTGCTCGGCCCCAGCGGCGCCGGGAAAAGTACGCTTTTGAATCTGATTGCCGGCTTCCTCACGCCTGCCAGCGGTACCATGATGATTGACGGTGAAGATCACACCACCACGCCGCCCTCACGCCGTCCCGTTTCCATGTTGTTTCAGGAAAATAACCTGTTCAGCCACCTGAGCGTACAGCAAAATATTGGCCTGGGCCTGAATCCGGGATTGAAGCTGAACGCATCGCAGCGGGAGAAAATGCACCACATCGCCCAACAAATGGGGATCGACTCACTGCTGGAGCGACTCCCCGGCGAGCTTTCCGGCGGGCAGAGACAGCGCGTGGCGCTGGCGCGTTGCCTGGTGCGGGAACAACCTATTTTACTGCTTGATGAACCATTCTCTGCGCTCGATCCTGCGCTGCGCCAGGAGATGCTAACGCTGGTCGCCGAGGTCTGTCGTGAGAAGCAGTTGACGTTACTGATGGTTTCTCACAGCGTAGAAGATGCGGCGCGAATTGCGTCCCGCTCGATTGTGGTCGCCGATGGGCGCATCGCGTGGCAGGGCAAAACGGACGATCTGTTAAGCGGCAACGCCAGCGCCTCGGCGCTATTGGGCATTAAAGCATAATGCGTTGCCGGATGACGGCGTGAACGCCTTATCCGGCCTGCAGGTCGCACATTTTGTAGGCCGGATAAGGCAAGCAAAGGTATCGTCAGTAACCCACCACTTTGCGCAGAATATCGATATACACCGGCATCAGCGGATGGCGCAGTAACGCCACCAGCGCGACCACGCCGATCCCGAGCGTTAACGGCGCCAGATACAGCAAACGGCTGCGGGGGAAATACGCCGTTAAGCGATCAACAGCCGCTTTGCCACTGCGCCACAGCCGCCAGCAAAACCACCCGCCCACCCAGAGCAACACCGCCGTCGCCAGCAGCAACCATTTAAAATCCCCGCTCTGCATATCAGAAGGGATATCAATTGCCGCTCCCGCCAGGATCCCCGGCAGGAAGTAGAACGGTGGCCACAGCACGCAGCCAATAATATTCGGGACGATAAATTTAGCGACAGGCAGATCCAGCATGCCTGCTACCATCGGCACCAGCGGGCGCGTCGGTCCGACAAAACGCCCCACCAGAATAGTAAACATGCTGTGCTGATGCAGGGCATGCTCGGTTTTATCCAGCAACGCCTTGTTCTTTTTCATGAACGACCAACGGTGCAATGGCTTTTTAAAGCGCCAGCCCAACCAGAAGGAGATCCAGTCCCCCAACAGACAGCCGACGATGCCCGCAAGCCAGGCATGCCAGAAGTTCAGTTCGCCGCTGCCAATCAGCGCGCCCAACCCCGCCATCATCACGGTCCCGGGCAGAATCAGACCAACCAGCGCCAGCGACTCCAAAAAAGCCACCAGAAGTACGGCGATCAGAGAGTACAGGGCGGACTGGAGAATAAAGTGTTCCAGCAATGCTTGCATAATGTGTCCGTCAAATTTACGAAGCAGGGATTTTGATAACCCCTCTCAACTTCGTCAAGCCATCAATTGTCTGAATAGATTGCGAGTTATGACAACTTTCAGGATACATCATTCACTTTTTATTCACATCCTGCACGAAACTCGCTCGGACTGGCACCGGTACATTTTTTGAAAACACGAGAGAAATAGAGCTGATCGTCAAAGCCAACATTGCGACCTACGGTGGCGATAGGCATACGTGTGGTACTCAGCAGTAGCTTCGCCTGGCTGATGCGCTGGTCCTCGCGCCAGCTTAATACGCTGATCCCCAACTGCTGACGGAACAGATGCGACAAACGGGAAGGCGACAGGCAGACGTGCTGCGCGACGCTGGCGATATCAAAATTGCTGTCCGCCAGGTGATCGCTGATGTACTGGCAGGCATCGCGGACGCGGTTGTCCATGGGCGGGTGTAGCGATTCATTGATGGCTTCCATACGTCGGAGCAACAACTGCTCCAGTAAATTAATCGCCAGCAGTTCGGAATAACGACCCTCTCCCTGCCCAGCGTTAATTATTTGCCCAAACAGCTCGTTAAAATGCGGCTGATGTGCTTCATCCGGGCGGAAAAAACCGGTCTGGCCAAAAATGGCCGGCCAGGTCAGCCACTCCTGCCAGTAGGCGCGCGGGCGAAAGTAAACCCACTGGTGATACCACTCGCTGGCATCAGGATGGCGCCCGTAGTGGTGAATTTCTCCAGGTGGAAACAACAGAATATCGCCAGGCCGGCAGACAAACTGCTTGCCCTGATTATTGATAACCCCTTCGCCACGGATGGTGAGATTGAGGATATAACCCTTCATACCCAGCGGCCTGTCGATAAAAAAATCCAGGTATCCGTTCGCCTCGATGGGGGTTAATCCGGCCACCAAATGCGCGTTAAACGAATAACCTGGCAACAGGGGATCGTTTTGCGTTTCAGCCATAATTTCAATACTCCCTACGTCCTGCCAAGAAACAATTTGTCCATATTACGCCAGACATCATCGCTGTCGCCCCTGCGGGCCGCTGTATTTGCGGCAATGGACCACCAACCCCGCTTGTGAAAAGCTCTTTGTAAAAAACATGTACTACGCCAACGTCAAAACCGGCTAACAAAAGTGTCTATAACTACGGCAGAAATGTCCACATTGATTATTTGCACAGCGTCACACTTTGTGATGCAACAGCATTTTAGTCCATAAGATTAGCGGATCCTGCCTGACGGTTTTTATCGCTACTCACTACTGTTTATCCATACCCGTATTTTTGGATGGAGTAAGACGATGGCGATTGCAATTGGCCTCGATTTTGGTAGTGATTCAGTACGCGCTTTGGCGGTGGAATGTGCCACCGGCGAAGAGATCGCCACCAGCGTTGAGTGGTACCCACGTTGGCAGGAAGGGCAATATTGCGATGGCCCAAACAACCAGTTTCGCCATCATCCGCGCGACTACATTGAATCCATGGAAGCGGCGCTGAAAACCGTACTGACCGAACTGAGCGCTGAGCAGCGCGCGGAAGTGGTCGGTATTGGCGTTGACAGTACCGGCTCAACCCCGGCCCCCATCGATGCAGACGGTAATGTACTGGCGCTGCGTCCGGAGTTCGCGGAAAACCCGAATGCGATGTTTGTCCTGTGGAAAGATCACACCTCAGTAGAAGAAGCCGAAGAAATCACCCGCCTGTGCCATACACCGGGCAAGATCGATTACTCCCGCTATATCGGCGGCATTTATTCCAGCGAATGGTTCTGGGCCAAAATCCTGCATGTAACTCGTCAGGACCACGCAGTTGCCGAAGCTGCGGTTTCGTGGATTGAGCTATGCGACTGGGTTCCGGCCCTGCTCTCCAACACCGTACGCCCACAGGATATTCGTCGCGGTCGCTGCAGCGCCGGGCATAAATCTCTGTGGCATGAAAGCTGGGGTGGTCTGCCGCCAGCCAGTTTCTTTGACGAACTCGACCCCATCCTCAACCGCCATCTGCAATACCCAATGTTTACCGATACCTTCACCGCGGATCTGCCGGTTGGCACCCTATGCGCCGAGTGGGCACAGCGTCTGGGACTACCGGAAAGTGTGGTGATTGCAGGCGGTGCTTTTGACTGCCATATGGGCGCGGTCGGCGCAGGTGCACAGCCTAACACGCTGGTGAAAGTCATCGGCACGTCAACCTGCGACATTCTGATTGCCGATAAGCAAAGCGTTGGCGAGCGTGCGGTGAAAGGTATTTGCGGCCAGGTTGATGGCAGCGTGGTGCCGAATTTTATTGGCCTCGAAGCTGGTCAGTCTGCATTCGGTGATATCTATGCCTGGTTTAGCCGCGTGCTGAGCTGGCCGCTGGAACAGCTTGCCGTACAGCATCCGGAACTGCAGACCCAGATTAAAGCCAGTCAAAAACAGCTGCTGCCTGTACTCACCGAAGCATGGGCGAAAAATCCATCACTGGAGCATCTGCCGGTCGTGCTCGACTGGTTCAACGGTCGCCGTACGCCCAATGCCAACCAGCGTTTGAAAGGGGTGATTACCGATCTGAACCTGGCAACCGACGCGCCAGCGCTGTTCGGTGGTCTGATTGCCGCCACCGCCTTTGGCGCGCGCGCCATTATGGAATGCTTCACCGAACAAGGCATTGCGGTTAACAACGTGATGGCGCTTGGCGGTATCGCGCGCAAGAACCCGGTCATCATGCAGGCCTGCTGTGACGTGCTGAACCGTCCGCTACAGATTGTCGCTTCAGACCAGTGCTGCGCACTCGGTGCGGCTATCTTCGCCGCCGTTGCCGCGAAAGTACACGCCGATATCCCTGCCGCTCAACAGCAGATGGCAAGCGCCGTGGAAAATACGCTGCAACCTCGCCCAGAGCAGGCTCAACGTTTTGAACAGCTTTACCGCCGCTATCAGCAGTGGGCAGTAAGCGCTGAACAGCAATACCTTCCGACTGCCGCTCCGGCGCAACAAGCCCCGGTAGACCTGGCAACCCTGACACATTAAGGACACGACAATGACGATTTTTGATAACTATGAAGTGTGGTTTGTGATTGGTAGCCAGCATCTGTATGGCCCTGAAACCCTGCGTCAGGTAACCCAACATGCCGAGCACGTCGTTAACGCACTGAATACTGAAGCCAAACTGCCCTGCAAGCTGGTATTAAAACCGCTAGGCACTTCCCCTGATGAGATTACCGCTATCTGTCGTGACGCGAATTACGACGATCGCTGTGCAGGGATGGTGGTCTGGCTACATACCTTCTCACCGGCAAAAATGTGGATTAACGGCCTGACTATTCTCAACAAGCCGCTGATGCAGTTCCACACCCAGTTCAACGCCGCCCTGCCGTGGGACAGCATTGATATGGACTTTATGAACCTGAACCAGACTGCGCACGGCGGTCGTGAGTTCGGCTTCATCGGCGCGCGTATGCGTCAGCAGCATGCCGTGGTCACCGGTCACTGGCAGGATAAACAAGCGCACGAACGCATTGGCTCCTGGATGCGCCAGGCCGTGTCCAAACAGGATACCCGCCACCTTAAAGTCTGCCGTTTTGGCGACAACATGCGTGAAGTTGCGGTCACCGATGGCGATAAAGTCGCTGCGCAGATCAAGTTCGGCTTCTCGGTAAACACCTGGGCCGTGGGCGATCTGGTGCAGGTAGTGAACGCAATTAGCGACGGCGAAATCAACGCGCTGATCGATGAGTACGAAAGCACCTACACCATGACTGCGGCGACGCAAGTCCACGGTGAAAAACGTCAGAACGTCCTGGAAGCGGCCCGTATTGAACTGGGGATGAAGCGCTTCCTGGAACAGGGCGGATTCCACGCCTTCACTACCACATTTGAAGATTTACACGGCCTGAAACAGCTCCCTGGTCTGGCCGTACAGCGTCTGATGCAGCAAGGCTACGGCTTTGCGGGCGAAGGCGACTGGAAAACCGCCGCTCTGCTTCGCATCATGAAGGTGATGTCAACCGGTCTGCAGGGCGGCACCTCATTTATGGAGGATTACACCTACCACTTCGAGAAAGGCAACGATCTGGTGCTCGGCTCGCACATGCTGGAAGTGTGTCCGTCCATCGCGGTGGAAGAGAAACCGATCCTCGACGTACAGCACCTCGGCATTGGTGGTAAAGACGATCCTGCCCGTCTGATCTTCAACACCAAAACCGGCCCGGCAGTGGTTGCCAGCCTGATCGATCTCGGCGATCGCTATCGCCTGCTGGTTAACTGCATCGACACGGTACAAACGCCGCACTCCCTGCCAAAACTGCCTGTCGCTAACGCGCTGTGGAAAGCTCAACCGGATCTGCCAACCGCTTCTGAAGCCTGGATCCTGGCCGGTGGCGCGCACCACACCGTGTTCAGCCACGCGCTGGATCTGAACGATATGCGCCAGTTTGCTGAAATGCACGATATCGAGATCGCGGTGATCGATAACGATACCCGTCTGCCGGCCTTTAAGGACGCGCTGCGCTGGAACGAAGTGTATTACGGCTTCAAACGTTAACAACTGCCGGATGACGGCGTAAACACCTCATCCGGCCTACAAGAATGTGCGATTTGTAGGCCGGATAAGCGTAGCGCCATCCGGCAAGATTCATCGGAGAGCATCATGTTAGAAGATCTCAAACATCAGGTACTGGAAGCCAATCTGGCGTTGCCTAAGCACAATCTGGTCACCCTGACCTGGGGGAATGTCAGCGCCGTCGATCGCGAGCGCGGCGTGTTTGTGATTAAACCTTCGGGAGTCGATTACAGCGTAATGACCGCCGACGATATGGTGGTAGTCAGTATCGCCACGGGTGAAGTTGTTGAAGGTACGAAGAAACCTTCCTCAGATACCCCAACACACCGTTTGCTGTATCAGGCATTCCCGACCATTGGCGGTATTGTTCACACCCATTCGCGTCATGCAACCATCTGGGCGCAGGCGGGTCAGTCGATTCCGGCAACGGGGACCACCCATGCGGACTATTTCTACGGTTCGATTCCCTGCACACGGAAAATGATCGACGAAGAAATCAACGGCGAATATGAATGGGAAACCGGCAACGTGATCGTTGAAACCTTTGAGAAACAAGGTATTGACGCCGCGCAGATGCCTGGCGTGCTGGTGCACTCTCACGGTCCGTTTGCCTGGGGAAAAAATGCCGAAGACGCGGTGCATAACGCCATCGTGCTGGAAGAAGTCGCCTATATGGGGATCTTCTGTCGCCAGCTCGCGCCGCAATTGCCGAATATGCAGCAAACCCTGTTAGATAAACATTATCTGCGTAAACACGGTGCTAAAGCGTATTACGGGCAGTAACCTCTTCTGAGCATGACAACTGTATAAAATCACAGCTAATCTATCAGAACCAGGCTATAATAATGCCTGGTTTTTTGATGGATACGCAGCGTGGCGCAAGCAGGTTTTATTTTAACCCGGCACTGGCGGGACACCCCGCAGGGAACTGAGGTCTCATTCTGGCTGGCTACAGACAATGGGCCGCTGCAGGTCACGCTCGCTCCTCAGGAGTCGGTCGCGTTTATTCCCACCAGTCAGGTTCCTCGCGTGACGCCATTATTACGCACTGAAAACGGCTATCGCCTGACGCCGCTGCAATTGCAAGACTTCCACCGCCAACCCGTTTCCGGACTGTATTGCCGCTCACATCGCCAGCTCATGCGGTTGGAAAAATTGCTGCGCGAAAACGCAGTCACCGTCTATGAGGGCGACGTACGCCCACCTGAGCGGTATCTGATGGAGCGCTTTATCACCTCCCCTGTTTGGGTCGAAGGCGACAGACATAATGACATGCTGGTCAATGCCCGCCTGAAGCCGAACCCTGACTATCGACCACCGCTAAAATGGGTATCGCTGGATATCGAAACCACGCGCCACGGCGAACTCTATTGCATCGGTCTGGAAGGCTGCGGGCAGCGTATTGTCTACATGCTCGGCCCGGCAAATGGCGACGCCTCTACGCTGGATTTTGAACTTGAGTACGTTGCAAGCCGCCCGCAGTTGCTGGAAAAACTCAATGACTGGATTGCCCGTCACGATCCTGATGTGATAATCGGCTGGAACGTCGTGCAATTCGATTTACGCGTCCTGCAACAGCACGCCGAACGTTACCGCATTCCCCTGCGTTTTGGCCGTGATAGCAGCGAGCTTGAGTGGCGCGAGCATGGCTTCAAAAACGGCATATTCTTCGCTCAGGCTAAGGGGCGCCTGATTATCGACGGTATTGAGGCGCTAAAATCCGCGTTCTGGAATTTCTCGTCATTTTCACTGGAAACGGTGTCACAGGAGCTGCTGGGCGAAGGGAAGTCGATTGATAATCCGTGGGACAGAATGGACGAAATCGACCGTCGATTTGCCCAGGATAAGCCCGCGCTTGCCACCTACAATCTCAAAGACTGTGAACTGGTCACGCGCATTTTTCACAAAACCGAGATCATGCCATTTCTGCTGGAACGATCGACGGTCAACGGTCTGCCGGTCGACCGGCACGGTGGTTCAGTTGCCGCCTTCGGACATCTCTACCTGCCACGAATGCACCGGGCGGGTTATGTGGCGCCGAATCTGGGTGAAGTCCCCGCGCACGCCAGTCCCGGCGGCTACGTGATGGACTCACGCCCAGGCTTATACGACTCGGTACTGGTGCTGGATTACAAAAGCCTGTATCCCTCAATAATTCGTACTTTTTTAATCGATCCGGTGGGGCTTATCGAAGGGATGGCGCAGCCGGATCCGGAACACAGCACCGAAGGTTTCCTTGACGCCTGGTTTTCACGCGAAAAGCACTGCCTGCCTGAAATCGTTACTCAGATCTGGCACGGGCGCGAAGAAGCAAAACGCCGTGGCAATAAGCCACTCTCGCAGGCGTTGAAAATCATCATGAACGCATTTTACGGCGTGCTGGGCACCACTGCCTGTCGCTTTTTCGACCCGAGACTGGCCTCGTCCATTACCATGCGCGGCCATGCGATCATGCGCCAGACCAAAGCGTTAATTGAGGCTCAGGGTTACGATGTCATTTATGGCGATACCGACTCGACCTTTGTCTGGCTGAAAAAGGCGCACTCAGAAGACGATGCAGCCCGAATTGGTCGGGAACTGGTGAGCTACGTCAACACCTGGTGGGCGCAATCGCTGAAGCAACAAAATCTGACCAGCGCGCTGGAACTGGAATTTGAAACCCATTTTTGTCGCTTTCTGATGCCGACCATTCGCGGTGCAGATACCGGCAGTAAAAAACGCTATGCGGGGATGATTCAGGACGGTGCTGAGCAACGTATGGTGTTTAAGGGACTGGAAACGGTACGAACCGACTGGACGCCGCTGGCCCAACAGTTTCAGCAGGAGCTATACCTGCGAATTTTTCGTAACGAACCTTATCAGGAGTTTGTTCGCGAGACTATTGACCGTCTGATGGCCGGTGAAATGGATGAACAACTGGTGTACCGCAAGCGCCTGCGTCGCCCGTTAAGTGAATACCAGCGAAATGTTCCACCACACGTTCGCGCTGCGCGGTTAGCCGATGAGCAGAATGTAAAGCTGGGGCGTCCGCCACAGTATCAGAATCGCGGAACCATAAAATATGTCTGGACGGTCAATGGCCCAGAACCTGTTGATTATCAGCTATCTGTGCTCGATTACGAGCATTATCTGACCCGCCAGATCCAACCCGTTGCCGAGGGAATTCTTCCCTTTATTGACGATAATTTTGCTACACTACTCACAGGACAACTGGGGTTATTTTGACGCGTGACGAAACCGCCGCCATCCAGTACCATAGCGCCCTTTCCATTCCTGGACCCATTTAACACCACTACCACTGATTTATTAGCCTGGTAGCGGGGTCGTATGCTCTCAATAACGGGGACTAGCCCGGAAAATGACGAGTATTGCCTGCAATTAAAGATATAGAGCCGAACATATATGCCTTTTACACTTGGTCAACGCTGGATCAGCGATACAGAAAGCGAATTGGGACTTGGTACTGTTGTCGCCATGGATGCGCGAACCGTCACTTTACTTTTCTCATCGACGGGCGAAAACCGTCTGTATGCGCGCAGTGATTCCCCCGTGACCCGCGTGATGTTCAATCCTGGCGATACGATAACAAGCCATGAAGGCTGGCAACTGCATGTCGATGAAGTAAAAGAAGAAAACGGCCTGCTTGCCTATATCGGAACCCGCCTGGATACCGAAGAAACCGGTGTCACGCTGCGTGAAGTACTGCTCGACAGCAAACTGGTATTCAGTAAACCACAAGATCGCCTGTTTGCCGGCCAGATTGACCGTATGGATCGCTTTGCTCTGCGCTATCGCGCACGTAAATTTCAGAGCGAACAATACCGTATGCCGTGGAGTGGTTTGCGTGGTCAACGTACCAGCCTGATTCCTCACCAGCTGAACATTGCCCATGATGTTGGCCGTCGTCATGCCCCTCGCGTTTTACTGGCAGATGAAGTGGGTTTAGGTAAAACCATTGAAGCCGGGATGATCCTGCATCAACAACTGCTGTCCGGCGCCGCAGAGCGCGTGCTGATCATCGTCCCAGAGACATTACAGCACCAGTGGCTGGTCGAAATGCTGCGCCGCTTCAACCTGCGTTTTGCACTGTTTGATGATGAGCGTTATGCAGAAGCGCAGCACGACGCCTACAACCCGTTTGAAACCGAACAACTGGTCATCTGCTCGCTGGACTTTGCCCGTCGTAATAAACAGCGTCTGGAGCATCTGTGTGACGCCGAGTGGGATCTGCTGATTGTCGATGAAGCCCATCACCTGGTATGGAGCGAAGACGCGCCCAGCCGCGAATATATGGCCATTGAACAACTGGCAGAACGTGTGCCGGGCATCCTGCTGCTAACCGCTACACCGGAACAGCTGGGCATGGAAAGTCACTTCGCGCGCCTGCGCCTGCTGGACCCGAGCCGTTTCCACGATTTCGCCCAGTTTGTTGAAGAGCAAAAAAATTATCGTCCGGTCGCCGACGCCGTCGCGATGCTACTGGCAGGCAACAAGCTGAGTAACAATGAGCTGAACATGTTAGGCGACATGATTGGCGAGCAGGACATTGAGCCGCTATTGCAGGCGGCAAACAGCGACAGCGAAGACGCACAGAGCGCGCGTCAGGAGCTGGTTTCGATGCTGATGGACCGCCACGGCACCAGCCGCGTCCTGTTCCGTAACACCCGTAACGGCGTGAAAGGCTTCCCGAAACGCGAACTGCATACCATCAAGCTGCCGCTGCCGACCCAATACCAGACGGCGATTAAAGTCTCCGGCATTATGGGCGCGCGTAAAAGTGCAGAAGACCGGGCGCGCGACATGCTCTACCCGGAACAGATTTATCAGGAATTCGAAGGCGACACCGGCACCTGGTGGAACTTTGACCCGCGCGTGGAATGGCTGATGGGCTACCTGACCAGCCACCGCTCGCAAAAAGTGCTGGTTATCTGCGCGAAAGCCACTACCGCGCTTCAGCTGGAGCAGGTTCTGCGCGAGCGCGAAGGTATCCGCGCCGCCGTATTCCATGAAGGGATGTCGATCATTGAGCGTGACCGCGCCGCAGCATGGTTTAGCGAAGAAGATAGCGGCGCCCAGGTAATGCTGTGCTCTGAAATCGGCTCCGAAGGGCGTAACTTCCAGTTCGCCAGCAATCTGGTGATGTTTGACCTGCCGTTCAACCCGGATCTGCTGGAACAGCGTATTGGCCGTCTGGACCGTATTGGTCAGGCGCATGATATTCAGATTCACGTTCCGTACCTGGAAAAAACCGCGCAATCTGTGCTGGTGCGCTGGTACCACGAAGGTCTGGATGCGTTCGAACACACCTGCCCGACCGGCCGTACCATCTATGACACGGTCTATAACAATCTGATCGGCTACCTGGCTGAACCAGAAAATACCGAGGGCTTTGACGATCTGATCAAAACCTGCCGCGAACAGCATGACGCGCTGAAAGCACAGCTGGAGCAAGGTCGCGATCGCCTGCTGGAGATCCACTCTAACGGCGGCGAAAAAGCGCTGGCACTGGCTGAGAGTATTGAAGAACAGGACGACGATACCAGCCTGATCGCCTTCGCCATGAACCTGTTTGATATCGTCGGTATTAATCAGGATGACCGTGGCGACAATTTGATCGTGCTGACGCCGTCCGATCATATGCTGGTGCCGGATTTCCCTGGGCTGCCGGAAGATGGCTGCACCATTACGTTCGAGCGCGATGTCGCCCTGTCGCGTGAAGATGCACAATTTATTACCTGGGAGCATCCGCTGATCCGCAATGGTCTGGATCTGATCCTCTCCGGCGACACCGGAAGCAGCACTATTTCGTTGTTGAAAAACAAAGCATTACCTGTTGGTACACTGCTGGTTGAGCTGGTCTATGTTGTTGAAGCGCAAGCACCGAAACAACTGCAGCTAAACCGCTTCCTGCCACCAACGCCGGTACGCATGCTGCTGGATAAAAACGGCAATAACCTTGCTGCACAGGTGGAGTTCGAAACCTTTAACCGTCAGCTCAGCGCCGTTAACCGCCACACCGGCAGCAAACTGGTCAACGCCGTGCAGCAGGATGTTCATGCCATTCTGCAACTCGGTGAAGCGCAGGTGGAAAAATCAGCCCGCGCGCTGATCGACGCAGCGCGTAAAGAAGCTGACGAGAAGCTGACGGCAGAACTTTCCCGTCTCGAAGCGCTGCGTGCCGTTAACCCGAACATCCGTGATGACGAACTTAGCGCAATCGAAAGCAACCGTCAGCAGGTGATGGAAAGCCTGGATCAGGCGGGCTGGCGTCTCGATGCCCTGCGCTTGATCGTCGTGACGCATCAGTAACGGAGCCATACATGGGGATGGAAAACTACAATCCGCCGCAGGAACCCTGGCTGGTCATCCTGTATCAGGATGAACACATTATGGTGGTCAACAAGCCGAGCGGCTTGTTGTCTGTGCCAGGTCGTCTGGATGAGCACAAAGACAGCGTGATGACGCGTATTCAGCGCGATTATCCGCAGGCTGAATCCGTGCATCGTCTGGATATGGCCACCAGCGGCGTGATTGTAGTCGCGCTAACCAAAGCGGCAGAGCGCGAGCTAAAACGCCAGTTTCGCGAGCGCGAACCGAAAAAGCAGTATGTTGCACGCGTCTGGGGGCATCCCGCTCCGGCCGAGGGTCTGGTTGATTTGCCGCTGATTTGCGACTGGCCAAACAGGCCAAAGCAAAAAGTGTGTTATGAGACCGGGAAATCGGCGCAGACAGAGTATGAAGTCGTGGAGTTTGCAGCGGATAACACCGCCCGGGTGGTGCTCAAACCTATTACCGGACGCTCCCACCAGCTGCGTGTGCATATGCTGGCTTTAGGGCATCCGATCCTGGGCGACCGCTTCTATGCTCCGCCGGAAGCTCTGGTGTTAGCGCCGCGCCTGTTGCTGCATGCAGAGATGTTAACCATCACGCATCCCGAATACGGCAACAGTATGACGTTTAAAGTCCCGGCGGATTTTTAAATTCTGAGCCAATTTATGCCGGGGGCGCTTCGCTTGCCCGGCCTACATTCATTAACGTAGGCCGGATAAGGCGCTAGCCGCATCCGGCAATTCAATCACTTGAATCCTTTTTGATCCTTAATCAGCTCGTAAGCTTTTTGGATTTCCTGCGCTTTTTGCTTCGCCATTTCCATCATCTCTGGCGGCAGACCTTTCGCAACCAGTTTGTCCGGATGGTGCTCGCTCATCAGCTTACGGTAAGCCCGCTTTATGGTAGTCGCATCGTCGGTCGTTTTCACACCCAGCACATTGCAGGCGTCTTCCAGCGTCGGGCCACGTTGCGCCTGCTGCCAGCCACCGCTGCCAGACTGCTGCTGATATCCGCCGCCAAAGTGTGCGCCGCCCTGCATCATGCGCAGGAACTGATCAAATTGGGTGCGTGAGATCCCCAACTCTTCAGCAATCACATACAGCACTTCACGTTCGTTAGGATGCAACGACCCATCGGCAAATGCCGCCTGGATCTGAATCTCCAGAAACATGCGGATCAGATCGAATCGACCAAAACAGACGCTGCGAAACTGACGCATCTTTTCACGTAATGGGTAATTATCCGATTTTCCTACCCGGAAGGCATGTTGTGCTGCCGTTCGCGAGTCACCGTGCAAATTCATCCGATCCATCAACTGGCTGGCGATATGAATATCGGCTTCCGTGACGCGACCTTTGGATTTGGTCAGATGTCCCATCACCTCAAAAGTGGTGGCAAAAAACAGCGCCTGGCGTTCACGTTGGTTGGCAAACCACGCCATTTTGCGCATGCGGGCTTTGTCGAACATGTGGCCAACTAACAGCCCCAGAACCACACCCCAGAAGCCGCCGCCCATCATTAAGGCCACGGCTACACCAATTATCTTTCCCCAATACTGCATAGACTCCCCAAATCTTTCCGCTCTCAGCCAGGCTATGTCCCACAATATAAGGTGCTTTTACCGATTTACGGCTGCGGTCAATTGTGGGACATCGCCTATAATTTGCATTATCATACCTGTCATTCAATGCCGTGCCTAACACCACAAACGCTATACCCGTTGGATTTCGAGTTGCAGCAAGGCGGCAACGTAGTGAGTCCCCTGGAGCTTACCCATGTAAGTGACTGGGGTGAACGAGGAAGACAACGAAGATGCAGCTTGAAAGGTGGTAGGTATAAAATGGGCAGGATTAATACTAGCGAAGTGAAGATGAGATAAGTTAGGCTGTGACCGTTTGTCACGCGCGACGCTACTGATGATGGAACAATAAATACAACGTATGAAAAAACGTATTCCCACTCTTCTGGCCACCATGATTGCCAGCGCCCTCTATAGCCATCAGGGCCTGGCAGCCGATCTCGCCTCACAGTGTATGCTGGGCGTGCCGAGCTATGACCGTCCTCTGGTACAGGGCGAGACTAATGAGTTACCCGTCACCATCAATGCCGACAACGCAAAAGGGAATTATCCCGATGACGCGGTGTTTACCGGCAACGTGGATATCGCACAGGGTAACAGCCGCCTGCAGGCCGACGAAGTGCAGCTTCATCAGAAGCAGGCTGAAGGCCAGCCGGAGCCAATTCGTACCGTCGATGCGCTGGGCAATGTCCATTATGACGACAATCAGGTTATTCTGAAGGGGCCGAAGGGCTGGTCCAATCTGAATACCAAAGATACCAACATCTGGGAAGGTGATTACCAGATGGTCGGCCGCCAGGGGCGCGGGAAAGCAGACCTGATGAAACAGCGTGGGGAAAACCGTTATACTATTCTGGAAAACGGTAGCTTTACCTCCTGTCTGCCAGGTTCCGATACCTGGAGCGTCGTCGGTAGCGAAGTTATCCACGACCGTGAAGAACAGGTCGCGGAGATCTGGAACGCCCGTTTCAAACTGGGTCCGGTTCCGGTCTTTTACAGTCCTTATTTACAGTTACCCGTCGGCGATAAGCGCCGTTCCGGTTTCCTGATCCCGAACGCAAAATATTCCACCAATAACTATTTTGAGTTCTACCTCCCGTATTACTGGAACATTGCGCCCAATATGGACGCCACCATCACGCCGCACTATATGCACCGTCGCGGCGGGATCATGTGGGAGAACGAATTCCGCTACCTCACCCAGGCGGGTGCGGGCTTGATGGAGTTCGACTATCTGAATTCCGATAAAGTGTACGAGGACGAACATCCGAATGATGACAATTCACGTCGCTGGCTGTTCTACTGGCAGCACGCCGGTGTACTGGACCAGGTGTGGCGTTTCAACGTCGACTACACCAAGGTCAGCGACACCAGCTACTTTAACGATTTCGATAATAAATACGGTTCCAGTACCGACGGCTACGCCACGCAGAAATTCAGCGTCGGCTACGCGGTACAAAACTTTGACGCCACGGTATCGACCAAGCAGTTCCAGGTCTTCGACGCACAAAACAGTAATAGCTACTCTGCGCAGCCGCAGTTAGACGTCAACTACTACCAAAACGACGTCGGTCCGTTTGATACCCGGATTTATGGTCAGGCGGTCCATTTCGTCAATACCAATGACAACATGCCGGAAGCCACGCGTGTTCACCTTGAACCGACGATCAATCTGCCGTTGTCGAATAACTGGGGCAGTATCAATACCGAAGCGAAGCTGCTGGCAACGCACTATCAGCAGACCAATCTGGATTGGTATAACAGTAATCCGAAGAACACTAAGCTGGATGATTCCGCTAACCGCGTCATGCCGCAGTTTAAAGTCGACGGCAAGATGGTATTCGAGCGTGACATGCAAATGCTGGCGCCGGGTTATACCCAGACGCTGGAGCCGCGCGCGCAGTACCTGTACGTCCCATATCGCGACCAAAGTCATATCTATAACTATGACTCCTCCCTGCTGCAATCTGACTACACCGGCCTGTTCCGTGACCGTACTTATGGCGGCCTGGACCGCATTGCTTCTGCCAACCAGGTGACGACGGGGGTCACATCTCGCGTTTATGATGACGCGGCCGTTGAACGTTTTAATATTTCTGTGGGTCAAATCTACTATTTCACCGAGTCACGCACTGGCGATGACCATACAGAATGGGAGAATGACGACAAAACAGGTTCACTGGTATGGGCGGGCGATACCTACTGGCGCATCTCCGATCGTTGGGGTTTACGCAGTGGGATCCAGTACGACACGCGTCTGGATAGCATCGCAACCAGCAATAGCAGTATCGAATACCGACGCGACGAAAACCGTATGCTGCAGTTGAACTACCGTTATGCCAGCCCAGAGTATATTAAGGCCGCTGTACCTTCACGTGATGTAACTAACGCCCAGTATGAAAACGGGATTTCGCAGGTGGGTGCAGTGGCAAGCTTCCCGATCGCCGATCGTTGGTCGATTGTTGGTGCTTACTACTTCGATACCAACGTGAACAAAGAAGCAGATTCAATGTTGGGCTTACAGTACAACTCCTGCTGTTACGCCATTCGCTTTGGCTACGAGCGTAAGCTGAACGGTTGGGATGACAAAATGCAGCACGCGATTTATGACAACACGATCGGCTTTAATATCGAACTCCGTGGCCTGAGCTCAAACTACGGTCTCGGCACGACTCAAATGTTACGTTCGAACATTTTGCCGTATCAAAGCGCTTTATGATCTGATTGATTTACAACGTAATCCGCATTGCGGTTAATTGAAATGGAAAAAGTATGAAGAACTGGAAAACGCTGCTTCTCGGTATCGCCATGATCGCGAATACCAGTTTCGCTGCCCCACAGGTAGTCGATAAAGTCGCAGCCGTCGTCAATAACGGCGTCGTTCTGGAAAGCGACGTCGATGGCTTAATGCAGTCAGTAAAACTGAATGCAGGTCAGGCAGGTCAGCAATTACCGGATGACGCCACGCTGCGTCATCAGATCCTGGAACGTTTGATCATGGATCAAATCCTCCTGCAAATGGGTCAGAAAATGGGGGTGAAAATCTCTGACGAGCAGTTGGATCAGGCTATTGCCAACATCGCCAAGCAGAACAACATGACGCTGGATCAGATGCGCAGCCGTCTGGCACAGGATGGCTTAAGCTATTCAACCTATCGTAGCCAGATCCGCAAAGAGATGACCATCTCTGAAGTGCGTAACAACGAAGTTCGCCGTCGCGTCACTATCCTGCCTCAGGAAGTGGATGCCCTGGCGCAGCAGGTAGGCAACCAAAACGATGCCAGCACCGAGCTGAACCTGAGCCACATTCTGATCCCATTACCAGAAAACCCAACGTCCGACCAGGTTAACGCAGCTGAAAGCCAGGCGCGCTCTGTTGTTGATGAAGCGCGTAACGGTAGTGATTTCGGAAAACTGGCTATTACTTATTCCGCTGACCAGCAGGCGCTGAAAGGCGGTCAGATGGGTTGGGGACGTATTCAGGAGCTGCCGGGTATCTTTGCCCAGGCGTTAAGCACTGCGAAAAAAGGCGATATCATTGGCCCAATTCGTTCCGGTGTCGGCTTCCACATCCTGAAAGTCAACGATATGCGTGGCCAAAGCCAGAGCATCTCCGTGACTGAAGTTCATGCTCGCCACATTCTGCTTAAGCCGTCGCCGATCATGACCGATCAGCAGGCGCGTCTGAAGCTGGAACAAATCGCGGCAGATATTAAGAGCGGTAAAACTACCTTCGCGGCAGCCGCTAAAGAGTTTTCTCAGGATCCAGGCTCTGCCAACCAGGGCGGCGATCTGGGCTGGGCTGCAGCGGATATTTTCGACCCTGCTTTCCGCGATGCGCTGACCAAACTTAACAAAGGCCAGATGAGCGCCCCGGTGCACTCCTCTTTCGGTTGGCATCTGATCGAACTGCTGGATACGCGTAACGTTGATAAAACTGACGCAGCGCAGAAAGACAGAGCTTACCGTATGCTGATGAACCGTAAATTCTCGGAAGAAGCAGCAACCTGGATGCAGGAACAGCGCGCCAGCGCTTACGTTAAAGTTCTGAGCAACTAATGACTCGTGCTCAACGCGTTGTTATCACTCCCGGCGAACCCGCCGGGATTGGCCCGGACCTGGTGGTTCAACTCGCCCAGCGCGAGTGGCCTGTAGAACTTGTTGTCTGTGCGGATGCAGCACTCCTCAATGACCGGGCAGCGATGCTCGGTTTACCGCTTTCACTCCTCCCATACTCTCCAGATACCCCAGCCAAACCGCAATCAGCAGGCACATTGACGCTGTTACCGATTGCGCTGCGGGCACCTGTTGTCGCGGGTCAGTTGGCGGTAGAAAACGGGCAATATGTGGTGGATACGCTGGCTCGCGCCTGCGATGGTTGTCTGCAAGGTGAGTTTGCGGCGCTGATCACTGGCCCGGTTCACAAGGGCGTTATCAATGACGCTGGCGTCCCGTTTACCGGACATACCGAGTTTTTTGAAGAGCGCTCACAGGCAAAGAAAGTTGTTATGATGCTGGCGACCGAAGAGCTGCGCGTTGCCCTGGCAACCACGCATTTGCCGCTCAGAGCCGTTGCCGACGCCATTACGCCCGCCCTGCTTCAGGAAGTGATCGGCATTTTGCATCATGATTTACGCACCAAGTTCGGCATTGCCGATCCGCATATTCTGGTGTGTGGTCTAAACCCGCATGCTGGTGAAGGCGGACATATGGGAACGGAAGAGATAGACACCATCATTCCGGTACTCGATGAACTGCGTGCGCAGGGAATGAAATTAAACGGTCCGCTGCCCGCAGATACGCTGTTTCAGCCCAAATATCTCGACTACGCGGATGCCGTGCTGGCAATGTACCACGATCAGGGTCTCCCCGTGCTAAAATACCAGGGATTTGGTCGCGGTGTGAATATCACGCTGGGCCTGCCCTTTATTCGCACATCCGTCGATCACGGCACCGCACTTGAACTCGCGGGCCGTGGACAAGCAGATGTCGGCAGTTTTATTACGGCGCTTAATCTCGCCATCAAAATGATTGTTAATACCAATGAATAATCGAGTCCATCAGGGCCATTTAGCCCGTAAACGTTTCGGGCAGAACTTCCTCAACGATCAGTTTGTGATCGAAAGTATTGTCTCTGCTATCAACCCGCAGAAAGGTCAGGCTATGGTCGAAATCGGCCCGGGCCTGGCGGCATTGACCGAACCAGTAGGCGAACGTCTGGACAAGCTCACGGTCATTGAACTCGACCGCGATCTGGCAGCACGCCTACAGACACACCCGTTTTTAGGGCCTAAGCTGACGATTTATCAGCAAGATGCCATGACCATGAACTTCGGCGAACTGGCACAAACGATGGGACAGCCGCTGCGCGTATTCGGCAACCTGCCGTACAACATCTCCACTCCGCTCATGTTCCATCTTTTTTCCTATACTGATGCCATTGCCGACATGCATTTCATGTTGCAAAAAGAGGTGGTGAATCGTCTGGTTGCAGGGCCAAACAGTAAAGCGTATGGTCGATTAAGCGTCATGGCGCAGTATTACTGCAATGTGATCCCGGTACTTGAAGTACCGCCTTCCGCATTTACGCCAGCGCCTAAAGTTGATTCAGCCGTTGTGCGTCTGGTGCCTCATACGACGATGCCGTACCCGGTTAAAGATGTTCGTGTGCTGAGCCGTATTACCACCGAAGCGTTTAATCAGCGCCGTAAAACGGTACGTAACAGTCTCGGCAACCTGTTTAGCGTTGAAGTACTGACAGAGCTGGGCATTGATCCGGCGATGCGAGCGGAAAATATCTCTGTCGCGCAATACTGCCGGATGGCTAACTATCTGTCAGAAAACGCGCCATCGAAGGAGAGTTAAACATGATCAATTCGCCCCGAGTGTGCATTCAGGTACAAAGCGTCTACATTGAGGCGCAATCCTCACCTGATGATGAACGTTACGTTTTTGCTTACACCGTAACTATCCGCAATTTGGGGCGAGCGCCTGTGCAGCTGTTGGGGCGTTATTGGTTGATCACTAATGGTCATGGCCGCGAAACCGAAGTTCAGG
Source organism: Citrobacter sp. Cpo109 (assembly GCF_030332565.1). Classification (NCBI taxonomy): domain Bacteria; kingdom Pseudomonadati; phylum Pseudomonadota; class Gammaproteobacteria; order Enterobacterales; family Enterobacteriaceae; genus Citrobacter; species Citrobacter sp. Cpo109. The sequence goes on from NZ_JAOWHQ010000071.1 coordinate 178,324, forward strand.
GTGAAGGCGTGGTTGGCGTCCAGCCCCACATCGAACCCGGCGAAGAGTACCAGTACACCAGCGGTGCGGTGATTGAAACACCGCTGGGCACCATGCAGGGTCATTACGAAATGATCGATGAACAAGGCATCGCCTTTACCATCGATATTCCCGTATTCCGACTCGCCGTTCCAACACTCATTCATTAAAACAATAACTATGGCGACATACCTTATTGGCGACGTTCACGGTTGTTACGATGAACTGGTAGCCTTGCTGCATCAGGTAGACTTTAATTCCGAAAAAGACACCCTATGGCTCACCGGCGATCTGGTCGCTCGTGGACCGGGCTCGCTGGACGTTTTGCGCTACGTGAAATCACTGGGCGACAGCGTGCGGTTAGTATTGGGTAATCACGATTTACACCTGCTGGCCGTATTCGCCGGTATCAGTCGTAATAAACCTAAAGACAGGGTCACATCGCTGCTCGAAGCACCGGATGCCGACGAATTACTTAACTGGCTCCGCCGTCAACCGCTGTTGCAGGTAGACGAAGAGAAGAAGCTGGTGATGGCGCATGCCGGTATTACCCCACAGTGGGACCTGCAGACGGCAAAAGACTGTGCTCGCGATGTTGAAGCCGTGCTGTCGAGCGACTCGTATCCCTTCTTCCTTGATGCGATGTACGGCGACATGCCCAATAACTGGACCCCGGAACTGACCGGACTGGCGCGCCTGCGTTTTATTACCAACGCCTTTACCCGCATGCGTTACTGCTTCCCTAACGGTCAGTTGGATATGTACAGCAAAGAGTCACCGGAAGACGCTCCTGCCCCGCTGAAGCCGTGGTTTGCCATTCCTGGACCGGTCAGTGAAGCGTACAGCATTGCATTCGGGCACTGGGCATCGCTGGAGGGTAAAGGCACGCCAGAAGGCATTTACGCGCTGGATACGGGGTGTTGCTGGGGAGGCGATCTCACCTGTCTGCGCTGGGAAGACAAACAGTACTTCGTGCAGCCGTCAAATCGCCATCTGAACCTGGATCCTGGCGAAGCGGTCAACGCCTGATAGGTTTATGCCTGATGGCGCTACGCTTATCAGGCCTACATCTGGCACAAAAGTAGGCCGGATAAGGCGTTTCGCCGCCATCCGGCACTTACAGTATTAACGACGTTCCAGAATCTCGAAGCAGTAGCTGTGAGAGTTTTGCGCGTCGGCATCGTGGAATTCACTGAACACCGACTCCCAGTCATCCGGTTCGTAGTCCGGGAAATGCGTATCCCCTTCCACTTCCGCATCAATGTGCGTCAGATACAGTTTCTGCGCTTTTGGCAGGAACTGCTCATACACACGCCCACCGCCAATTACCATAATTTCAGGTTCATCGCCGCAGGCCGCAATTGCTTCATCCACAGACTTCACCCACTGCACGCGATCGTCGGTGCCAGGCTTACTGCTGATGACGATATTTTTACGCCCAGGTAACGGTCGCCCGATGGATTCCCAGGTATGGCGTCCCATGACAACCGGCTTGTTTAAGGTATTACGTTTAAACCAGGCGAGATCGGCAGGGAGGTTCCACGGCATGGCGTTCTCCATACCGATGACGCGATCTACCGCTAACGCCGCAATCAGACTGATCATTGAATATTTCCCGGATACAAAAAAATTGTCGCCACTATACGGAAAGCGCAATCTTTCGTCGACTGGCGGAAAGAGGATGAACAGGAAAATTTTCCGTTCTGCTGGCGAACCGACCTATTTAAGGTGGTACGCCAGCATTACAGTAGTTCAAAAACAGTCAATTAGCAGTAAAGTTTGCAGAACATCACATTTTTTACCCTATGCTGACGGTTTCACTTCCGGCTCATCGGCGACGTCGCCCGTATGCTTACCTTCATCCGTGCCTTGCCAGCCATGGCGTTGAATTAACGATAAGTGCTGACGATCTTCCGCAATAATTTCACTCAGCATTGCGCTGGTGCGTTTATAAACGGCCGCGCGGGAAGTCGCGTCATTTTCCCCTTTCACCATCTCCTCTACCATCATGGTATTGAATCGGCGGAATACGTCAGCCCGCTCACGTGCCTCATAGCGCCCAAGCCCGAGACCTTCCAGCGCCAGACGTCCGGTCTTCAATGCACCTTCAAAGGTTTCACGTTCCGGCATATCCACGCCTGCCTGGCGCAGGCGGATGTAATGATCCACGTCGCGCGCACGAGCAATAATTTGCAGATGCGGGAAATGCTCTTTCACCATTTCGGTTAATTGCAGACTGGTTTGCGGATCGTCAATGGCATTAATAATGACTTCAGCTTTCGCCGCCCCGGCAGACTCCAGCAGATCCATCCGGATCGCGTCGCCATAGAAAACCTTCATCCCGAATTTACGCAGCGTTTCGATATGGTCCGGGTCATGATCAAGAACCACCATTTTGACCCCGCTCGACAACAGCAAACGACCGGTTATCTGGCCAAATCGCCCAAACCCGGCGATGATCACCCGCGGTTGCTCCTCATCGATTTCATCGGCTTCGCGCTCTTCCTCAGTCGCCGATTTTTCCAGACGCGTCAAAATCACCAGCAAAATCGGCGTAGCCGCCATCGACAACGCCACCGCCAGCGTCAGCGATTTCGCCCAGTCAGGATCGAGCACATTTGCCATTTGCGCCGCGCCAAACACCACAAAGGCAAACTCACTGCCCTGCCCTAATAATACGGCAAACCAGCGACGCTGCTTGTTCGGCACCTGCAACGGTTTCGCTATCAACCACAGCATGACGGTTTTGATAACCAGGAAACCGACCAGTAGAATGATAATGCGCAAGGGATTATCAATCAGCGTACCAAAGTCGATAGACATCCCTACACCGATGAAAAACAGCCCCAGCAGCAGTCCTTTAAATGGTTCAATGTCGCTTTCCAACGCGTGGCGATACTCAGAGCTTGCCAGCAGCACCCCAGCTAGGAATGCCCCCATCGCCATCGACAATCCAACCTCTTCCAACAGCAGACCGAAGCCAAACACGAGGAACAGCGCAACGGCACTGAACACTTCCCGCAGGCCCGAACGGGCGACAAAACGCAAGGCAGGACGTGTGACATAACGACCTAACAGCACCACCAGCACCAGTGCGCCCGCTACCTTAAGGGCAGACAATGCAAACGCCCCAAGCGTTGTTGATGCGCCACTCGCTGCCAGTAATGGGATCATCGCCACCAGTGGAATAGCAGCGATATCCTGGAACAGCAGCACGGCAAAGGCGCTGCGACCCATTTGCGAAACCATCAGGTTGCGTTCATTCATTGCCTGCATAGCGATAGCCGTAGAGGAAAGCGCCAGTGTCATGCCGATCAGCTCCGCTACCTGCCAGCGCAGACCGAGGAACATACAGAACACACCAATCAGGCCTCCGCAAACCACCATTTGCAATGCGCCGCCGCCGAACACCGAGGCTCGCAGTTTCCACAAACGTTGCGGATCCAGTTCAAGGCCGATAACAAACAGCATCAGCACCACACCGATCTCCGCAAAATGCAGGATGGATTCGGCGTCCGTTACCAGCCTCAGGCCCCATGGGCCGATAATGCACCCGGCGATAAGATACCCCAGTACAGACCCGAGTCCCAGCCGTACGGCGATGGGGACAATTAGTGCCGCCGATCCGAGATAAATCAGCGCCTGTATCAGCGTATGGCTATCCATGGTGTGCCTCCTGCCATTCCATCAGACGCTGTTTGTAGTGACGCGCCTGCGCTTGCAGGGTTTCATCATCACAGATAAACGTACAGTGCATCGCAAACGGCGGTAGCCATTTGAGGCCACAATAAAGTGCCGTCGCCTGTAAGGGTTGAGAAAGCACATCAAATCCGGGATGGGAGCCAATATCGAAGTGGTTTTCACCGCCGCCGGTCGTCACTGCCCACAGCAGATGTTTACCGTGCAGCGCAGTACCGCCATGGCCATACGCCCAGCCGTGCGAAAGGACTTTATCCATCCACAGCTTGAGTAATGGAGGTGTGCTGTACCACTGCATCGGATGCTGCCAGATGATCAAATCAGCGCGTGCCAGCGCATCCTGTTCAGCGGCAATATCGATATTGAAGTCGGGGTAGAGCTGGTAGAGCGAGCGGATCTCCACGCCCTCCAGCGTCCTTGCCTGTTCAAGCATCCGCTTATTCGCATGCGAGTGCTGCGGATAGGGATGCGCATAAATGATGAGGATCATGATTAGCCTGTTTCACTGCATTATTGTAATAACAGTGAGTTTAGTCAGTTAATCCACAGGCTAACAGCCAATATTATTGAGGCCTATACACAAAATCATTCATGTTGCATCAAGGCGGCAAGGGAATGAATCCCCAGAAGCTTACTAAAGTAAGTGACTGGGGTGAATGAGCGCAGCCAACACTGAGGCAACTTGAAGGATGAAGTGTATATTAGTTGTCCAGCTCACTCATATCCTTAACCTGATCGCGGTTAATCTGTTCCGTCTTACCCGTTTGCGCATTTTTATACGACACCAGGCCAGTATCATCATCGACTTGCGGTTTGCCGTCAGTGACGATTGTTTTGCCATCGGTGGTTTTAACCGCCTGGTTTGAGGAACAACCGGCTACGGTAAATAGTGCTGCTGCGGTAAAAATTGAGGTGATCAGGATATGTTTTTGCATGGTGTTCTCCCTGCTTTTCAGTTGTTTTCAGTGATATACCCAGTTAACTGTAGGCTAACTGACTGAGTTGCAGGGAAAATACAGAACACTCCTAATAACTCGCCCTGGTCACGGGCTTACTGCGAATCGTCATTTGACTGGTTTGCGCCAGCGTCAGACCTCGCGTTTCCGGGGCGAAAGCGATGGACACCAGCAGGCCAATCAGCGAAATTCCTGCGCCCATCAGCATGACATTGCTGATCCCGTATTTGGTAATGAACACCGGCAGCGCCCAGGTTGAAACAATGGTGCCAATGCGGCTTAAGGACATAATCACCCCGACGGCAGATGCGCGAATGTCGGTAGGGAACAGTTCATTTGGGTACAGCCACTGAAGATTTCCCGGTCCCCCCGAGAAAAAGGCGTACACGGCAAACGCCAGCACCACCAGCCACGCTCCCATATCAGGAATTAACCCCAGCACGGCCAGCGCCAGCGTCATCATAATAAAGCTGCCAATTAACAATGGCCGACGGCCCGCGCTATTGAGCCAGAACATGGGCGGAATGCACCCCAGCATAAAGCACAGGCTTATCACCACATTGCCCAACGCCGCGCTTTTCCCGGCACCAAGCCCCAACAGTCCAACAATCTGCGGACCAAAGGTATAAATGGCGAACATCGGGATCACCTGACAGGTCCAGATAGCGGCAACAAACAGGACAAACGGGAAATGACGGCGGTTAAACAGCTGCAGGAAGCGCGTCTCCTGCGGCGCCTCTTCGTCGAACACCACCGGTTCGCCGAACAGTTTGATCATCATCGCTTCACACTCTTTCACCCGACCTTTACGCAACAGCCAGCGCGGCGATTCAGGAAGATCGAAGCGCCCAATCAGGATCAAAATACAGGGGATCACCGCGCTGCCCAGCATCCAGCGCCATCCGCCCTCAACATCATACAGCCAGTAACCGACCAGATCGGCACAGGTGGCGCCGACATACCACATCGCGGCGATAAAACCGATGGAGAAAGCGCGCTGGCGGGTATTGGAGAACTCGGTAATCATCGATGTAGCAATTGGATAATCGGCACCAATCACAATGCCGATCAGCACACGCATCACCAACAGTTCAACGGGTGAGGAAACAAACATGGTTGCCGCCGATATCACGCCAATGGCGATAATATCGATGATGAACATTTTTCGCCGCCCGACCTTATCGGAAATGTAGCCAAACAGCGACGTTCCCACAAACAGACCGGCGAGCGTGCCGGCCCCCAGCAGACCAATCCACTGTGCGTCCAGTTTCAACGCTGGCGTGAGCTGTTCCAGCGCCACGCCAATCATCACCAGCACATAACCATCCAGAAATGGCCCACCGCTTCCCCACAGCATTATCCGGCGGTGAATAGAGGTAAATTTGATGTCATCAAAGTTCCTGGGCTGCTGCATAGCGACTTCCTGTTTCAACACGGGCAAAGCGTCATCTGTAGGCCGGATAAGGCGTTTACGCCGCCATCCGGCATTGGCGCCACATGATTGCCGGATGGCGACGCTACCGCGTCTTATCCGACCTACGGGTGCACAACCTCGCACTTATTAGCCGTAGCGAAACTCCACGCCAAATGTCCCGCGCGGGTATTCCCATTTTTCCAACGCTGTATCAAGGCCGAGAATGCGGCACGTTCCGCACTCCAGGCATCCGGCGTAATCAAAACGAACGCTGCCGTCGTCCTGCTTTTTATACAGTCCGGCTGGACAAGCCTTAATCAGTACTTCCAGCGCCTGTTTATCAGGATCGGTTTTGAGAATGATGTGCGGGCTGTCTTCATCCACATTGAACTTATTGACGCCCAGTTTGACGTCCACATTGACGGGAGATGTCATAATACGGTCACTCCTTTCAGGCCATCTTTCATCAGGTTGATGAAGCCCACTTTCTTCGCATGACGCAGGATTTTTTTGCGCATTGGCACCGGAGCGGAACCATCCACGGTGAACAGGTCGCGCGCGATACTGACCGCCATTTCGGGATAGGCGGTAAACATGCGTGGGTTATCAAGGAAAGCGGGAAGCTTCTGATACATGCGCATATCGCGCATTGGACCATCATCGAGATGCTGATGGTATTCGCCCAGCGACTGCTTGCTGAAGTCGTCGCGCTTCATCGCGGAAAGCACCGTTTTCGCCGCCGCTTCGCCTGCAGATATGGCGAGATCCATACCGCGGATAGTAAAGCCGAGGTTCATACACATTCCGGCAGCATCACCGGCAATCAGTACTCCGTCACCCACCAGTTCAGGCTGCATATTCATACCGGCCTCCGGTACGACGTGCGCGGCATATTCCACCAGCTTGCCACCGGCGATAAGTGGGGCAACCGCTGGATGCTGTTTGAAATCTTCCAGCATTTGCGGGACCGATTTTTTAGCATCTTTCAGATGATGAAGCCCGCAGACCAGCCCCAGAGAAAGGGTCGTTTCATTCGTATAGAGGAAGCCCCCGCCCATCAGACCATCGGTCGGTGAACCGGCAAACAGGCAGGCTGCGCCTTCGTTCCCCTGTAACTGGAAACGATCTTCAATTACCGATTTCGGCAATTCGATCAGCTCTTTTACGCCAACGGCAACATGTGATGCCTCAACGCGCCTGGCCATGCCCAGTTTTTCTGCCAACAAAGAATTCACCCCGTCAGCGAGGATCACCACTTTGGCTTCCAGAATATCGCCGTCGGCTTCCACGCCCACGACTTTGCCTTCTCGCTGCACAACGTTATCCACGCGAATACCGGTGATAAGCTGGGCTCCCGCCTCCTCGGCCTGCTCCATCAGCCAGGCGTCAAATTTGCTACGTAAGACGGAATAAGAAACCTGCGACGATACGGCCTCTTCACCATTGCAATAGTCGATGGTCATCGCCCCTTTGTCGGTCATAAAGGCGAGTTTTTCGTGGGTGATGATGCGTTCAATGGGGGCCTGCTCAGCAAAGCCGGGAATGATGCGTTCCAGGCTATGGGCATACATGCGCCCACCGGTGACATTCTTCGCGCCAGCAGAATTGCCGCGCTCGATGACCAGCACCTGTGCACCTTCCCGAGCCAGCACCAGCGCCGCAACCGAACCGGCCAGACCTGCACCCACGATGATGGCATCAAAGATATCTTCGGACATACGTACTCCTGTCAGTGGCAGGATACTTTCGCACCCTGCCCGAATGGTTTAACGCGCCAGAGCCGCCGTCAGCGCAGGCAGGATCTTCAGCGCATCGCCAACGATGCCAAAATCTGCGTACTGGAAGATCGGCGCATTTTTATCTTTGTTGATGGCGAAAATCGTCTGCGCGCCGTTGGCGCCGACCATATGTTGGATCTGTCCGGAGATCCCCACGGCCAGGTACAGTTCTGGTTTGAGCATCAGGTTGGAAATGCCGACGTAGCGTTCGTGCTCCATCCACTTCTCGTTTTCCGCCACTGGACGGGAACAGGCCAGCTCAGCGCCAATCGCCTGGCACAGCGCTTCGGCCAGCGAGATATTTTCTTTGCTACCAATACCGCGTCCCACGCTGACCACCAGACGGGCTTTGTCGAGATCGACGCTGTTGCTCTGACGCGCCTGCGTTGCCGTACGGGTCACGGCGATAGTCGGAGCCTGCCACTGAACGGTGTGCACCTCGCCGCTGCGGGCGGTATCCGGTTGCTGCGCGTCAAACGTTCCGCTGCTGAGTGTGATCACGGCAAACGGTGAAGCGATTGTTTCTGCTCCCATCGCCAGGCCGCCGTAGACCATATGTTTGACCGCCGCTTTTCCGTCCTGTACTTCGACTGCGCTGGCGTCGTTTGAGACTGCAGCCGACAAGCGAAAGCCCAGCTTTGCCGCTAACAGCTTGCCCCGACGCGTATTCGGCAGCAGCACCGCGCCGCCCTCGCTGTGCTGACGAATGGTTTCGACCATCGCATCGGCGTAGTCTTCAACCATACGGTCTTCTGGTTTGCCGCTGAGCAGCCAGACATGATCCGCCCCTAAATGGCATGCCGCCGCGCTGTCCTCATCGCTGAGCACAAACGTGTTAACGTTTTCACCTAAAGCCTGCGCACCATTCATCAGTTCCGGCAGACGAGAAGGGGTATCGCTGAATACCCAGACACTGGAAAATTTGTTCATAACATCCCCTGATAATTAAATGATTTTGCGAAGATTCTCGACAAACGCAGCAATCTGTTCTTCACCGTCACCTTCAATCACAACGCGCTGACGCTCGCGCTGCTTCGGTGCGGCAACCTGTTGTTCGGAATACGCTTGCGCGCCGTTCATCCCAATGTCCTCAGACGACCAGACCTGAACCGGTTTTTTCGCCGCGCCAAGAATGGCTTTCATGGAAGGGATTTGAGGGGTGTTGATGTCGGTAGAGACCGCGATCACCGCAGGAAGCGGAATACTCAGGGTTTCAACTTCATCTTCCAGTTCACGCTCTACCGTCAGCGTGCTGTCGGTAAGAGAGAGGATTTTACTCACGCCGTTAATCGCCGGCACGTTCAGCATTTCGCCCACCAGCAGACCAACCTGCTGAGCATAAAGATCGGAAGAACCGTCGCCGCAAATAAGCAGATCAAAACCTGATTTTTGTGCGGCGGCAGCCAGCGCAGTGGCGGTTTGTTGCGGCAGCGCCTGTTCAAATTGATCGTCAATGACAACAATCAGTTCATCAGGGCCACGGGAGAGCACATCTTTGCGCCCTTTTGCATTGGTCAGCGCTTTGCCGCCGACGCTCATGGCCACAACCTGAGCCTCTCCCACCTGCTGTTTTAACTGGCAAGCCGCTTCGATCGCATTCAGATCATATTGGCTGATTTTGCCATCCGCTTTGCTGAAATCGAGAGTTCCATCAGCATTATTAATCGCAATATCCTGCTCATCAGGTACGCATTTGTAGCAAGTAATTATCTTCATTGCATCTCCAGAAATCATGAAGGAAACGTATTTATATCGGCGGTGTTAAATACAGATATCACGCTCTTTAATTCGGAAATAAAACATTAATCACCAATATTGAAAATGTCACACATTGATATTCGTAACTTTCAATAGTGTTATGCACCTCACCAATATTGAAAGAAACATGTCAATTACGAAAATTTTCAATATTGTTTGCTGGTTCAACAATATTGAACGCCAGTCACTTAAAAAAGTTAAAAAATCAACATTAATATTATGATTAATAAAAGAATTATTTGGATTTTCAGACAAAATAACCAGCATAAAAAAGTGTGACACAGATAACAGAATAGCCGGAAGTGAATACCCATTATGAGTTACTCACTGAGGCGCCCCAGAGGTTAAAAAGTTATCAACAAATCATTAATAACAAATAAACAAACAATCACATACGGGCACGCTAAATAAATTTCGTTTTCACACTGGAATTCACTTATGAAAAATGAAAAGAGAAAGTCGGGAATTGAACCGAAGGTTTTTTTTCCGCCATTAATAATTGTTGGGATACTTTGTTGGCTAACAGTAAGAGATCTTGATGCCGCTAACGTCGTTATTAATGCGGTATTCAGTTATGTCACCAACGTCTGGGGTTGGGCATTCGAATGGTATATGGTCGTCATGCTCTTCGGTTGGTTCTGGTTGGTCTTTGGCCCATATTCGAAAAAGAAATTAGGCGACGAAAAACCCGAGTTTAGTACCGCCAGCTGGATTTTTATGATGTTCGCTTCCTGTACATCCGCCGCGGTGCTGTTCTGGGGTTCCATCGAGATCTACTACTATATCTCTACCCCGCCTTTTGCTCTCGCCCCCAACTCCGTTGGCGCAAAAGAGATAGCTCTGGCGTACAGCTTGTTCCACTGGGGACCGCTGCCGTGGGCAACCTACAGCTTCCTTTCAGTCGCGTTCGCCTACTTCTTCTTTGTACGCAAAATGGACGTTATCCGCCCCAGTTCCACACTGGTGCCGTTAGTTGGCGAGAAGCATGCTAAGGGCTTGTTCGGCACCATCGTCGATAACTTCTATCTGGTGGCGCTGATCTTCGCGATGGGCACCAGCCTCGGTCTCGCTACCCCGCTGGTAACCGAGTGTATGCAATGGCTGTTCGGTATTCCGCATACGCTGCAACTCGACGCCATCATCATTACCTGCTGGATCATATTGAATGCCATTTGCGTGGCCTGCGGCCTGCAAAAAGGGGTCAAGATCGCCAGCGACGTACGTAGTTATCTAAGCTTCCTGATGCTCGGCTGGGTGTTTATCGTCAGTGGCGCCAGCTTCATCATGAACTACTTCACCGACTCGGTCGGCATGCTGCTGATGCATCTGCCGCGCATGCTGTTCTATACCGATGCCATCGGCAAAGGCGGCTTCCCGCAGGGCTGGACTGTTTTCTACTGGGCGTGGTGGGTTATTTACGCTATCCAGATGAGTATCTTCCTGGCACGTATTTCTCGCGGTCGTACCGTACGTGAACTGTGTTTCGGGATGGTACTGGGCCTGACCGCATCCACCTGGATCCTGTGGACCGTCCTTGGCAGCAACACGCTGCTGCTGATGGATAAAAACATTCTCAACATCCCGCAGCTAATTGAACAACACGGCGTGGCGCGCGCCATTATCGAAACCTGGGCTGCTTTACCGCTCAGCACCGCCACCATGTGGGGATTCTTTATCCTCTGCTTTATTGCCACCGTCACGCTGATTAACGCCTGCTCCTACACCCTGGCGATGTCCACCTGTCGCGAAGTTCGTGATGGTGAAGAACCGCCGCTGTTGGTGCGTATCGGTTGGTCCGTTCTGGTCGGCGTCATCGGCATCGTTCTGCTGGCGCTGGGTGGGCTGAAGCCCATTCAGACCGCAATTATCGCCGGGGGATGTCCGCTGTTCTTCGTCAACATCATGGTGACGCTGTCCTTTATTAAAGACGCCAAAGTGCACTGGAAAGACAAGTAATTCTTATTAACCCAATTGATCAAGAGGCTGAAAGATGGATTTCAACTTAAATGACGAGCAGGAACTGTTTGTCGCCGGTATTCGTGAACTGATGGCCAGTGAGAACTGGGAAGCTTATTTTGCCGAGTGCGATCGCGACAGCGTCTACCCTGAGCGTTTTGTAAAAGCGCTGGCGGATATGGGCATCGATAGCCTGTTGATCCCGGAAGAACATGGCGGACTTGAAGCCGGTTTTGTCACCGTTGCCGCTGTTTGGATGGAACTCGGACGTCTTGGTGCACCGACTTACGTGTTGTACCAATTACCAGGCGGTTTTAACACTTTTCTGCGTGAAGGTACCCAAGAGCAAATTGATAAAATCATGGCGTTCCAGGGGACCGGTAAGCAGATGTGGAACTCTGCTATCACCGAACCGGGAGCGGGATCGGATGTTGGCAGTCTGAAAACCACTTATACACGCAAAGATGGTAAGGTTTATCTTAATGGCAGTAAGTGCTTTATCACCAGTAGCGCCTATACCCCGTACATCGTGGTGATGGCGAGAGATGGTGCATCGCCGGATAAACCTGTTTATACCGAGTGGTTTGTTGACATGAGCAAGGCGGGTATCAAGGTCAACAAACTGGAGAAACTCGGTCTGCGCATGGATAGCTGCTGTGAAATCACCTTTGACGACGTTGAACTGGACGAGAAAGACATGTTCGGTCGGGAAGGGAATGGTTTCAACCGTGTGAAAGAAGAGTTTGACCATGAACGCTTCCTCGTCGCGCTGACCAACTACGGTACGGCAATGTGCGCTTTTGAAGACGCCGCGCGTTACGCCAACCAACGCGTACAGTTTGGCGAAACGATCGGCCGTTTCCAGCTGATCCAGGAGAAGTTTGCACACATGGCGATCAAACTGAATTCCATGAAAAACATGCTGCTGGAAGCCGCATGGAAAGCGGATAACGGCACCATTACTTCGGGTGACGCGGCAATGTGTAAATACTTCTGCGCCAATGCCGCGTTCGAGGTGGTAGACACCGCCATGCAGGTACTGGGAGGTGTTGGTATCGCGGGCAACCACCGCATCACGCGTTTCTGGCGTGACCTGCGCGTTGACCGTGTTTCTGGTGGTTCTGACGAAATGCAGATCCTGACGTTGGGTCGTGCGGTACTCAAGCAATACCGATAGAACGACGCAACCTGTAGGCCTGATAAGACGCCTTAGCGTCGCCATCAGGCACTCAATGCCGGATGGCGGCGCGAGCGCCTTATCCGGCCTACATGGACACCCATAAATGCCAGGAGAAAAATGATGAATCATTTACCAATGCCAGCCTTCGGCCCGCTTTCCGGGATACGCGTTGTCTTTTCAGGGATCGAAATTGCCGGTCCTTTCGCCGGACAGATGTTCGCCGAATGGGGCGCCGAGGTTATCTGGATTGAAAACGTCGCATGGGCCGATACCATCCGCGTGCAGCCTAACTACCCGCAGCTCTCACGCCGTAACCTGCACGCCCTGTCGCTGAATATTTTCAAAGATGAAGGCCGGGAAGCGTTTCTGAAGCTGATGGAAACCACCGATATTTTCATTGAAGCCAGTAAAGGCCCAGCCTTTGCCCGCCGCGGTATTACCGATGAAGTGCTGTGGGAACATAACCCGAAACTGGTTATCGCCCACCTTTCCGGCTTCGGCCAGTTTGGAACCGAGGAGTACACCAATCTTCCGGCGTATAACACCATCGCACAGGCGTTCAGCGGCTATCTGATCCAAAACGGCGACGTGGATCAGCCAATGCCCGCCTTCCCGTACACCGCCGATTACTTCTCCGGGATGACCGCAACGACAGCAGCGCTGGCAGCCCTGCACAAAGTGCGCGAAACGGGTAAAGGTGAAAGCATCGATATCGCTATGTACGAAGTGATGCTGCGCATGGGTCAGTATTTCATGATGGATTACTTCAACGGCGGCGAAATTTGCCCACGCATGACCAAAGGCAAAGACCCGTATTACGCTGGCTGCGGCCTGTATAAATGCGCCGATGGCTATATCGTCATGGAGCTGGTCGGCATCACGCAAATCAACGAATGCTTCAAGGATATTGGCCTCGCCCACATTCTTGGCACACCGGAAGTCCCGGAAGGCACCCAGCTTATCCATCGTGTGGAATGCCCTTACGGCCCGCTTGTGGAAGAAAAACTGGACGCCTGGCTGGCAACGCACACCATCGCCGAAGTCCAGGCGCGCTTTGCTGAGCTGAACATCGCCTGCGCGAAGGTGCTGACTATTCCTGAACTGGAAGGCAACCCGCAGTACGTTGCCCGTGAATCTATTACTCAGTGGCAAACAATGGATGGCCGCACCTGCAAAGGGCCAAACATCATGCCGAAATTTAAAAACAACCCGGGGAAAATCTGGCGCGGCATGCCGTCACATGGCATGGATACTGCCGCCATTCTGAAAAATATTGGTTATAGCGAAGCAGACATAAATGAGCTGGTCGGCAAAGGCCTGGCCAGAGTTGAGGAATAAACGCGACGCGCTGACCCCTCGATGGTTAGCGCTCACGCCTGATTTCAGTGGATAAAGCAATATGGATATCGTTGGCGGACAAAACTTACGTCAGATGTGGGACGACCTGGCCGGGGTGTACGGAGATAAAACGGCGTTAATTTTCGAATCCTGCGAAGGAGTCGTTCGGCAGTTTAGCTATGCCTCGCTCAATGAAGAGATTAACCGCACCGCAAACCTGTTCCATTCCTTAGGGATCCGCAAGAGCGATAAGGTCGCATTGCATCTGGATAACTGTCCGGAATTCATTTTTTGCTGGTTTGGGCTGGCAAAAATTGGCGCCATCATGGTACCGATTAATGCCCGCTTGCTGGGTGAAGAAAGTGCCTGGATCCTGCAAAACAGCCAGGTAAGTCTGCTGGTCACCAGCGCCCAGTTTTATCCTATGTACCGCCAGATACGGCTGGAAAATAGCACCCCGCTTAATCATATCTGTCTGATTGGCGAACAGCTTCCGGCTGACGACGGCGTGAGTCACTTTACCCAACTGCAATCCCGCCAGTCCGCCACGCTGTGCTATATGCCCGCGTTATCCATTGACGATACGGCGGAAATTCTGTTTACCTCAGGCACCACCTCTCGACCTAAAGGGGTGGTAATTACCCACTACAACCTGCGTTTTGCGGGCTATTACTCTGCCTGGCAAATTGCTCTGCGTAATGATGACGTCTACATGACGGTGATGCCCGCTTTTCATATCGACTGTCAGTGTACCGCCGCAATGCCCGCATTCTCCGCAGGCAGCACCTTTGTGCTGCTAGAGAAGTACAGTGCCAGGGCGTTCTGGAATCAGGTGCATAGATATAAGGCGACAGTTACCGAATGCATTCCGATGATGATCAGAACGCTAATGGTGCAGCCCGCTGCACCAACCGACAAACAGCATCACCTGCGCGAAGTGATGTTCTATCTCAATTTATCCGAGCAGGAAAAAGACGATTTTACCGAACGCTTTGGCGTCAGGCTGCTGACCTCCTACGGTATGACTGAAACCATCGTCGGTATTATCGGCGACCGTCCCGGAGACAAACGACGCTGGCCCTCCATTGGCCGCGTGGGATTTAGCTATGAAGCCGAAATCCGTGACGATCACAACCGTCCCCTGCCCGCCGGAGAAATTGGCGAAATCTGTATTAAAGGCGTGCCGGGCAAAACCATCTTCAAAGAGTACTACGCGCAGCCGGAGGCTACCGCCAAAGCGCTGGAGCCCGGGGGCTGGTTACATACCGGTGATTCGGGCTATCAGGATGAGGATGGCTATTTTTATTTCGTCGACAGACGCTGCAACATGATTAAACGCGGCGGGGAAAATGTCTCCTGCGTCGAGTTGGAAAATATTATTTCTGCGCATCCGAAAATTCAGGACATTGTGGTTGTCGGTATTAAAGATTCAATCCGTGATGAAGCCATTAAAGCGTTTATCGTCCTTAATGAAGGTGAAACATTAAGCGAAGCCGAGTTCTTCAGCTTCTGCGAAAACAATATGGCGAAATTCAAGGTTCCCTCTTTTATGGAGATAAGAGCCGACCTGCCGCGCAATTGTTCAGGAAAAATAATCAAAAAAAATCTGAAATAACCCTTCCGACAGGAACTCCTCCTGCCGGGAAATCTATTTATCTGGAGATGAGCTATGAGTGAATCATTACATCTGACCCGTAACGGCCCGATCCTGGAAATTACCCTCGACCGACCTAAAGCCAATGCCATTGACGCCAAAACCAGCTTTGCCATGGGTGAAGCGTTTCTTAATTTTCGTGACGACCCGGAATTACGCGTAGCGATTATCACCGGCGGCGGTGAGAAATTCTTTTCTGCGGGCTGGGACTTAAAAGCGGCGGCTGAAGGTGAAGCGCCGGATGCCGATTTTGGCCCAGGTGGCTTTGCCGGTTTAACCGAAATTTTCGACCTCGATAAACCGGTCATCGCTGCGGTAAACGGCTATGCGTTTGGCGGTGGTTTTGAATTGGCGCTGGCAGCGGATTTTATCGTCTGCGCGGATAACGCCAGCTTCGCACTACCGGAAGCCAAGCTCGGGATCGTGCCAGACAGCGGTGGCGTACTGCGTCTGCCTAAGCTGCTGCCACCGGCAATCGTCAACGAAATGGTGATGACCGGCAGACGAATGAGCGCCGAAGAAGCGCTGCGCTGGGGCATCGTCAACCGCGTTGTCAGCCAGAGCGAACTGATGGATAGCGCGCGTGAACTGGCACAGCAGTTGGTGAATAGCGCCCCGCTCGCGATCGCCGCACTGAAAGAGATTTACCGCACCACCAGCGAAATGCCGGTGGAAGAAGGCTACCGCTACATCCGCAGCGGCGTGCTGAAGCACTATCCATCTGTACTGCATTCGGAAGATGCGCTTGAAGGTCCGCAGGCGTTTGCCGAAAAACGCGACCCGGTGTGGAAAGGTCGTTAATGAGCCGATGCCGGATAGCGATTCGCTGATCCGGCAATAAAACCGAGATAAAACGATGAGCTACTACGCCTTTGAGGAACTGATTCCGGTGGTACATCCGGATGCCTTTGTCCATCCCAGCGCCGTGCTGATTGGCGATGTCATAGTGGGTGCCGGAGTTTATATTGGCCCCCACGCGTCATTGCGCGGTGACTATGGTCGCTTGATCCTGGAGGCTGGTTCTAATTTGCAGGATGGCTGCATCATGCACGGCTACTGTGACACCGATACCATTGTGCATGAGAACGGACACATCGGCCATGGCGCAATCCTGCACGGTTGCGTGGTGGGCAGAGATGCGCTGATCGGCATGAACAGCGTCATTATGGACGGCGCAGTGATTGGCGAAGAGAGCATTGTCGCCGCCATGAGCTTTGTCAAAGCCGGATTTCAGGGAGAGGCAAGGCAGATGCTGGTTGGCTCACCCGCTCGCGTATTGCGTGAAGTCACGGACCAGGAACTGCACTGGAAACGGCTAAACACCAAAGAGTATCAGGATCTTGCAATCCGCTGCCACACAGGTCTACACGAAACACTGCCCTTAACGCGGGTCGAAGAAAACCGGCCACGCCTGAAAGGCACAACGGACGTAAAACCCAAATCAGCACAGTAATTGATGCCGGATGCGCTCACGCTTATCCGGCCTACGCGTCAATCACCGTTTATGCCGCCATCAGGCAAACTGATTATTAGCGACGCATACTCTTGGAGAGCATCATCTGCCATTTCTGCTCACGGTTGAGCTCTGTTGGAGGAACGGCAGACAGGCGTGGCGTTTTCGCCATGCTCACCTTTTTCTCCTGCAAATTGTGATTCAGTCGGCTGTAGAGATGAGAGTCAATACTCACGACTTTCACCAGACGCTGGCACTGACAACCCCGACCGGCAATCTGATTAGGGATCATCTTAACTTCACAAACAATTTCTCCCACTTCCGACAGAATATAAGAGAGCGTATTAATTGCTTTGCAGTGCTCGATATCAAAATGGCGGGAAATTTCCTTTGCGGTGATCCAACGATCCTCGGCCATCATCCAGTCAGCAATTAACAAATAAAGCGGTCTTTCAACATATTTTTCACACATAAGCACACCATTTTCACAAATTAAAAATCTGGCTACGGCCTGTCCAAATTAATAAAAACTAAGCCATATTAAAATTGTGGATATAAAGGATAGTATGCGACTTGAATGTTGATTAGTGTGAGCAATATCGTGCTTATTACATTGAAAATGTGGTTACGGAAACGGACTTGTCCAGGAATGACCTTACGCAAGACAAAAAAAGGGTTTCTTTACAGAAACCCTTTCAAAATTATATTACAGGTCTGGTTAGAGCAATATTCACCGGACCTTTTGTTTATTACTTTTTGATCTGCGCGTGCATTTCCTGCACCGATGTTACCTTCTCGGTGGCATCGGCATTCAACGCCATCGCTGTGGCGAAACCGCCGTTCAGCGTAGTGTCATAATGCACTTTGTACTGCAGCGCGCTGCGGCGAATCAGCTTGGAGTCTTCAATCGCCTGACGACCTTCGGTGGTGTTGATGATATAGGTGTACTCGCCATTCTTGATACGGTCCTGAATGTGCGGACGACCTTCATGCACCTTGTTCACCAGACGTGGATTGATACCCGCTTCACCCAGCACAATCGCGGTCCCGTGCGTCGCATCCAGCTCGAAGCCAAACTTCAGCAGTTTCGCTGCCAGGTCCACCACGCGCTCTTTATCGCCTTCGCGAACGGAGAGCAGCGCACGCCCCTGTTTTTTCATGGTGGAGCTGCTGCCCAACTGTGCCTTGGCGAACGCTTCTGCGAAGGTACGGCCCACGCCCATCACTTCCCCGGTAGAGCGCATTTCTGGCCCTAACAGCGGGTCAACGCCCGGGAATTTGTTGAACGGCAGCACCACTTCTTTTACCGAGTAGTACGGAGGGATAACTTCTTTGGTTACGCCCTGCTGTGCCAGCGTTTTCCCGGCCATCACGCGCGCCGCGACTTTCGCCAGCGGTACACCAGTTGCCTTGGAGACGAACGGAACGGTACGTGCCGCACGCGGGTTCACTTCAATCAGGTAAACTTCGTTATTCTTCACCGCAAACTGGACGTTCATCAGACCGCGAACCTGCAGTTCGAAGGCCAGTTTCTGCACCTGTTGGCGCATCACATCCTGAATTTCCTGGCTCAGGGTGTACGCAGGCAGAGAACATGCGGAGTCACCGGAGTGTACGCCCGCCTGTTCGATATGCTCCATGATGCCGCCAATCAGCACCATTTCACCGTCGCAGATAGCGTCCACGTCCACTTCAACCGCGTCATCAAGGAAACGGTCCAGCAGTACCGGCGCATCGTTAGAAACGCTGACTGCGGTCTGGAAGTAGCGACGCAGGTCGGCTTCGTCGTAGACGATTTCCATCGCGCGACCACCGAGAACATACGACGGACGCACTACCAGCGGGTAGCCAATCTCTTTCGCCTTCTCAACAGCCTGTTCGATAGCCGTTACGGTAGCATTCGCCGGTTGTTTCAGCTTCAGACGGTCAACCGCCTGCTGGAAACGCTCGCGGTCTTCCGCGCGGTCGATGGCATCCGGGCTGGTACCGATAACCGGTACACCTGCCGCTTCCAGCGCACGCGCCAGCTTCAGCGGGGTCTGTCCGCCGTACTGTACGATGACGCCTTTCGGCTTCTCGATACGAACGATTTCCAGTACGTCTTCCAGCGTGACCGGTTCGAAGTACAGGCGGTCAGAGGTGTCGTAATCAGTTGAAACGGTTTCCGGGTTACAGTTGACCATGATGGTCTCGTAACCGTCTTCGCGCAGCGCCAGCGAGGCGTGTACGCAGCAGTAGTCAAACTCAATACCCTGACCGATACGGTTTGGACCACCGCCCAGCACCATGATTTTATCGCGGTCAACGGACGGGTTCGCTTCGCACTCATCTTCATAGGTGGAGTACATGTAAGCGGTGTCGGTGGCAAATTCTGCCGCACAGGTATCCACGCGTTTGTAGACCGGGTGCAGATTGTACTGGTCGCGCAGTTTGCGGATTTCCGCTTCGCGAACGCCGGCCAGTTTCGCCAGACGCGCATCGGCGAAGCCTTTGCGCTTCAGTACGCGCAGGAAGTCAGCGTCGAGGCCGTTGATGCCAAGGTCGGTGACTTTTTCTTCCAGACGTACCAGCTCTTCAATCTGCACCAGGAACCAGCGGTCGATGTTAGTCAGGTTGAACACGCCATCGACGGACAGGCCAGCACGGAAGGCATCGGCGATGTACCAGATACGCTCAGCGCCAGCGTCTTTCAGCTCGCGACGGATTTTAGTCAGTGCTTCCGGGTCGTCCAGGCTTACTTTCGGGTCGAAGCCGGTCGCGCCCACTTCCAGACCGCGCAGCGCTTTCTGCAACGATTCCTGCTGGGTACGGCCAATCGCCATCACTTCACCGACAGATTTCATCTGCGTGGTCAGGCGGTCGTTAGCACCAACGAATTTCTCGAAGTTGAAGCGTGGTATTTTCGTCACAACGTAGTCGATGGACGGTTCAAACGAGGCCGGAGTACGGCCACCGGTGATGTCGTTCATCAGTTCGTCGAGGGTGTAACCTACGGCCAGCTTGGCGGCAACTTTCGCAATCGGGAAGCCGGTAGCTTTGGACGCCAGCGCCGAGGAGCGGGACACACGCGGGTTCATCTCGATGACAATCAGGCGACCGTTTTTCGGGTTTACCGCAAACTGGACGTTAGAGCCGCCGGTTTCTACGCCGATTTCACGCAGTACCGCCATCGAGGCGTTACGCATGATTTGATATTCTTTGTCGGTCAGCGTCTGGGCAGGTGCTACGGTGATGGAGTCACCGGTATGGATGCCCATCGCATCGAAGTTTTCGATGGAGCAGACGATGATGCAGTTGTCGTTTTTATCACGCACCACTTCCATCTCGTACTCTTTCCAGCCAATCAGTGATTCATCAATCAGCAGCTCGTTGGTTGGGGAAAGATCCAGACCGCGTTCGCAGATTTCTTCGAACTCTTCGCGGTTGTAGGCGATACCGCCACCGGTGCCGCCCATGGTGAAGCTAGGCCGGATAATGCACGGGAAGCCAACGTCAGCGGCAACCGCCAGCGCTTCTTCCATGGTGTGAGCGATGCCTGAACGTGCGGTGTCGAGACCAATCTTCTTCATCGCGATATCGAAGCGACGACGGTCTTCCGCTTTATCAATGGCATCCGCCGTTGCGCCAATCATGGTCACGCCGAACTCAGCCAGTACGCCCTGGCGTTCCAGTTCCAGCGCACAGTTCAGCGCTGTCTGACCGCCCATGGTTGGCAGCACCGCATCCGGGCGTTCTTTCTCAATAATTTTGCGTACCACTTCCCAGTGAATCGGCTCGATGTAAGTGGCATCGGCCATTTCCGGGTCGGTCATGATGGTTGCCGGGTTGGAGTTCACCAGAATAACGCGGTAACCCTCTTCACGCAGGGCTTTACACGCCTGCGCGCCGGAATAGTCAAACTCACACGCCTGACCGATAACAATCGGACCCGCGCCCAGAATCAGGATACTTTTTATGTCTGTACGTTTTGGCATGGCTCTTTTACTCCTGATTATTTCGCGGACTGACGGTATTGCTCAATTAACTCGATAAAGTGGTCGAACAACGGTGCAGCGTCGTGCGGACCCGGACTCGCTTCAGGGTGCCCCTGGAAGCTAAACGCCGGTTTATCGGTACGATGAATCCCCTGCAAGGTGCCGTCGAACAGTGACTTGTGGGTCACGCGCAGGTTGGCAGGCATGGAGGCTTCATCTACAGCAAAACCGTGGTTCTGTGCGGTGATCATCACGGTATTGTTATCAATATCTTTTACCGGATGGTTGCCGCCGTGGTGGCCAAACTTCATCTTAATGGTCTTCGCGCCGCTCGCCAGCGCCAGCAGCTGATGGCCGAGGCAGATGCCAAATACCGGAATATCGGTTTCGAGGAATTTCTGAATCGCGGTAATCGCGTAGTCGCACGGCGCCGGGTCGCCAGGGCCGTTGGACAGGAAGATACCGTCCGGATTCATCTTCAGAACGTCTTCTGCTGAGGTTTTCGCCGGTACAACCGTCAGGCGGCAGCCGCGGTCCGCTAACATACGCAGAATGTTACGTTTGGCGCCGAAATCGTAAGCCACAACGTGGAAAGGCAGTTCATCGGCAGATTTCGCTTCCGGCAGGTCACCGGCCAGCGTCCAGCTCCCCTGCGTCCAACTATAAGGCTCCGCGGTGGTTACCTCTTTCGCCAGATCCATACCGTTCAGGCCTGGGAAAGCTTTTGCTTTTTCCAGTGCCAGCGCCGCATCCGGGTTATCGCCCGCGATGATGCAGCCGTTCTGTGCACCCTTTTCACGCAGCAAACGCGTCAGCTTACGGGTATCGATATCAGCAATCGCCACAATGTTATGGCGCTTGAGGTAAGAAGAGAGGTCTTCAGTATCGCGGAAGTTGCTGGCAATCAGCGGCAGGTCGCGGATGACCAGGCCTTGCGCATGTACCTGAGAAGATTCTGCATCGGCTTCATTGGTGCCGACATTACCGATATGAGGATAAGTAAGAGTGACGATTTGGCGGGAATAGGAAGGATCAGTGAGGATTTCTTGATAACCGGTCATTGAAGTATTGAAAACGACTTCCCCAACCGCCGAACCTGTTGCCCCTATGGCCCGACCGTGAAACTGGGTTCCGTCTTCCAGAACCAATAGCGCTGACTTAATCAAAACACCCTCCAGAGAATATTCACTCACTTTATTTGCATATTAATTCATTAACACCTCATGAATCAATGCAAATTTGCTTACCTATGGATTTCTGGCAAACGGCGGCATTCTAGAGATAGCCCACGTAAAAGTCTACCCAAAAGGGCAATTTTTATTATTATTTTGCGCCACTGGGATAAATCACACGATTTAACAGGCAAAAAGATCAGCTAACTCGGGGTGGAAAACGCTTGCGGCAGGCAAAGAGTGTAAAAACAGAATGCGGGAGAGAAAAAAGTGGACCATTTGGTCAAAATTTACATTGAGATAACAGGATCACCCAACAAAATACGGAAAAATAACCAATAAAAAGAAAAAACACATTCAGAAGCTAAAAATAAAAGGGCAATAAAATATTGCCCTATGTAATCAAACAATTATGATTACAATAACCACATCACGAAGGGTAATTAAAGCTATAAATTGCGTAAATCAAGCACATCTTTCATATCAAAAAGACCATTTGACTTTGATTTTAGCCAAATTGCCGAACGCACTGCGCCATTGGCAAAAGTCATGCGGCTGGACGCTTTATGCGTGATCTCAATACGCTCGCCAATATCAGCAAACATCGCGGTGTGCTCACCGACGATATCCCCCGCCCGCACCGTGGCAAAACCGATCGTGCCCGGTACGCGCTCGCCGGTGTAACCCTCACGCGAATAGACGGCACACTCTTTTAAATCTTTATCCAGCGCCCCGGCAATCGCCTCGCCCATCGCCAGCGCAGTGCCTGACGGCGCATCAACTTTATGGCGGTGGTGAGCTTCAATAATCTCAATATCGGTGTAATCGCCCATCACTTTCGCCGCCTTCTCCAGCAGCTTAAGCATAACGTTCACGCCGACGCTAAAGTTCGCGGCGAAAACGATCGCAATCTCCTGCGCGGCATCACGAATAGCCTGTTTGCCGGCATCGTCAAAGCCGGTGGTGCCAATCACCATCCCTTTACCGTGCTGGCGGCAAAACGCCAGATGCGCCAGCGTGCCTTCCGGGCGGGTAAAATCGATGAAAACATCGAAATCATCTTTCACCGCGTCAAGGCTGCTTTGCACGGTAACGCCCGTTTTTCCGGCCCCCGCTAATTCTCCGGCATCGCTTCCCAGTAAGGACGAGCCTTCGCGCTCTAACGCGGCACCCAATTGAACACCTTCCATCGCCATGGCGGCCTGGATTAACTGCCGTCCCATGCGGCCACCGGCGCCGGCAATGGCGACACGGATTTGTGCTTCATGCATAGCTATTCTCTTTTATAAAAATTGCGTAAACCGTTTTCAGAGTAACCAGCGCGCCCGGAGGCCGCTAGCTGAAAACACCCATAATTAGAATTTAATGATAAACAGAGGGGAATATCAGTAAAAGACATGATTCATCCCGCAGGATGAATCATTGCTGGAGTACAGGAAAGAAGTCAAACTTACTCAGTATGGCGCAAAATGATGGGAAAACGACGGAAATACGAGCACAAACCAGCCAGTCTGCGTAGATATTTTCGCGAGTGTGGTTTTATGGCACGAGCGTGTAGTTGACGATCATTTGCCCTTTTTTCATCTTCACCTGAGTAATCGTCACCGGTCCAATCTCAGAGAGATGGGCAACATGCGTCCCTCCGCAGGGATAAGCGAGGAGATGACCAAATCCAACCTGCCGCAACCCGTCGGTGAATGTCACTTGTCTGGAGAGATTGTCTGCCTGCCAGGCGTTGATTTTCTCCTGCAGCGATAGCGTATCCGGTAACGTACCGTTTTCACCGGCGGCGAAAGTAATGCGCCCCTCATTGGGCCAATGGTGTGCTTTCACCGGGAGCCAGCCGAACGCTGTACCCGCCAGGCCGATAAGATGTCCTGCCGAGTGCAGGCGGGCGTGCAGTTGACGCAGCGCGGCATCCACACGCAGGTTCACGATGCCGGGGAGGAGCGGTTTTGCCAGGATGTGCACCACATCGTCACCGCGCGCGAGGACTGTTTCAACCCGCTCATCATCAATCCAGCCCGCATCCGCAGGCTGCCCGCCTCCCTGCGGGTGAAAAAGGGTTCTATCCAGTACCACCGAGTACCGTCCATCCGGTTCAGCCGAGCAACTCAGTAAGTTAGCCTGGCCTTCAGTGTTATCGCTGGTGTAATAAAGACGTTCAGTCATGATTGCTCTCCTCTTGATGGGAAGAGTATATTCACTTTACTGACGGCGATAATCCTGCGCTGGTTCAATGCATCTTTGCCTGGTACGCACAAATGAATCCTAACCTTCTTCCCGACCTTGCCACCTTTGTGTTGATTATCGACCAGGGGAGCTTCTCCGCTGCCGCCAAAGCCTCGGGGGCTACGCCTTCCGCTATTAGCCGCAGCGCTTCACGCCTCGAGAAGGCGTTGGGCAGTAAGCTGCTGCACCGTACGACGCGCAAGCTGGCGCTCAGCGAAACGGGCAAAATTGTGTATGCACACGCGCAGGAAATGCTGCATGCGGCGCAAATGGCCGTCGACTCAGGCAGCAGTCGACAAACCATCGCGCAAGGGCAACTGACCCTCAGCGTGCCGAAAGCGGTGGGGCGATTTGTCATTCATCCACTGATGGCCGAATTCTTTACGCGCTACCCGCAAGTGGACGTCTGCCTTCGGCTGGAAGACCGGTATATGGATTTAATCGACGACGGCGTCGACCTTGCACTGCGCATCAGTCAGTCGCCCTCCCCGGGCCTGTACGGGAAACCGCTGATGCCGGTCAGCCATGTGATATGCGCAACCCCCGAATACTTACGCAAGCACGGTACGCCCGAGCACCCGCAGGCACTGCGAGAGCATAGCTGTATCAGTCTTGGCGAGACACCTGCGGATTCACGCTGGAAGTTTCGACGCGGTGAGCGCATGGAGACCATTCAGACTCATGGCCGCTACGCCGCCAACCACACAGGTGTACGTCTGGACGCGGTAAAAAAGGATCTGGGAATCGGCAGCCTGCCACTGTTCACCGCCAGCGAGGCACTCGCCAATGGCGAGATTGTCCAGGTACTGCCAGAATGGGAATTTATCAGCGACTACAGCGGGGAACTGTGGCTGCTATGGACGCGCAATCAACATATGCCCGCCAGAATGCGGGCGATGATTGATTATCTCAGTGAGAAGGTGCCGTTGCACAACACCTGATTACAGCGCGCGGGCAAATACCTCTGCCACCCACTGCTGGAAACCTTCAACGTTCAGGCCCAGCGCAACCTGCGCATTTGCCGGATGCCCCAGGCGCCCTTCGATGTCCACCACCGTCGTACCCGAGGTATATTCGCCCTGGGTTTCAACCGCCACGAAACACGACTGCAGGGTAAACAGTTCCGGGCGCACCAGCCAGGCAATAGCGCACAGATCGTGCATTCGCAGCCCCGTATTCATACTGCCGCTACGGTAATGGCTAAACAGCGCATGCAGCATTTTCCCCGTCTGGTTAAGCTGGGGGAGCGTCGCCAGATAGTCCGGGGCGAGCATAGCCTGATTAGTGACATCCAGCCCACACATCACAATCTCCAGCCCACTCTGGAAGACTTTCGCGGCGGCCTCGGGATCGATAGCAATATTAAACTCGGCGTTGGGTGTGAAGTTCCCGCGTCCGGCAGAGCCGCCCATAATCACCAGACGCTGAATGTTGAATACGCATTCAGGATAATGGGTCAGCAGCAGCGCAATGTTGGTCAGCGGGCCAATTGCCACCAGCGTCACGGGCTGCGGGGCATGCATCAGCGCATCGCGAATCGCCTGGAAGGCGGGTTTTGCCATCGCCTGGCGGTCGTGTTCGACAAATTCATACCCTTCCATACCGGACTCGCCGTGCACGGAAGCGGCATCACGCAGCGGCCGTACCAGCGGCATTGATGCCCCCTGCGCCAGCGGAACATCCGCATTCCAGAAGTGCAGCAGTTGCAACGCATTACGGGTGGTTTTTTCCACCGACACATTGCCTGCTACCGTGGTCATCAGTTGCAGATCCAGCTCAGGGGCAAACAGCGCGGCGGCAATGGCGGCGGCATCATCAATGCCGGGATCGGTATCAAGAATGATCGGTAAGCGCATGGTTTCTCCATAAAAAAATGCCAGACGTTAAGTCTGGCATCTTCTCATAATCGTAACCGAAAAGACTTACTCTACTTCACGAACATCCACACGCAGCTCTTTCGGCACTTCGAAAACGATGTTCTCTTCGCGGCCTTCCAGTGGGATCGCTTCCCCACCGCCAAGCTCTTGCAGGCGAGCAATCACATTTTGCACCAGGATATCCGGCGCCGAGGCTCCGGCCGTCACGCCCACACACTTCGCTTCTTTCACCCACGCTTCCTGGATGTCGGTCGCATCGTCAATCAAATACGCAGCTTTCCCCATGCGCTGGGCCAGTTCAGCCAGACGGTTGGAGTTAGAGGAGTTCTTCGAGCCGACCACCAGCACAACATCAGCCTGTTCCGCCAGCGCGCGAACCGCTTCCTGACGGTTGGTGGTGGCATAACAGATATCGTCTTTGCGCGGCCCGACAATTTTCGGGAAGCGTTGACGCAGCGCATCAATAACGTCAGAAGTGTCGTCAACGGAAAGCGTTGTCTGCGTCATGAAGGATAATTTGCCTTCATTTTTCACATTCAGTTTCAGCACATCATCCGGTGATTCAACCAGATACATTCCCCCTTGCGGGTTGCTGTACTGACCCATTGTGCCTTCAACTTCCGGGTGCCCGGCGTGACCAATCAGAATGGATTCTTCGCCACGACGGCTGGCGCGGGCAACTTCCATATGCACTTTCGTTACCAACGGACAGGTTGCATCAAAAACCGTGAGGTCGCGGCCTTTGGCTTCGTTACGCACCGCCTGAGACACGCCGTGAGCGGAAAAAATCAGGATCGCGCCATCCGGCACTTCGCTGATTTGCTCAATAAAAATAGCGCCGCGCTCGCGCAGGCTATCCACCACATAGCGGTTATGCACCACCTCGTGACGGACATAAATCGGCGCGCCATAAATAGCCAGCGCGTTTTCCACAATGCTGATAGCGCGGTCTACGCCAGCGCAAAAACCGCGCGGGTTGGCCAACAGGATCTGCATTTTACGCCTCCAGTGCCGGTTCGATTTCCAGCACTTCAATATCAAAATGAACGGTATGCCCGGCCAGCGGATGGTTGAAATCAACCGTGATCGAGTCACCGTTGATTTCGCGGATCACACCAGGCATCTCACTGCCGTCCATTGCGGTAAAGAGCATGATAGCGCCAATTTCTGGCTCGCCCGCGTCCATAAATTCCCGACGCGAGAAATACTGAATTAAGTCCGGGCTTGACACGCCAAAGGCGGCATCCGGTTCCAGAGCAAAAGTGGTTTTATCACCTTCTTTTAGCCCCAGCAGGTGTTGTTCCAGTCCTTCAGACAGAGAACCGTCACCCAGGCGAAACAGCGCAGGCTTGCCGTTATTGCGGGTTGACTCTGCGGTTGAGCCATCGTCGAGCTTAAGGGTGAAGTGCACCAGCACCGCACTGTTACTCTGTACTGATTTAGACATGCAGGTTGCTCTTTAAAATTGCTGCCGCCTGTTTGCCCGGTGGCGCTACGCTTACCGGGCAAACAAGGATCGCAGTATATTGTAGGCCGGATTAGCATAGCGCCATCCGGCATTTTTTTATGCGGCTTTTTTCTCTTTCGACGGCAGGAAGCCTTCGAGCACAATCAATGCCGCGCCGATACAGATAGCAGTATCGGCCAGATTGAAGGTCGCGAAATGCCAGTCGCCGACGTAAAAGTCAATCATATCAACCACGAAGCCGTGCCACAGGCGGTCGAACAAGTTGCCCAGCGCACCGCCAATGATTAACGCATACGCGATGTTGTTCAGCTTCTGCGTCGCCTTCGAGCGATACATCATCACCATCAGGATGACGCAAATACCGATGGCGATGCCGGCAAAGAACCAACGTTGCCAGCCGCCGCTGTCAGCTAAGAAGCTAAACGCCGCACCGTAGTTACGCGCGTAGTGCAGATTAAGCGACGGAAACAGCGACACCGTATCCCCCAGAGCAAAGTTCTGGAGGATCAGGTATTTGCTGCCTAAATCGATAATCAGCACGACTACCACCAGCCACAGCCAGCGTAGTCCTGTTGAACAAAGAGGCTTACTCATCAGGCAAACTTACGTTGTTCGCCATCACCGGCGATGTTGCTGACACAGCGTCCGCAGATATCTGCATGTTCCGCCACCTGGCCGACGTCGGTAGTGTAATGCCAGCAGCGCGGGCATTTCTCACCTTCGGCTTTGCTCAGTACGATTTTCAGACCTTTGAGCAGTTCGCTCTGCTGAGCATCAGCAGGAGCCGCTGCATAATCCGCAACCGTCGCACCAGAGGTCAGCAGTACAAAACGCAACTCTTCGCCCAGCGCGGTCAGTTTCGCCGCCAGCTCAGGTTCAGCGTACAGGGTCACTGCCGCTTCCAGAGAACCACCGACTTTCTTATCCGCACGTGCCTGTTCGATGACTTTGTTCACTTCGCCACGCACTTTCAGCAGCTCGTCCCAGAAGGCATCGTTCATCGCCTCGGTTTCGCCTAGGCCAAACAGACCTTCGTACCATTCACCGGTAAAGACATACTTCTCACGATCGCCCGGCAGGTAGCCCCAGATTTCATCGGCGGTGAAGGACATGATCGGCGCCATCCAACGAACCAGCGCTTCAGCGATATGGAACAGCGCAGTCTGGCAGCTACGACGCGCCACGCTGTCCGCTTTCGCGGTGTACTGACGGTCTTTGATGATGTCGAGGTAGAACGAACCCATTTCGACGGAGCAGAAGCGCATCAGGCGCTGTACCACCTCGTGGAAGTCATAGGCTTCATAGGCTTTCAGGATTTCGTCCTGCGCCGCTTGCGCACAACCTACCGCCCACCTGTCCAGAACCACCATCTCTTCCGGTTTCACCATGTCTTTAACCGGATCAAACCCATTCAGGTTCGCCAGCAGGAAGCGCGCGGTGTTACGGATACGACGATAGCTGTCGGCAGCACGTTTCAGAATTTCGTCAGAAACGGCCATTTCACCGGTATAGTCGGTTGAAGCCACCCACAGACGCAGAATATCCGCGCCCAGTTTGTTCATCACATCCTGCGGAGAAACGGTGTTACCGATAGACTTGGACATCTTACGGCCCTGACCATCAACAGTGAAACCGTGGGTCAGTACCTGGCGATAAGGTGCTTTGCCTTTCATGGCGGTGGAGATCATCAGAGATGACATGAACCAGCCACGGTGCTGGTCAGAGCCTTCCAGATACATATCTGCCGCATGGCCCGCAAACTCAGGACGCACGTCCACGACGGAGGAGTGGGTTGAACCAGAGTCGAACCACACGTCCAGCGTATCCGGGACTTTGACATACTGGTCAGCTTCGTCGCCGAGGATATCTTTCGGATCGAGATCCCACCACGCCTGGATGCCGTCAACTTCAACGCGTTTAGCCACTTCTTCCATCAGTTCGATAGCGCGCGGATGCAGCTCTTCGGTGTCTTTGTGAACAAACAGAGACATCGGCACACCCCACGTACGCTGACGAGAGATACACCAGTCAGGACGGTTAGCAACCATCGATTCAATACGCGCCTGGCCCCAGTCCGGGATCCACTGCACGCCTTTGATCTCTTTCAGCGACTGCGCGCGCAGGCCTTTCTGATCCATACTGACGAACCACTGTGGGGTCGCGCGGAAGATGATCGGTGACTTGTGACGCCAGCAGCATGGGTAGCTGTGCTGCATCTTCTCAACGTGCAGCAGCGCACCTTTTTCGCTCAGCAGCGCAACGATTTTGTCGTTGGCTTTAAAGACGTTCACGCCGTCCAGATCCGGATAGGTACCCGCCAGGTATGCGCCGTCCGGGCCAACCGGGTTAGCGATTTCCAGACCGTATTTCTGGCTGATGACGTAGTCATCCGGACCGTGACCGCCAGCGGTATGAACCGCACCGGTACCCGCATCCAGCGTAACGTGATCGCCAAGGATAGCCGGTACATCGAAGCCCATAAACGGATGGGTAAAGCGCAGCAGTTCCAGCTCAGCGCCTTTAACGGTGCCGAGAATGGTGTATTCAGCCGCGCCAATACGCTGCATAACGCTTTCAACCAGATCTTTCGCCAGAATCACAGCCTGGCCGTCAATCTGCACCAGCGCATAGTCAAAATCAGGTGCCAGAGAGATTGCGCGGTTCGCCGGTAACGTCCACGGGGTAGTGGTCCAGATAACCAGAGAGATCGGGCCGTTGACGTCAGAAACGCCAAATTTCGCTTTCACCGCATCCTGATCGGCAGCGTGGAACGCTACGTCGATGGACGGGGAGGTTTTGTCATAATACTCAACTTCCGCTTCCGCCAGCGCGGAACGGCAGTCAACGCACCAGTGCACCGGCTTCGCACCTTTGTGCAGGTGACCGTTACCGATGATTTTACCCAGCGCACGAATGATGTTGGCTTCGGTTTTGAAGTCCATGGTCAGGTACGGATGCGACCAGTCGCCCAGTACGCCAAGACGGATAAAGTCTTTACGCTGACCGTCAACCTGGGTCGCTGCGTATTCGCGGCACTTGGCACGGAACTCAGCGGCGGTAAACTTCTCGCCCGGTTTGCCGTATTCCTGCTCTACTTTCAGCTCGATCGGCAGACCGTGGCAGTCCCAGCCCGGAACGTAAGGCGAGTCATAACCCGTGAGTCCTTTGGACTTCACGATAATGTCTTTCAGAATCTTGTTAACCGAGTGACCAATATGAATGCTGCCATTCGCATAAGGAGGGCCATCATGCAGAATGAAGGTTTTTTTGCCTTTTTTGGCCGCACGAATGATGCCGTACAGGTCATCATCAGTCCAACGCGCCAGCATTCCCGGTTCGCGCTTGGCGAGATCGCCGCGCATCGGGAACCCTGTTTCCGGCAAATTCAGGGTTGATTTATAGTCACTCATCAGATTCTCGGTTCCGTATTTAAAACTCGTATAGGCATTAAGCCGGTTTTGTTAGCCCAAAAAATTCACGGGCAGTCAACTCATCACGCGCAATCTGCGCTTTTAGCTCATCCAGCGAGGCAAATCGCTGTTCGCTGCGTATTTTTTTACGCAGTACTACATCTATATGGCGACCATACAGGTCCATTACAACGTCCAATAGATGCACTTCCAACTGTTGGCGTACGCCTGCTACCGTCGGGCGGGTGCCGATGTTGGCGACGCCGGGTAAAGGTTTGTCACCCAGTCCCATCACTTCAACTGCATAAACCCCTTTCACCGGGGAAACCTGGCGACGCAGCGGTAAGTTTGCCGTCGGAAAACCGATGGTGCGCCCTAATTCATCACCGTGAACGACACGTCCTGAGATAGTAAAAGGATGCCCAAGCAGGCTTTCGGCCAGTTGCAGGTTATCTTCTGCCAGCGCCTGACGTACCGCGGTGCTGCTAATGCGCACACCGCCTTCGCAGAAGGTTTGGGTGCTGGTGATATCAAAACCATACTCAGCGCCCGCTTCCTGTAATAACAAGAAATCGCCCGCACGGCTAGCGCCAAAGCGGAAATCATCACCAACGGCAAGAAATTGTACACCAAGGCGCTTAACCAGCAGATCGCTGATGAAGGTCTGCGCCGTTAATGCCGCAAAGCGCCTGTCAAAACGCACGCACAGCACGTAGTCCACGCCGCATTCCGCCAGATAACGCAGTTTTTCGCGCAGGCGAGTGAGGCGCGCAGGTGACTTGTCGGTCGCAAACAGCTCTAGCGGCTGCGGCTCGAAAATCATCACCATCACCGGTAAATTGCGTTTGCGCCCTTCTTCCCGTAAACCCTGCAGCAACGCACGGTGACCACGGTGCACGCCGTCGAAATTACCAATAGTCAGCACACACCCATGCGGGGCCTGACTGAGATTATGTATGCCTCGTATCAGCTTCATGTCTGGCTCAAAACAGTGAAAATCGTGAAAGTATACCCTGTACCGCGGTCAACGTTAACCGGCGATTGTTTCTACGAAACAGAAAGAGGATTGTTTTCATTGTTATGAAACAAATTGCAGACCTTCACGGGCACGCCAATGCAATTTTTCTCGTGGAAAAGCTGTATTCACGCCACGCAAGCTGGTAGAATCCTGCGCCATCACTACGCAACGAGTGCTGCAATTTAAACGGCGCTTATTTGCACAAATCCATTGACAAAAGAAGGCTAAAAGGGCATATTCCTCGGCCTTTGAATTGTCCATATAGAACACATTTGGGAGTTGGACCTTGGCTAATATCAAATCAGCTAAGAAGCGCGCCGTTCAGTCTGAAAAGGCCCGCAAGCACAACGCTAGCCGTCGCTCTATGATGCGTACTTTCATCAAGAAAGTATACGCAGCTATCGAAGCTGGCGACAAAGCTACTGCACTGAAAGCATTTAACGAAATGCAACCAATCGTGGACCGTCAGGCTGCTAAAGGTCTGATCCACAAAAACAAAGCTGCACGTCATAAAGCAAACCTGACTGCACAGATCAACAAACTGGCTTAATCGCCTGCTTGTTGTCGCTTTGTGAAAAAACCCGCGCAAGCGGGTTTTTTTATGTCTGTCATTTGTTCGTTGGCGTAAAGAGCGCCGAGTAGTCCGCATTGCAGATACGCTGCACCGCCGGATGCTGGATCATCCTTTCCGCAAATATGGCGTGATACTCTTCCATCACATTTTCTACGCGGCCAATTTCAACAATAGAATCATCGGCATAGAAATTGTGCGAATACAGCGTAGGTGCAACAAAAATAGCATTATGCGTTGCCCCAAACGCTTTCATCAGCGCAGCGTCATCAAACTCACCGAGGATTTCGACATTCAATCCTTGTGAGTTGATCCAGTTCAGCAGCTTACGTCCGAGCATCGAACGGCGCCCTGGGATCAGCAACCGACGCTCCTCAAGGCAGGCCGGGAATGGTTTTTCAGGCAGCGGTTTGGTGCACCAAAAACTCACGCTGCACTCGCCTATCCGCACTGAGAACAACCCTTCCTGCTGCGTAGAATCGATCGGGCAGTCGGAGATGATCATATCCAGCTTATGTTGGCTGAGTTGATCCAACAGCATCTCATGCGTTGATTCAAAACAACGCAGATGGATTTGTTCATCTTCAACCACAGCGGCATCCAGCACGCTGCTGACCAGCTGCTTCGATAGCGCATCCGCCACGCCGACATCGAACAGCAAATTAGACTCTTTGCGGTAGTTCACGATATCCAGCATTTCCTGGCTTAAGGTAAACATCTTATCCGCGTAACGAAAAACCAATTCGCCTAACTCACTGGGCTCCAGCCCACGCCCCTTCCGCTTAAACAATTTTCCCTGTAAGCGTTCCTCAAGCGCTTTAATCTGCCCGGTAATGGTCTGCGGTGTCAGATAAAGCGCTTCTGCTGCACCAACCACTGACCCTTCTTTATAGACATGCCAAAAGTAGTACAGATGGTTGTAATTTATATGAGACATACTCTCTCCCTGAAAATTGTCACGAAAGGGTTATCCCGTCAGGCTGATGCGTTCAACCGGGCACGTAACCAGCAGTAACCTATCACTGCCGACAACAAGGAGCCGATCAGGATCCCCAGTTTTGCCCAGTTAATCAGCTCAGGATCGACGTTGCCAAACGCCAGGCTGGCAATAAAAATCGACATCGTAAAGCCAATGCCGCAAAGAATACCGACCGCCATAATCTGCTGGAAATTCGTTCCTTCCGGCAATTGCGCCACCTTGAGGCGTAACGCCAGCCAGCAAAACAGACTGATACCCAACGGTTTGCCGATCAACAGGCCGGCAATGATCCCCAGCGGTAATATCGAGGTCAGTCCATCAATAGTGACGCCCTGCAGTGAAACGCCTGCGTTAGCGAAGGCAAACAGTGGCAGGATCAGGTATGCCACCCATGGATGCAGAACATGCTCCAGTCGCTTCGCCGGTGAACGTCCGTGTTTTTCCTTCAATGGAATGAAGAAGCCCACGATCACGCCCGCCAGTGTTGCATGCACGCCAGACTTCAGTACGGCAGTCCACAGCACTACGCCGACCAGAATATAAATACCGGTGCGTCTCACTCCGCACAGATTCAATGCCGCCAGAACGAGGATCGCGCACGCGGCAACGCCCAGCGACAGCAGCGAGAGATCGCTGGTATAGAACAGTGCGATGATGACGATAGCGCCGAGGTCATCAATAATCGCCAGCGCCATCAGGAAGATTTTCAACGCCAGTGGTACACGACTGCCCAACAACGCCAGCACACCTAACGCAAAAGCGATATCCGTTGCCGCCGGGATCGCCCACCCTTCACGGGTGATGGGATCGGCATAGTTGAATGCCAGGTACAGCAGCGCCGGGACAATCATGCCCCCGATAGCAGCAATGATCGGGAACGCCGCCTGACGCAGACTGGCCAGCGAACCTTGCATTAACTCGCGCTTTACTTCCAGACCAATCAACAGGAAGAACACCGCCATCAACGCGTCGTTGATCCACAGCAGCATATTTTTGTTGATCTCAAGCGCGCCAACCCGCAGTTGAACGGGCGTTTCCAAAAAGGCGTGGTACCATCCACTGGTAACCCCGATATTTGCCATCAGCATAGCGACCACGGCTGCGATGATCAGAATGATGCCCCCCGAGGCGTCACTACTAAAAAAACGATGCAGATGTTTCACTTTTATTCTCTCTATTGGGTGAATACTTCGTAAATACTATCTTACACCCTCAAAAAGCTCGTTAAAATTAGATTATTCATTATGGATAGATCGGATTTTACGAGTAAAAATTTCAGCAATCATCAAGATGTTCTGCCTGTGCCATTACCGCCAGAGAGAATGATTCCTCCTCTCAGATCTTCAAAAATTCTTGGATCAGAGTATTCTCGTATTCATTGATATATTGGGATAATAATCAAAGAGCTAAGATGGACTCGACACCTCTCCCGCAAGAAATATTGAGAACCTGGCAACGCATAGAATTTTTTCAGCCTTATACGCTTGAAAGAAAAGATAAAAGCCTGCTGATCCCACTAAAAAAACTCATTACATTAGGTGATGCTTCACTTCCGTGGCATTCAGAGAAATTACGCCAGCAATATGACATTCCGCCGAAGGCATCATTTATTGTTCACGTAGGGCTATTTGAGAAAAATATCGTCAGCCGTATTAGTCAGGAGGTTCTTGGAACAAATGAGGAAAATGACGACGAATGCGAACAGCGCTTGGATCAGGAAGGGACAACCTGTTTTGCTAAGATGCAGTTGAACGGAGAAGGTGTACCCACGAGAGATAAACTGTCGGTAAGTTCGCTACCCTGGGCGTTGGGCCATCTTAAAAAACGTCAATTCCACAAACTCGACTCATCAGTCTTCGCGGTCGATTGTATGCATCTTGCCGATACATTCAATGATTTCTGCGTTACGTTAGAGCCCGTAAGGGAAAAAGGCCCGGGAGTATTGCGCGCAAGCAATATTCTCACGCTGCTCGACACTCATTTAACATCATGGGCGGACTTTGCACCTGAATGGCAATATGCAATACAAATTGACTGGTTTAACGGCATCAATGAGAGCCAGGACACGGAACAAGAAGAAGCTAGCGAAACGGAAGACCTCATAAGCGACAATGAAAAGGCATTAGTACTTCCCATCTTAAATAGCTTCTTTTTTGAGGATATTGAAGATGCAATGTCATCATTGGAAGACACTCGATGCCGAACACTCAATACTTACCTCACTCACCTTGTTCACAGAAACCCGGATCTCTATTCTCAGAAAGGACTAACAGCCATTATCGATAAGCTGCATCCGACTAAAATGCCTCTGGGGCGTTGGCCTTCAGAGCCAGAGCACGCGATGTCATTAATGCAGCAGTTTGCAATTAACACGGCGGTAGAAGAGCTTGCTGAAGGTGGATTACTATCAGTAAATGGGCCTCCGGGAACGGGGAAAACGACGTTGCTGCGTGATTTAGTTGCGCATAATGTCGTTGAACGAGCGAGAGTCCTTGCGGGCTTCAGTAATGTGGAAGATACGCTGACCCATGAAGGCTTTATCGTCCCGGAGCTGACCGGTTTCGAAATGATTGTGGCCTCATCCAATAATGCAGCCGTAGAAAATATCTCTAACGAATTACCGCAAAAGAAATCGCTGGCCGAAGAATTTCGTTCTCTTGACTATTTGTCACCGACCGCAAATCAAGTTGCAGCAAAATCCCTGCCCAAATCTGCGCATAAAAGAGATAAAGATGGAAAAGGAACTGAGCGTAATTACCATCTCTTTCGTCCTCTTGCGACAGAAAAACAGTGTTGGGGATTAATTTCAGTAGCTCTTGGAAGAAAAACAAATCGTACAAAATTCGCCCAAAGACTACTGTTTGATGAGCATTTTTTACGCGACACATCAGTCGAAATGGCTAGACCGGACAACGAAAACTTTCTCAGCCTTTGGCGCTGGAAGTCTTGCCACAATAAACTCTCTTTTACCGCAGCAAAGCAGCATTTCATTCACTGCCTGAAAACAACAGAAGAGCTGCAAAAACAGTTAGCAGAATTAGCCGAACTGCTGGCAAAAAAACCTTACTGTTCATCTGATGTTTTGTCTTCGGACATGGCAAAAGCGGCAGTGCGATGTCAAGAGCGGCTTAGCGCACTTAAGGAATTTGAAGCTGAGCAGGACGTAATTGAAAAACAGATTCAGCATGCCAAGCAACAGCAAAAAATAGAAGAAGCCGATGCACCGGGCCTGCTGACTCGTTTGCTCAATCGTAAAAAGGTACAGACTTACCAGACATCATTACGTAACACACAACAGCATCTTTTAACGCTTAGCGCATCATTAATACACAAAACACAGCTCATTTCTGAACAGCGTAAACAACTGAATGAGGCAGACGCCCAAAAACGCCGCTTACAGCAAGAAATAGACAGGATTGCCCTGCTGCGCGAGGAAATAGAACAAAAATTGCGGGGCCTGAAGGATAAGTTTTCAGGAATAGCTCTACCTGATAGCCATAAACCCATCGATAATGCTGGCTTACAGCGCACCGCATTCTGGCAAAACGCTCAGATCAACCGCCAACGCTCACTGTTGTTTATGGCTGCGATGGATCTTCATCAAGCCTGGCTTTACGAGGCAATGGGGAGCGTTGATCGCTTTAGAGAAATGTTCCTGCTCCGCCTGAGGAATTTTTTAAATTCCCCTCATCTTGAGCCCACGCCACTCCCCTGGTGGCAAACGTTATGCATGTTTGTCCCGGTACTCTCTACAACCTTTGCCTCAGTGGGACGTATGCTGCATGGAGTAAAAGGCGGCGAGCTTGGCTGGGTAATGATCGATGAAGCTGGCCAGGCATCACCTCAACAGGCCGTCGGCGCTATATGGCGCGCCAAACGCGTACTCGTTGTGGGCGATCCGTTACAGATTGAGCCTGTATTCACCACCTCTCCATCACTGGTTAGGCACCTTTGTCAGGACCTTCTACACGAGCATGCTGAAAAGTGGAATCCAGAAAAGCTCTCAGTCCAACAGGTTGCCGATCGCGTCAATCATTGGGGCTGCAAATTAGAGATGATGAACAATAACATCTGGATTGGGATCCCATTATGGGTACATCGCCGTTGTATCGAACCCATGTTCAGTATTGCTAATAAACTGGCATACAATAACCGGATGATTCACGGGCTTGATACAGACAAAATCTGTAGCCGTCTTGTCAATGGCGAACTTGAAAACCACTGGTTGGTTTCAAGAGGCGGTTTGGGAGACAAGCAGTACCGAGATAGTCACGGTCAAAGCCTGATTACACTGCTGGACCGTCTACTCACGGAAAATATAGATCTGGGGTCTATTTACGTTATTACTCCATTCAAGGCTGTTAAATATGCTTTGTTGGAACTGATTGAACAAAGAGAGCTGGCCAGCTGGCAACAATACTCACCGCGACTAAAACATAAAGAAATTAAAGAGTGGCAAAAAAGCTGTGTTGGTACAGTCCATACTTTTCAGGGGAAAGAAAACGACATCGTTATTTTTGTTCTTGGATGTGATGTACACAATCGCGGCGGCGCAGAATGGGCTTCGAGCAAACCTAATCTTCTGAACGTGGCCCTTACCCGTGCTAAAAAACACATTTTTGTTATTGGAGACCCATTGGTATGGAAGACATTACCCGGATTTGCAAGTGTCGCACATACCTTGCCGGAGAAAGCAGAGACAAATATCGTTGTTGAACAGGTAAGCCTGGAGTGGAAGTGAGAACAGAACCAAAAATAAAAGCCTGAGATTTTCCAATTTCAGGCTTTTTAGAATATACGGCAGTAAGCTTAGCGCGTCAGATCGTCAAAGAACTTCTTCACACCGTCGAAGAAGCTTTTGGAGCGCGGACTGTTTTGTTCGCCGGTCGGGCCGCCAAAGCTGTCCTGCAGATCTTTGAGCAGTTGCTTCTGCTTGTCGTTCAGGCCCACAGGGGTTTCAACCACCACGCGGCACAGCAGGTCGCCCTGAGCGCCACCGCGTACAGACTTGACGCCCTTTCCACGCATGCGGAAAAGTTTGCCAGTTTGCGTTTCGCCCGGAATTTTTAGCTTCACGCGACCGTCCAGCGTTGGGACTTCAATCTCGCCGCCCAGCGCTGCCATCGCAAAGTTAATCGGTACTTCGCAGTACAGGTTATTGCCTTCACGTTCGAAAATTGGGTGCTGTTTTACCTGCACCTGAACGTACAAATCACCTGCTGGTGCACCATGTTCACCGGCTTCACCTTCGCCCGCTAAACGAATACGGTCGCCGGTATCAACCCCTGCCGGGATCTTAACGGACAGCGTTTTGCTTTTCTCAACACGACCATGACCGTGGCATTTGTTGCACGGATCTTTGATCAGCGTACCGCGACCCTGGCAGTGTGGACAGGTCTGCTGTACGGCAAAAAAGCCCTGACGCATCTGTACCTGACCAGAACCATGACAGGTTGGACAGGTCTGCGGCTGAGTACCTGCCTTCGCACCGCTACCGTGGCAGACGTCACACTCTTCCAGAGTCGGAATACGGATCTCTTTGGTGACGCCACGCACGGCTTCTTCCAGAGTGAGATCCATGTTGTAACGTAAATCAGCACCACGTGAGGCGCGCTGACGACCACGACCGCCGCCAAAAATATCGCCAAACACGTCACCAAAGATATCGCTGAAGTCAGCCCCGCCGCCAAAACCGCCGCCACCGCCCATGCCGCCTTGCTCAAACGCAGCATGACCGTACTGATCGTAAGCCGCACGTTTTTGCGCATCGGTCAGGATTTCGTACGCTTCTTTGATCTCTTTAAACTTGGCTTCGGCCTCTTTATCACCCTGGTTGCGGTCCGGGTGAAATTTCATGGCCAGGCGCTTGTAGGCCTTTTTGATTTCACGCTCTTCCGCTGATTTGGAAACGCCTAAAATCTCGTAATAGTCTTGCTTAGCCATCTCTTTTTATCTGCCCCTAACATGCGTGCACGGGCGGAGAGGAAACCTCTTCGCCCGTGCCAGTAATTACCCGTTCAAAGGGCGATTATTTTTTGTCTTTCACTTCTTCAAACTCGGCGTCGACAACGTCGTCATCTTTCGCGTTGTTTGCAGAAGCATCAGCGCCTGCTGCGCCAGCCTGCTGCTGTGCGTGCTGCTGCTGAGCGATTTCCATCAGTTTCTGGGAAACCTGTGCCAGCGCCTGCATTTTCGCTTCGATATCCGCTTTGTCTTCGCCTTTCAGAGAAGTTTCCAGCGCGGTCAGTGCAGACTCGATGGCAGTTTTGTCATCAGCTGGCAGTTTGTCGCCTGCTTCTTCAACCTGCTTACGAGTGCTGTGCAGCAGATGGTCACCCTGGTTACGAGTCTGAACCAGCTCTTCAAACTTACGGTCAGATTCTGCGTTC
Source organism: Citrobacter sp. Cpo109 (assembly GCF_030332565.1). Taxonomy (NCBI): domain Bacteria; kingdom Pseudomonadati; phylum Pseudomonadota; class Gammaproteobacteria; order Enterobacterales; family Enterobacteriaceae; genus Citrobacter; species Citrobacter sp. Cpo109. The sequence continues at coordinate 218,618 of NZ_JAOWHQ010000071.1, forward strand.
GCTTCTGCTTCGCGAACCATTTTCTGAATTTCTTCTTCGTTCAGACCAGAAGAAGCCTTGATGGTGATCTTCTGCTCTTTACCGCTGTTTTTGTCTTTCGCGGAAACGTGCAGGATACCGTCGGCATCGATGTCAAAAGTAACTTCGATCTGCGGCATACCGCGCGGAGCCGGGCTGATACCATCCAGGTTAAACTGACCCAGATCTTTGTTATCAGCGGCGCGTTTACGTTCACCCTGCAGCACGTGGATGGTTACCGCAGACTGGTTGTCTTCAGCGGTAGAGAACACCTGGCTGTGCTTGGTCGGGATAGTGGTGTTTTTCGCGATCAGTGGAGTCATCACGCCACCCATGGTTTCGATACCCAGAGACAGCGGGGTAACGTCCAGCAGCAGCACGTCTTTCACATCACCGGTCAATACACCACCCTGAACGGCAGCACCGATTGCCACTGCTTCGTCCGGGTTAACGTCTTTACGCGGCTCTTTACCGAAGAACTCAGCAACTTTCTTCTGTACCATCGGCATACGAGTCTGACCACCGACCAGGATAACGTCCTGAACGTCGGAAACAGACAGACCAGCATCCTGCAGAGCAACTTTCAGCGGCTCGATAGAACGGTTAACCAGGTCTTCAACCAGGCTTTCCAGTTTCGCACGGGTCACTTTAATGTTCATGTGTTTCGGACCAGTCGCGTCTGCAGTAATGTACGGCAGGTTCACGTCGGTCTGCTGAGCGGAAGACAGTTCGATCTTCGCTTTCTCAGCGGCTTCTTTCAGACGCTGCATCGCCAGCGGATCATTACGCAGATCGATACCCTGATCTTTCTTAAATTCGTCAACCAGGTAGTTGATCATACGGCTGTCGAAGTCTTCACCACCCAGGTGGGTATCACCGTTGGTTGCCAGAACTTCGAAGGTTTTTTCGCCGTCAACTTCGTCGATTTCGATAATAGAGATATCGAAAGTACCACCACCGAGGTCATAAACCGCGATAGTACGGTTGCCAACTTCTTTATCCAGACCGTAAGCCAGTGCCGCTGCGGTCGGTTCGTTGATGATACGTTTTACTTCCAGACCTGCGATACGGCCAGCATCTTTGGTTGCCTGACGCTGAGCATCGTTGAAGTATGCAGGTACGGTGATAACCGCTTCAGTTACCGGTTCGCCCAGGTAATCTTCAGCCGTTTTCTTCATTTTTTTCAGCACTTCAGCAGAAATCTGCGGCGGTGCCATTTTCTGACCTTTTACATCAATCCATGCATCACCGTTGTCAGCACCGATGATTTTGTACGGCATGATGGCTTCATCACGCTGTACTTCTTCGTCCTGGAAGCGGCGGCCAATCAGGCGTTTAATCGCAAACAGGGTGTTTTGCGGGTTTGTCACTGCCTGACGTTTAGCCGGCTGACCAACCAGAGTTTCACCATCCTGGGTATAAGCAATGATAGAAGGCGTGGTGCGATCGCCCTCGGCGTTCTCCAGCACACGTGCAGTAGTGCCATCCATAATCGCTACACAAGAGTTGGTAGTACCCAGGTCGATACCAATAATTTTACCCATCTAAACGTCTCCACTAAAAATTCGGTCATCATGTGGTTGTGAATCTGTAATAAGGGCGAAACGTGCGGTTTCAACTACCCTGAATCGTTTTTTTTCAGACTCACCACTGCGGTTGTCTACAAGATGGGGCCGTAACCCACGTCATCAAGGGGGGCATGAAAATTTTTTTTAGCCTTGTGGCAATAAAATCACAGAAAAAAGGCTAAAAGATTAAAAAATGAATAGTTGCCAACCAGGATTAATTCGCACCACCAATTAAATAAATAAAGCCATTCATATAAAAATTGTAATAAAAAGAAAAGATTACGAGCATGAATCGTTTCTCCGACGGCGGTAAGATGGTCTGAAGTTACGCACTTTTGCAGCCGTCAAAGAGAAATTCCATGAAATCCGTGTTAACCCTTTCCACCAGCCTGCTTATGGGCCTGCTGCTGAGCAGCGCCGCGCACGCTAACGATCATAAAGTTCTGGGTATGATTGCGATGCCCCGCAACGCAACCAACGATCTCACGCTGAGAATTCCCGTTTGCCGGGTTGTAAAACGCATTCAGCTCACCGCCGATCGCGGCGATATTAAACTTAACGGCGCATCCGTCTACTTCAAAGCCGTACGCACTTCCAGCCAAAGCCTGAACGTCCCGTCATCCATTAAAGAGGGACAAACGACCAACTGGATCAATATTAATAGCGATAACGACAATAAACGCTGCGTGTCCAAAATCACCTTCTCAGGCCAGTCGGTAAACTCCTCTGACATGGCAACGCTGAAAGTTATTGGCGACGACTAATTCCGCACATTTTGATTCAGAAGCCATAGAAAACATGCGGGGCAGATACGCGGTTGATGCGAAAGCCTTTGAACTGGAATAACCACTGCCGCGCCCATGAAGCAGCGCCATCTGGCTATGGGTATTTCTCACCAGATCGTCCACCAAATCCCTCAGTTCCCGGTGGTACTTCAAATCGTCTGTCTTAGCAAAATGATCAACCATGCGTAAGCGTGATGCCCATCACAGGGAAAATAATTCATTTTCCCTTCGTTAGATCATAGACAGTGCCCTCTCCCCTGATTATCATGCCGCGCCCCGAAGACAGTGATCGTTATTTGGGGAAACTATTTCACCATTCAATCAATGATGATTTTGAGGAATTATGGGCAACACTAAGTTGGCTAATCCGGCACCGCTGGGCCTGATGGGCTTTGGCATGACCACCATTCTGCTTAACCTGCACAACGCGGGTTTCTTCGCCTTTGACGTTATTATTCTGGCGATGGGCATTTTCTACGGCGGTATCGCGCAAATATTTGCCGGTCTGCTGGAATATAAAAAAGGCAACACCTTCGGTTTAACCGCCTTTACCTCCTACGGTTCGTTCTGGCTGACGCTGGTTGCAATCCTGATCATGCCGAAAATGGGCCTGGCGGATGCAACCAATGGTCAGTTCCTGGGCGTGTACCTGGGTCTGTGGGGCGTGTTCACACTGTTCATGTTCTTTGGCACGCTGAAAGCTAACCGCGCGTTGCAGTTTGTCTTCCTGAGCCTGACAGTGCTGTTCGCACTGCTGGCGGTTGGCAACATTGCAGGTAACGAAGCGATCATTCACGTTGCTGGCTGGATTGGCTTAGTGTGTGGCGCAAGCGCCATTTACCTGGCGATGGGTGAAGTGCTGAACGAACAGTTTGGCCGTACCATCCTGCCGATCGGTGAAGCGCACTAAACTGACGCTATCCCCCCGAACGGGGGGATATTCCTTACAAGCGCTGTAACTCTCCCTGTACGCTCGTATCGCGATGATAAATATCCTGTCGCAGCCAAATCCCCAGACCTAACCCCACCAGCGATAACGCCAGCACATACCAGGCCGGAGCCATTGGCGACACGCTCATTAACATCGTCACGGCGATTGGCGTCAGACCACCAAAAATGGCGTACGACACGTTGTAAGAAAAGGAAATTCCGGTAAAGCGGACCTCTGCCGGAAACGCCCGCACCATCACATAAGGCACTGCTCCCACCACACCAACGCACACCCCTACCAGCCCGTATAACAAGAACAAGTGCTGAGGATGGCTGCCGGTCAGGTGATAGAAAAACCAGCTTGAACAGGCCAGCAGCAGGCTGCCGACAATAAAGGTTTTGCTGGCGCCGACCCGGTCGACAATAAACCCGGCCAGCAGACACCCGACGCACAGCATAATGGTGGCGACACTGTTGGCCTGTAACGTTAGCGCGGGTGCAAAACCATACTGCTTCTGCAACCAGACTGGCGACATCAGGATCACCACCACAATCCCGGCCGATAACAGCCAGGTCAGCAGCATGGAAATGACCACCGCTTTTTTATGTTTGCTCACCACCGACTTCACCGGTAGCTCTTGCGCCAGCGCTTTACGCTGCTGCATTTCGAGGAAGATGGGCGTTTCCTGCAACCAACGACGCAGGTACATCGCCACCAGCCCAAACACGCCCCCCAGCAGGAACGGGATACGCCAGCCGTAGTCATGCACCGCCTGCTGCGTCAGGCTGGTATTCACCAGAGTTGCGACCACCGATCCCAGCAGAATCCCCACCGTCAGCCCGGCGGTCAGCGTGCCACAGGCAATGCCGATGCGGCGCTCCGGTACGTGCTCCGCCACGAACACCCACGCGCCCGGCACTTCTCCGCCGATGGCAGCACCTTGCAAAATACGCATCATCAGTAACAGCAGCGGTGCGAGGATCCCCATTGAGGCGTAGGTAGGCAAAAGACCAATCGCCAGCGTCGGTATCGCCATCAGCAAAATGCTCAGGGTGAACATTTTCTTACGCCCGACCAGATCGCCAAAGTGCGCCATGATGATGCCACCCAGCGGACGCGCCAGATATCCGGCGGCAAAAATGCCAAAGGTTTGCACCTGACGTAGCCATTCAGGAATGTCTGCCGGGAAGAAGAGTTCGCCAACAACAGCGGCAAAGAAGACGAAGATAATGAAATCATAAAACTCAAGCGCACCGCCGAGGGCAGCAAGCGTAAGAGTTTTATAATCCTGGCGATTCAGCGGTCGAGTGTGTTGTGACATAGCAAACCATGAGTCAGTGGAGTTATTGAATCTGTCTGTCGATATATGTAAAGCAAAAATTACTATATCGTAAACAATTCAATACTCCACTGTCATTGGCACTTATGTCACGATCGGGCTACTTTCAGGCGTTTATATCGCGGATTGCGCTTTTAGGACGAAAAGATGCTACAACAGCCGGTGCAGTTTCCACATACGGCCCATCCAGCAACTGTATACAATACGGTACACTTGCAAATATACCCGGCACGATAACCTTACCGTCGGCATCTTTCACGCCTTCCAGCGTTTCTTTGATCGATTTCGGCTGCCCTGGCAGATTCAGAATCAACGCCTGTTTACGAATCACACCAACCTGGCGGGAGAGAATAGCCGTTGGCACAAAGTGCAGGCTTATCTGGCGCATCTGCTCGCCAAAGCCCGGCATCTGGCGGTCGGCTACGGCCAGCGTGGCATCAGGCGTTACATCGCGGCGGGCCGGACCCGTTCCGCCGGTAGTCAGCACCAGATGACAGCTCATTTCATCCACCAGCTCACATAAGGTCTGTTCGATGATCGCCTGTTCATCCGGGATCAGTCGCGTTTGCAGCTCAAAAGGAGTGGTAAGGGCAGATGCCAGCCACTCTTCAAGGGCCGGGATACCTTTATCCTGGTAAACGCCGCTGGAAGCACGGTCAGAAATGGAAACCAGGCCAATGCGTAAAGTATTCATGATTATTCCGTTTAAACAGTCTCGTTAAACAGAATGATACACTGCGAAGGGAAGGACAGACAGGTTTCAGAAGAGGTAGCGTGACCCCTGTCAGGGCCACGCGTTAATGATTACAGCAGATCGCCGATCATTTTTTCCAGTTTACCCTGGTCTACAGCAAACTTACGGATACCGTCCGCCAGTTTGTCTACAGCCATCGGATCCTGGTTGTGCTGCCACAGGAACTCAGCTTCAGTGATACGTGCAGGGCGCGCTTTCACTTCGCCGGAGAAGGACAGTTTACGTTCGATAGTGCCTTCGCTTTCCGCCAGCTCTTTCAGCAGTGCCGGAGCAATCGTCAGACGATCGCAGCCTGCCAGCTCAATGATTTCGCCGACGTTACGGAAGCTCGCACCCATCACCACGGTTTCGTAACCGTGCTGTTTGTAGTACTCGTAGATTTCCGTTACGGAAACCACACCCGGATCTTCTGCCGGTGCATACTCTTTCTTGTCAGTGTTGGCTTTGTACCAGTCCAGAATACGACCAACAAACGGAGAAATCAGGTATACGCCAGCTTCTGCACATGCGCGCGCCTGCGCGAAGGAGAACAGCAGAGTCAGGTTACAGTTGATACCTTCTTTTTCCAGCTGCTCAGCGGCACGGATGCCCTGCCAGGTTGAAGCCAGTTTGATCAGAATGCGATCGTTGCTGATGCCAGCATCGTTGTACATTTTGATCAGACGTTTTGCTTTCGCGATGGACGCGTCGGTGTCGTAGGACAGACGAGCGTCAACTTCAGTAGAAATACGACCCGGGACCAGTTTCAGGATCTCCAGACCGATATTTACTGCCAGTTTGTCGGTCGCGTCGACGATCTGCTGTGCGCGGTCGTTGCTCTGCTGCTTAGCCCAGGCTACAGCATCATCAATCAGCTTGCGGTATTCTGGGATCTGCGCTGCGTTAAGAATGAGAGAAGGGTTAGTTGTGGCATCCTGAGGCTGATACAGCTTCATTGCCGCGATGTCTCCGGTGTCGGCCACTACTGTGGTGAACTGACGAAGGGAGGTCAATTTGTCCGTCATGATAGCGATTCTCTTTAAACAGCTTGTTAGGGGGATGTAACCGATCTTCCCTGATGATAGCACGACGCACTCTCAGCGCAACCGCCTGGATTGTCCGACCCGCTGCTCAGCCCTGATTACGCATCTCACAGCCCGTGATGCGCAATTAAAGATATACCCATTGTTATGGTAAACTCCCGCAATCAATCACCTTATAAGGTATATACTGGTCGATAATTGGTAGCGCTTACACGGGATTATTCGCGCTTACCGGCATCAACAAGAGGGATGTTAATGCCTGATTTTTTCTCATTTATTAATGAAATACTCTGGGGATCGGTGATGATCTACCTCCTGCTTGGCGCAGGATGTTGGTTCACCTGGCGTACAGGGTTCGTGCAGTTCCGCTATATTCGCCAGTTTGGCAAAAGTCTTAAAAACAGCATCAGCCCGCAGCCGGGCGGTTTAACTTCCTTTCAGGCATTGTGCACCAGTCTTGCCGCGCGCGTCGGTAGCGGAAATCTGGCGGGTGTGGCGTTGGCGATCGCCGCCGGCGGCGCGGGAGCCATTTTCTGGATGTGGGTCTCGGCGGTCATTGGTATGGCAACCTCATTCGCTGAGTGCTCACTTGCCCAACTGTATAAAGAGCGCGACAGCAAGGGACAGTTTCGCGGCGGTCCTGCATGGTATATGGCCCGTGGGCTGGGCATGCGCTGGATGGGCGTGCTGTTTGCCATCTTTTTACTCATTGCCTATGGCCTGATTTTTAACAGCGTTCAGGCGAACTCAGTCTCTCGTGCGCTGGATTTTGCTTTTGATATCCCTCCCCTCTTCTCCGGTATCGCACTGGCAATCGCGTCATTAGTGGTCATCGTCGGCGGCATTAAAGGCGTCGCACGCCTGATGCAATGGTTTGTTCCGATGATGGCGCTGCTGTGGATCGGTTGTAGCCTCGTCATCTGCCTTTGGCATTTCGGACAGCTCCCCGGCATTATCATGACCATCATAAAAAGCGCCTTTGGCTGGCAGGAGGCCGCGGCCGGTGCCGCCGGGTATACGCTGAGCCAGGCTATTGCCAGCGGCTTTCAACGCGGTATGTTCTCTAATGAAGCCGGAATGGGCTCAACCCCGAACGCAGCTGCCTCGGCAGCATCCTGGCCGCCACACCCTGCAGCACAAGGCATTGTGCAAATGATTGGTGTATTGGGCGATACGCTAATTCTTTGTACGGCCAGCGCAATGATCATTTTACTGGCGGGTAATGGCACCACTTATGTGCCAATGGAAGGCATCCAGTTGCTGCAAAGAGCCATGGTCTCGCTGACGGGTGAATGGGGAGCCGGATTCGTGGCTTTTATTGTGATTCTGTTTGCCTTTAGCTCTATCGTCGCCAACTACATTTATGCGGAAAACAACCTCGTTTTCCTGAAGCTGGACAACATCCGCGTCATCTGGCTATTACGTATCGCTACCGTGAGTACCGTTGTTGGGGGAACGTTAGTCAGCTTCCCACTCGTCTGGCAGTTGGCCGACATCATTATGGCTTGTATGGCCATCACTAACCTGACGGCGATTCTGCTGCTTTCTCCGGTTGTCCATACCATCGCCAGCGACTATCTGCGCCAGCGTAAACTCGGGGTGCGCCCGGAATTCGATCCTCGCCGTTATCCTGATATCAGACAACAGCTTGCGCCCGATAGCTGGGATGAAACGCCGCGCGAATAGCGCGGCAATCGCAACCATCGATCAATTCAGTCGTTTTTTTTGCTAAAGTCGCAGTAAATTTCCTGCAAGGACTGGATATGCTGATTCTGATTTCACCTGCAAAAACGCTCGACTACCAAAGCCCGCTGGCAACGACACGTCATACGCTGCCCGAGTTGCTGGATCACTCTCAGCAGCTTATTCACGTGGCACGCCAGCTCTCTGCACCTCAGATTGGCAAGCTGATGGGGATTAGCGACAAGCTGGCGGATCTGAACGCCACCCGTTTCCATGACTGGCAGCCTGACTTCACGCCGGACAATGCACGTCAGGCCATCCTGGCGTTTAAAGGCGACGTCTATACAGGGTTGCAGGCTGAAACCTTCAGCGAGGCGGATTTCGACTTCGCTCAACAGCATTTACGGATGCTGTCCGGGCTATACGGCGTTTTACGTCCGTTGGATTTGATGCAGCCTTACCGTCTGGAGATGGGCATTCGTCTGACCAATGCGAAGGGTAAAGATCTCTACCAGTTCTGGGGAGATACCATCACCGATAAACTTAACGAAGCGCTGGAAGCGCAAGGCGACAGCGTGGTGATCAACCTCGCCTCGGATGAGTATTTTAAATCCGTGAAGCCGAAAAAACTCAACGCTGAGCTTATCAAACCAGTCTTCCTCGACGAGAAAAACGGCAAGTTCAAAGTCATCAGTTTCTATGCCAAAAAAGCGCGCGGCCTGATGAGTCGCTACATTATTGAGAACCGCTTAACACAGCCGGAACAGCTGACCGCATTTAACAGTGAAGGTTATTTCTTTGATGAAGAAGCATCAGGAAACAGCGAACTGGTATTTAAACGCCACGAGCAATAGTAAAAAGGCCGGATGACGGCTAACGCCTTATCCGGCCTACAGATTTTGTCGGCCCGCTAAGCAAAGCGCCAGCGGGCACAACCATTACCCGCGGGTCATCATCAGCTTACGCAGTTCAGCAAAATCAGCAGGCAGGTGATGAGAAAGCAGCGGCAGATCCGCGCGTTCCGCCAGTTCTTTTGGCAACGCCAGCGTCAGGTCAAGAATCTCTTCAACGCTTTCTTTAAACTTCGCCGGATGCGCAGTACCGAGGAACAGGCCATACTCGCCAGGGTTTAGCTGGTCACGCAGCGCGCGGTAAGCCACCGCCGCATGCGGTTCTGAGGTGTAGCCCATCTCATGTAACTCACGCATCGTGTCCTGAGTCGTGGCATCGTCAACGGCGGCATAACCCAACTCATTCAGACGCCAGATTTTACGGCGGAACAGTTCTTCCACGCGCGGCCAGTTGTTCGGCTGGCTGACATCCATCGCATTCGACAACGTCGCCTGAGTCGCTTTCGGTGCCCACTCACCTTCTGCAAGGAAGCGCGGAACCGTATCATTAACGTTAGTCGCCGCGATAAAACGCTTCACCGGCAAGCCCAGTGATTTCGCCAGCAGCCCGGCAGTCAGATCGCCAAAGTTACCGCTGGGAACGGAAATCACCAGTTGATTACGCGCCTCTTGCGGCAGTTGAGCCACAGCCTCAAAGTAGTAACAGATTTGCGCCAGCAGACGGCTAATGTTAATTGAGTTAGCCGAGTTCAGTCCCAGAGCCACCTTCAGCTCTTCGTCATCAAACGCCTGTTTCACCAGCGCCTGGCAGGCATCAAAATCGCCATCAATAGCCACAGTTTCAATGTTACCGCCCAGCGTACAGAACAGTTTTTCCTGTAATGGGCTGATCTTGCCGTTCGGGTAGAGGATCACCACGCGCACATTTTTCAGGCCATAAAAGGCATGCGCAACGGCCGCCCCGGTATCTCCGGAGGTCGCCGTCAGAATCGTTACCGGTTTGTCGCCACTAATGTGCGTCAGCATCTGCGCCATAAAGCGCCCGCCAAAGTCTTTAAATGCAAGCGTTGGGCCGTGGAACAGTTCCAGACAGCCGACATCCGCGGCAACCTGAGCAACCGGTGCCGGAAAGGCAAATGCCGCACGCACGCGCTCTTCCAGAATTTCCTGAGGGATCTCATCACCAATAAATGCGGACAGGATCTTCGCACTGCGGCTAACGAAGTCCTGCTTCAGCATCTCATCCACTTCTGTCAGATTGAATTCCGGTAGATCGTGCGGAAAAAACAATCCCTGATTCTTGCCCAGTCCTTGCGTAACAGCCTGTGCAAAGCTGACCTGTTCGTTGTGATCTTTCAGATTATACAGTTTCATTGATTATCCCAGTACCCGTGCGCCCGCCGTGTCCAGCCGGCAAATATGAACAAAGCCTTCCTGATTTTGCAGGTAATTTTTACCCAGCCAATCTGCTACGCGCTGTGCCGTATCCGGCTTATCGCACAAGGCGAACAGCGTCGGCCCAGACCCAGATATACCGCTGGCCAGTGCGCCAATTTCGGCTACCGCCTGACGCGCCTGGCTAAAGCCTGGCAGCAAGCGGGTACGATACGGCTCAGCAATGACATCTTTCATCAGCTTCGCGGCCAGAAGAGGCTGACGGGAATAGCAGGCATGGATGAATCCCGCCAGATGCCGCCCGTGAGCGATACAGTCCTGACGGCGATACTGCGCTGGGAGAATCGCCCGCGCTTCAGCCGTCGACACTTTAATCCCTGGATACGCCAGTACCCACAGCCACTCATCAAAGCCTGGCACCTGCTGGCTAATAATGCCGTTTTCTTCAATCATTAACTGCATACCGCCCAAAAAGCACGGGGCGACGTTATCGTAATGAATACTGCCGGAGATACGTCCTTCAAGTTCGCCCATTATCGCTAACAGGCGCGTATCGTTGAGCGGCTTACCGCAATGTTCGTTCATAGCGACTAACGCCGCCACGACGGAACAGGCGCTGGAGCCTAACCCGGAGCCAATCGGCATATTTTTTTCCAGCGTCATCGCCACCGGAACGGTTTTACCCAGCTCCTGGCAGAATCGCTCCCAACACTGGTAGACAATATTTTCACGTGGCTCGGACGGCAGCTTATTGGCAAAGCGCCCAAGGTTGTTCAGGCTAAACTGGTCAGCCGCCTCAACGGACACCACATCACCCAACAGCGAACCATCCACCGGAGTTACCGCCGCACCGAGGACATCAAACCCGACGCTCATATTGGCACTGGAAGCCGGGGCATAAACTCTCACCATGTCAGACTCCTAACTTCCATGAAAGGGTGCGTAGCAGGTCGGCAAAGACGCCCGCCGCCGTCACATCGTTACCCGCGCCATATCCGCGCAGAACCAACGGTAACGGCTGATAATAGTGGCTATAGAACGCCAGCGCGTTTTCACCGTTTTTCACTTTAAACAGCGGATCGTTGCCGTCTACTGCATCAATTTTCACGCGACAAACGCCGTCCTCTTCGATATTGCCAACATAGCGCAATACTTTTCCCTCATCACGGGCTTTCGCCACGCGCGCGGCAAAGACGTCATCCAGCTGCGACAATTTCGCCATAAACGCGGAAACATCACCGGAGTCATCAAACTCTTTTGGCAGGACCGGCTCAATGACAATGTCAGAAAGCTCCAGCTCACGACCGGTTTCACGGGCCAGGATCAGCAGCTTACGCGCCACGTCCGTACCGGAAAGATCGTCACGCGGATCGGGTTCGGTATAGCCCATTTCACGCGCCAGGGTGGTGGCCTGCGAGAAGCTCATGCCTTCATCCAGCTTGCCGAAAATAAACGACAGTGAGCCAGAAAGGATGCCTGAAAAACGTTGCAGTTCATCACCTGCGCTGAGCAGATTTTGCAGGTTTTCAATAACCGGCAAACCCGCGCCCACGTTGGTGTCGTACAGGAATTTACGACGGGACTTCGCGGCGGCAAAACGCAGCTGATGATAGTAATCCATCGACGACGTGTTGGCCTTTTTATTCGGTGTAACCACGTGGAACCCTTCACGCAAGAAGTCGGCATACTGGTCTGCTACCGCCTGGCTTGACGTACAGTCGACAATCACCGGATTGAGCAGATGGTATTCTTTCACCAGACGAATTAAGCGCCCAAGGTTGAAAGGCTCTTTCGCACTCTCCAGCTCCGACTGCCAGTTTTCCAGATTCAGACCGTGGACGTTGGTCAGCAGGGCCTTCGAGTTCGCCACGCCGCACACGCGCAGATCGATGTGTTTCTTTTTGAGCCAGGTTTGCTGACGTTTAAGCTGCTCCAGCAGCGCACCGCCCACGCCGCCTACGCCAATCACAAACACTTCAATCACCTGGTCGGTGTTGAACAGCATCTGATGGGTAACGCGTACGCCGGTGGTCGCGTCATCGTTATTCACCACCACCGAAATAGAACGCTCAGACGAGCCCTGGGCGATCGCTACAATATTGATGTTCGCCCGAGCCAGCGCGGCAAAGAACTTCGCCGAGATGCCGCGCAGGGTGCGCATACCATCGCCAACGACCGAGATGATGGCCAGACGCTCAGTCACCGCCAGCGGCTCCAGCAGGCCTTCTTTCAGTTCGAGATAGAATTCATCCTGCATGGCGCGTTGCGCACGCGCGCAGTCGCCCTGCGGGACGCAGAAGCTGATGCTGTATTCAGAAGAGGATTGGGTGATCAGCACTACCGAGATGCCCGCACGCGACATTGCGGCAAAAACGCGCGCCGCCATGCCCACCATACCTTTCATTCCAGGGCCGGAAACGCTAAACATCGCCATGTTATTGAGGTTAGAAATACCTTTTACCGGCAAATCATCGTCATCACTGCTGGCACCGATCAGCGTGCCGGGCGCTTGCGGATTGCCGGTATTTTTAATCAGGCACGGGATCTGGAACTGGGCAATAGGGGTAATGGTGCGCGGGTGCAGCACTTTAGCGCCGAAGTAAGAAAGCTCCATCGCTTCCTGATAAGACATTGACTTCAGCAGTCGGGCGTCGGGTACCTGACGCGGATCGCAAGTATATACGCCGTCGACATCGGTCCAGATTTCACAACAATCGGCACGCAAACAGGCGGCCAGTACGGCGGCAGAGTAGTCAGAGCCGTTACGCCCCAACACCACTAACTCACCTTTTTCATTTCCGGCAGTAAACCCTGCCATCAGAATCATGTGGTCCGCAGGAATACGGCTGGCGGCGATGCGGCGCGTAGATTCGGCGATATCAACGGTAGATTCGAGGTAATGGCCGACAGCCAGCAATTTCTCCACCGGGTCGATGACCGTTACGTTATGCCCGCGTGCTTCCAGCAGGCCGGCCATGATAGCAATCGACATTTTTTCACCACGGCAGATAAGCGCGGCATTGATGCTGTCCGGGCACTGTCCCAGCAGGCTGATGCCGTGCAGGACGTGCTTAATCTGAGCAAATTCTTGTTCAACAAAGGCTTTGAGCTGCGCCAGCGGAAAACCTGGTTGCTCGGCGGCAAGACCCACCAGCAGCTCGGAGAAAATGCGTTCGGCATCGCTGATATTGGCTAAAGCATCCTGACCACCGATGGTCTTCTCAATCATTGCCACCAGATGGTTGGTAATTTTTGCGGGGGCAGAGAGAACGGTCGCGACCTGCCCCTGTCTGGCATTGCTTTCCAGAATATCGGCAACCCGCAGAAAGCGCTCTGCATTTGCCACTGATGTACCGCCGAACTTCAACACTCGCATGGTTTACCTCATTGCCTTTGGTCGAAAAAAAAGCCCGCACTGTTTAGGTGCGGGCTTTTTCTTGTGTTTCCTGTACGCGTCAGCCCGCACCGTTACCTGTGGTAATGGTGATGGTTGTAGTAATGGTGATGCTGATGCGTTTCATGATGTTGTGTGCTCTGTAATTATTTATTATCTGTCCTGTATTCTTTTAGGGTTAAAGTATCTGCTGACCTAAGTCAATAAATTTTTAAATTGATCACATTCCGAAACTTGTTCATGAGCGACTGCTTGCCCTTTTACTTTCAACCAATACAGCATGTCGATCCCACTTGAACCAAGATCAAAACACTACAAAACAAAAATTATTCAACATTTTATTTTGTGATGTTTTTTTCAATATCATGTAAAAAACGGTGCAACATTGCCGTGTCTCGCTGCCCCAACAGACCCATTCGCTGTTGCAACCAGTCCGTCAGCTTGATGTCGTCAGAAACGTTCAGCGTGGCTAATAAACGCAAAACGCGCGCGCGCAATGCCTGCAGCTGAAGCTCATCCGTCACCTCAACGTTTTTGGCCGGTTGTTGTATTAAACCTGCTAATTGATAGCAATACACCATCACCGCCTGCCCCAAATTGAGTGAAGGATAGTCAGCGACCATCGGTACACCAGTGAGTACATCTGCCAGCGCTAATTCTTCATTGGTCAGCCCCGAATCTTCACGACCAAACACCAGCGCAGCATGTTCCATCCACGTGGATTTCTCCTGTAACAGGGGAACCAGTTCGACCGGGGTGGCGTAATAATGGAACTTCGCCCGGCTACGCGCGGTGGTCGCAACGGTAAAATCAACGTCGTGAAGCGCATCGGCTAACGTTGGAAAAACGTTAATATTATCAATAATGTCACCCGATCCATGCGCGACCCATCGCGTGGCGGGTTCCAGATGCGCCTCGCTGTCAACGATACGTAATTGAGTGAATCCCATGGTCTTCATCGCACGGGCAGCCGCGCCAATATTTTCCGCTCTGGCAGGGGCAACCAGAATAATTGTTAAACGCATTTCGATACTCTTTTTGGTCAGTCTGCAAGTAATAATGTGACGCACATCAACATATTACGCAGCGCAAATTTACATTTTTTTAACAGAAGTCACTGAAAAAGGATTTCGCATCCGGTAAAAAATGCTAAACTATTTCCAAACTGTACTATTGCTTTTTATGTTAACAGAAGTTGTATATCCCTCTGTTTATCCATGATAATTTATTTTAAAATGGATCGCATTGGTTGGATTCATTACATTTATTAATTAGCTCGTGCAACTAGTTGTAATATTGCAATTTTGTGATGAAAGCAAACATTTGGATACGTTGATTTCATCAAACTGTTAACGTGCTACAATTGAACTTGATATATGTCAACGAAGCGTAGTTTTATTGGGTGTCCGGCATGTCTTAGCCTGTTATGTTGCTGTTAAAATGGTTAGGATGACAGCCGTTTTTGACACTGTCGGGTCCAGAGGGAAACTACCCACGACCAAGCTAATGATGTTGTTGACGTTGATGGAAAGTGCATCAAGAACGCAATTACGTACTTTAGTCATGTTACGCCGATCATGTTAATTTACGGCATGCATCAGGCAGGTCAGGGACTTTTGTACTTCCTGTTTCGATTTAGTTGGCAATTTAGGTAGCAAACATGCAGACCCCGCACATTCTTATCGTTGAAGACGAGTTAGTAACACGCAACACGTTGAAAAGCATTTTCGAAGCAGAAGGCTATGATGTATTCGAAGCGACAGATGGCGCGGAAATGCATCAGATTCTCTCTGAATATGACATCAACCTTGTGATTATGGATATCAATCTGCCTGGGAAAAATGGCCTCCTGTTAGCGCGCGAACTTCGCGAACAAGCTAACGTTGCGTTGATGTTCCTGACGGGCCGTGATAACGAAGTCGATAAAATTCTCGGCCTCGAAATCGGCGCAGACGATTACATCACCAAGCCGTTTAACCCGCGCGAACTGACTATCCGTGCTCGTAACCTGCTGTCCCGTACCATGAACCTGGGTACTGTCAGCGAAGAACGCCGTAGCGTCGAAAGCTACAAGTTCAACGGCTGGGAGCTGGACATCAACAGCCGCTCTCTGATTGGTCCTGACGGCGAGCAGTATAAACTGCCACGCAGCGAATTCCGTGCAATGCTTCACTTCTGTGAGAATCCGGGCAAAATCCAGTCTCGCGCAGAACTGCTGAAAAAAATGACCGGTCGCGAACTGAAGCCGCATGACCGTACTGTTGACGTGACTATCCGCCGCATTCGTAAACATTTCGAATCTACGCCGGATACGCCAGAAATCATCGCCACCATTCACGGTGAAGGCTACCGTTTCTGCGGCGACCTGCAGGATTAATTCAATCCTTACAGGTAAAAAAACGGCGCATTATGCGCCGTTTTTCATTTCACCACAGCCCTATTTCCATAAGCGAAACTCGTCACTCTGCGCAGGCTGAGGCTCCGGAATTTCTGTCGGCTTTGGTTTTGGCTGTGCCAGCGAGTGCCAGTCAAGATGACGCGTCAGGAACATCACGCCACACAACGCCACCAACAGCACGCCGGTTCCCAGCAGTAAAGAGCTGTCCTGTGAACGTAGCAGCACCCACATCACCCCATCCAGCCCCAGTAGCGCCACGGTGAACAAAATACTGTTCCGCCAACTCTGTAATATCGCCTGCAGATACACCCCGTTCATCAACGCCCCCACCAGGCTTGCCGTAATCCACGCCGCCGTAAAACCAATGTGCTCAGACAATGCCAGTAGCAGCAGATAAAACATCACCAGCGATAGCCCCACCAGCAGATACTGCATCGGGTGCAGACGCAGGCTGGTCATACTTTCAAGCACGAAGAAAGACATAAAGGTCAGTACAATCAGCAGGATGGCATACTTGGTAGCCCTGTCCGTTAACTGATACTGATCCGCTGGCGTGGCGACGGCAACGCTAAATGCAGGCATTCCCTTCCAGCCAATCTTTTCGCCATCAAAGCGTTCGCCGAGGTTATTCGCGAACCAGCTGCTCTGCCACTGGGACTTAAATCCTGATTCGCTGATTTCGCGCTTCGCCGGGAGGAAATCCCCCAGAAAGTTGGGATGCGGCCAGTTGCTGGTTAAAGTCATTTCACTGTTACGGCCAACCGGAACAACGGAGAAATCTCCTGTTCCGCTCAAATTCAACGACAGCGCCATGCTCAGGTTTTGCTCCGCCCAGCTCGCGTCAGGTAGCGGAATGTGGATCCCTTGAGCCCCTCCATCCAGCCCCGTCCCTGGCTCAACAGCCAGTGATTCCCCATTGATCTGCGGCGCTTGCACCACACCGATCCCGCGCGCATCCCCCACGCCAACCACGATAAACGGTTTGCCGACGCTGACGTTGGGATGGTTTAAATCACGCAAACGTTCAGCGTTAAACTCGGCCTTCACCGAGAGTTCATTGTGCCAGACCTGGCCCTCATAAATGCCGATTTTACGCGCTTCAACGTTCTGATTCCCCTCAACCACCAACGAATCCGGCAGCCAGAAATGGATATAGCTGCGCTTACGCTGGATCTCTTTGCCATCCTCCAGCGAGGTGTAAAGCTCTGTCACCGGAATGGCTATCAACGGCCCGACCATCTTTTGCGGCCCGCTGGTGCTCTGGCGGATAGCATCTTCGACTTCATCACGATAATCCGATCGCTCAACGATTATCTGCCTGACCATCGTCAGTGGTATTAACAGCAGTATTATGGCGCCGCCTAAGGTGACGATTTTCCAAAACAGGGGTGATTTAAACATAGCGTTCTCCTTTGCAATATCAGCAAGGTAGAACAGCTATGTGCGGAGAATTTGAAGTTATGTGAAGTGACGGTGAAGCGTAAACGAGGCCTGTGCGCCGCCCTCTGGTCGGTTAGATAATGTCACCGTACCTTCATGCAGTCGTGCAACTTCACTGACAAACGCCAGCCCCAAACCGCTGCTCTTGTGTCCATTCTCGCGGGGCAGCGAGTAGAAGCGCTCAAAAATACGCGGCAATGCAAAATCAGGGATGCCGCTACCGCTGTCGGTAACCTGCAATGTGACCCGCTCCTCCTGCTGATGCGCGCTCAGCGTAATCGTCCCGTCCTGTGGCGTGAAGTCGATAGCATTGTCGAGTAAATTCCCCAACGCCTGCTCCAGTAACGCAGGATCGGCAGCGACGCTAAGCGATGAAGGCAAAATGGTCAGCGTGATGTTTTTTGCCGCCAGCTGCACGCTACGCGCCTCTTTGAGCTGAGCAAATAGCGTATCTACCTCCACCGCCGTCAACGTAACGTCCTGTCGATTCTCCAGTCGCGCCTGGCGCAGCAAAGTTTCGACCAGCGCCTGCATACGCGCATTTTGCGTCAGAATATTATCGGTAAAACGCGCTACCACGTTTGGCGGCGGGCCTTCTCGCAATATCTCTGCCGCGCCACGAATGGCCGCCAGCGGACTTTTCAGCTCATGCGTTAACGCGTAGACATACTGCTCAATGTAGTTCTTGCCTTCGAGCTTCAGACGCATACTTTCCAGCGCCTGCGCCAGTTTGCGTAACTCGCTGCTGCCTAAATCAGGCAGTGGGACGGGGCGATTCTCGGTAACGGAGTCGGCATAACGCGCCAGCCGGGCAATAGATCGGTTTATCCACCATACCATCCCGAAGCCAATCACCAGGGCAATGCCCAGCAATACGGCGCTGGCCCACAGCATTCGCCGTTCACTGCGTTTAATCACCGGTGCCATCGCCGCATTTGGTTTGCCGACACTGAGCACGCCGATAATACGCCCACCGTCTACGATCGGCGCTGCAACGTACATCACCGAGCTTTCCGGATCGTTCGGGTTTTGCGGCGTACTGCGGGCGCCATACTCACCACGCAGCGTTAACCACACGTCGTTCCAGCGGGAATAGTCCTGACCGACGGCCTGGTTGGCGGAATCAAACAACACCTTGCCCTGCGCGTCGGTCATGTAGACATGGTATTCGTTACGCACTTTGTTAATGCCACTGATGTTGGCGTTAAATGGGCGGTTATGCAGCTGCGCAAATGCCTGCGCCAGCTTGCCGTTAGCCGGTGAGTCAGAGAGCACGTCATCACGCGCCAGTGCAGCCAGCAGCGTGGCGGTATCAATTAAAGTACCTTCGGTCGCCCGACGGACGCCTGGCTTAATTTCCTGCACAAAGATAGACAGAACAAACCAGGCGGCGACCGCGACAATCAGAAAATAGCCGAGCAGCAAACGCATGCCAATGCGCATCAGCAATTCCTCAGGCTGTATCCCATACCGCGATGTGTATTGATGGGGGAAAGCTCCGGATTGATAGCCCGCAGCTTGGCGCGCAGCGTTTTGATGTGAGTATCAACCGTTCTGTCAAAGGTATCCTGCGCGTCTGCCCAGACTAAATCCATCAGTTGCTGGCGAGAGTAAATACGTCCCGGCGACATCAGCAATGTTTTCAGCAGCAGGAATTCATAACGCGTCAGGTTCAACGGCATGCTGAACCAGGTAATCTGCGCGGCCAGCTCATTAAGTTCAAAATCCCCACAGCGTGTCATCGATGAAGGCGTGGAGAATTTTTGCACCCGCCGCAGCAGCGTACGCACACGAGCGCACACCTCGCGCGGCGAGAAAGGCTTGGCAACATAGTCATCTGCGCCAATTTCCAGCCCCAACAGGCGATCCACTTCATCGCTGCGCGCGGTCAGAAAAAGGATCGGCAGCGCCGGGTGGCGTTCCAGTAAACGTCGGCACAGTTCAAAACCGCTGATATCCGGTAGCCCGACATCCAGAATGATGGCATCAGGGCATTGCTGGCGAGATTTCTCCAGCACGGGAAATCCGCGCTCAAACGCCTCTACGCTAAACCCTTCCTGTTGCAGCATGTAGATAAGCGTATCAGCGATTCCCTGCTCATCCTCAACCAACCAGATCAACGGCTGTTGCATTGTGCTTCCTTGTTATTGCCGCCACGGCATGATGGGTACCGCACTGATGGCATTTTTGGGCGATCCATCGACAACTTTATCTGAATAGGCCAGATAGGCCAGCGCATTACGTTTCGCATCGTAAAAACGCACGACCTGTAAAGATTTAAACACCAGCGAGGTACGTTTCTTAAATACCACTTCGCCCTGAGCTTTACCGTTCTTGATTCTGTCGCTCAGTTCTACCGGCCCAACCTGCTGGCAAGAGATGGCGGCATCGGAAGTATCTTCCGCCAGCCCCAGTCCACCTTTGATGCCGCCGGTCTTCGCACGACTCACGTAACAGGTCACATTGGTAACATCCGGATCGTCAAACGCTTCGACCACAATTTTATGATCCGGCCCAAACATTTTGAACACTGTATCGACAGATCCAATCTGCTCCGCATGGGCGACCTGCGCCAACATCAGCAGAATTGAGGAAATGACTAAGCTCTTATATTTCATATTGTTACCATTCTTAAAAGTTGTTCTGCGTGATTATTAAACATTTTAAGATAAAATGTATACAGATCACAGGATTACAATAATCACGCTTTCGTATGTCCGAAAAAAGCACTTATGAGCAAAAAAAACACTGAATGCTAAAACAGCAAAAAATGCTATTATCCTCATACCTGACGTCAGGTACTCGTTGTTGAAAGGATGAGGATATTTTATGGATCAGGCTGGCATTATTCGCGACCTATTAATCTGGCTGGAAGGTCATCTGGATCAGCCTTTGTCGCTTGACAATGTGGCGGCAAAAGCGGGCTATTCCAAGTGGCACCTGCAGAGAATGTTTAAGGACGTGACGGGCCATGCTATTGGCGCCTATATCCGCGCCCGTCGTTTATCGAAGTCAGCAGTGGCGCTGCGCCTGACTGCGCGTCCAATTTTGGATATTGCGCTGCAATATCGCTTCGACTCTCAACAAACTTTTACTCGCGCATTCAAGAAACAATTTTCGCAGACACCAGCGCTGTATCGCCGCTCCCCGGAATGGAGCGCATTCGGTATTCGCCCACCAATGCGACTGGGTGAATTTACGATGCCTGCGCACGAGTTTGTCACCCTGGAAGATACGCAACTGCTCGGCACCACGCAAAGCTATTCCTGCTCGCTGGAACAGATTTCAGATTTCCGTCATGAAATGCGTATTCAGTTCTGGCGCGACTTCCTTGCTCAGGCTCCGGCGATCCCGCCAGTGCTGTACGGGCTTAACGAAACGCGTCCGAGCATTGAAAAAGATGACGAACAGGAAGTGTTTTACACCACAGCACTGACGCCGGAACAGGCCAATGGCTATGTGCCGTCGGCGCAGCCTATCCTGTTACAGGGTGGCGAGTACGTGATGTTTACCTACGAAGGGCTGGGAACCGGTGTGCAAGAGTTTATCCTGACGGTTTACGGCACATGCATGCCAATGCTGAACCTGACGCGCCGTAAAGGACAGGATATCGAGCGATACTACCCGGCAGAAGATGCCAAAGCGGGAGATCGCCCGATCAACCTGCGCTGCGAATTCCTGATTCCGATTCGCCGCTAGCGCTGCAGTTCATCCAACGCAGGGGCGTCCAGATGTGAGATGTCCCCTGCCGTTTCAACGACCCATCCCGGCGCCAGCCATAAGCTTTCCTGGTAATCAACTCGAGAAATAGAACAGTTGCGCAGACGCAAGCGACGTTCAGCCCATGCCGGTAATCCCAGAATTGTACTCACCAGGCAACCCAGCGCGATACCGTGACTGACCAGCAGCGGACGACTTCCCGGCGGCAATTCCAGACAGGATGCCAGCGCCGCGTTGACGCGATCGCTCAATTCCTGCATCGATTCCCCTTCCGGGATACGACCATCCACCGTGCCATTCACCAACTGGCGACGCCAGCCCTCTTCCTCTGGCGTCAGCGTATCGATGTGACGTTTTTCCAGCACTCCCATATTTAGCTCGCGCAGACGGGAGTCATAGGTGATATCACAGCCACAGGCCTGGGCGATGATTTCTGCGGTGCGTCGTGTACGACCAAGATCGCTACTGATGACATGCGTAATACCAAACGAGCGGGCGCGTTCACCCACCTGCATGGCTTGTTGTTCACCTTTAGCGGTTAGTGGGCTGTCTGACTGGCCTTGAATACGTCGCTCGGCGTTCCACTGCGTTTCGCCATGGCGAACAAGGTATACCTGTAACATGCTTTTTTTCCGTTATACTGCGATGCGATGAATTTTCAAACTGAGCTTAATTATGCACAAGGTTATCTCTGCGACCACCAATCCTGCCAAAATTCAGGCAATTCTGCGGGCATTTGAAGAGATTTTCGGGGAAGGATCCTGCCATATTGAACCCGTCGCCGTCGAGAGTGGCGTGCCGGAACAACCTTTCGGAAACCAGGAAACGCGCACTGGCGCACGAAATCGCGTTGTTAACGCTCGCCGCCTGCACCCGCAGGCTGATTTCTGGGTCGCCATTGAAGCTGGAATTGACGATGACGCCACCTTCAGTTGGGTGGTGATTGATAACGGCATTCAGCGCGGTGAAGCCCGTTCAGCCACGCTGCCATTGCCGACTGTCATTCTCGACAGAGTCCGCAAAGGTGAAGCACTCGGCCCGGTGATGTCGGACTATACGGGTATTGATGAAATTGGCCGTAAAGAAGGCGCAATCGGCGTTTTTACCGCGGGCAAGCTGACGCGCTCAAGCGTCTATCACCAGGCGGTGATTCTTGCGCTCAGCCCGTTTCATAACGCGGTGTATTTATAGCATTGTGCCGGATGTTCAATCGTAGGCCGGATAAGGCAAAGCCGCATCCGGCGGATCAATTTTTCCCGAGCAACACCTGTTCCAGCCACTGACGCAAATCCACCGGTGCGGATTTGAGGCTGTTCGACCCCCGCGTAATAGTGGCAATTCCCGCCCCGAGCTCGTTTTTAAGCTCACGCTGGCTCATCTCGCCGCGCAGCAGCTCTTCAATGATACGCACACGCGTGCCCAACGCTTCACGCTCATCCGGCGTTAACATCAAATTGAGCAGTGGCAGGTGTAAATCTTGTTCGTAGGCGTGTTTAAGCAGATCGACAAAACGTAACCACTCCTGGTGACGTTGTTCTGCCATCTCTGCTGAATAGGGTGATTGCTGAGTCATAAGATATCGCCATCGTTGCGGGGGAAGCGTGCTTGCTTCCCCCTTTTGTACTCTTTAACGAGTACGATAGCATAACACAATCGACACGATCAGTAACGACGTTGCCATTCTGCCTCGCTCATCAACTCCGGTTTATCGCCGAGGAAATAGCGATAGTACGCATCATAAGCCAGCACATTCTTCACGTAACCACGCGTCTCTGAGAATGGAATACTTTCGACAAACGCCACAGCATCAATGCGTCCAGCGCTATTGCCAAGCCAGGTGCGAACGCGCCCCGGACCGGCGTTATAGGCTGCCGACGCAAAGATGCGGTTATTGCCGAATTGCTGATATACGTACTGCAAATAGCTGGTACCAATGTTGATGTTGGTATCAGGATCCAGTAGCTGGCTCGGACTGCTGTAACCTGGAATCGAGAACATTTTCACCGTATGCGTCGCCGTGCCCGGCATAATCTGCATCAGCCCGCTGGCGCCGACCGGTGATTTCACTTTCGGGTTCCAGGCGCTTTCCTGACGCGCTATCGCCATCGCATAGCTTGGCTGAATATCCTTGCCGCTGGTGTAACGGGTAAACAGATCTTTATAGGCCAACGGGAAACGCTCTTCCAGATGATCCCACAGCTTACCGGCGATCGTCGCCTGAACGCTAAGAT
Source organism: Citrobacter sp. Cpo109 (assembly GCF_030332565.1). Lineage (NCBI taxonomy): Bacteria > Pseudomonadati > Pseudomonadota > Gammaproteobacteria > Enterobacterales > Enterobacteriaceae > Citrobacter > Citrobacter sp. Cpo109. Next base: position 242,147 of record NZ_JAOWHQ010000071.1, read on the forward strand.
CCCACCAGTGATTGTTGAACGCGTAACGCGCCAACTGAGCCTGCTCGGACTTGGTACGGCTGGTGACCAAATTTGCCCATTCACTGCGCGCGGTATTATCCATGTTCCAGTACATTAGCTCGCGTACGCGTGCCATTTCTGGCCCCTGAGTCAGCGCAGAATCAACTTTCGCTGGCGCTTTATCCACTTTCAGCTCGTACTCTTCGCCCAGGCGCTGTGCCGCCACCATCGGATAGAAACCGCGTTGCTGCATGAGCTGGTGCAGGATCTCTTTGGCTTCCGCATCACGTCCGCGCTCCAGCAGCAGATCCGCCTGCCAGTAGCGCCACTCGTCTTTTTCTTTTGCTTCCATTGGCAGACGCGCCAGCCAGGTATTCAGGCCACGACGATCGCCGGTTCCCAGCGCCATGCGCACCCGGCGCTCCACAAGCGAGGTGGAATTGGAGCGCATAATCGCATCATCACGCCATTTGGCCTGCTCGTCGGTGACATCATTGCCCATCAGACGCCAGGCAACAATATCGCGCAGCTCCTGGGTTTGCTCTTCATTAAGCTGTTGCGCCTGCACCAGGGACGGGATCATCAGGCGGGCGTTTTCCACATCCTGACGCGCCACGCTGGCAAAGGCGACCGCCGCCATCTGTCGGGTGAAATCCGTGGCGCCGGTGGTACGTGCAAAAGTCATCACCGAATTCGGATCGTTGGCCAGCGAGATGATCGCAGAGGCAATGGTTTGGTATTGCGCGGGCATCTGTCCGGCTAGCGCCGTCACCAGACCGGTATTCCCGGCTTTCATCGCCAGACGAATACGCTCCAGATACGCCAGCGGATCCTGAGTGCCTGAGGCGCGCCATACGCCAAATAATTTGTCACAGGCGTTCGGTTGACTTTTCCCGGTCAACCACAGCTCTTTCGCGCCCTGCCAGGCTTCTTCGGTTTGCCCGGTACTCCATTTCGCGAAGTAATAGTTACATTGAGCTTCCGTGGTACCCGGTTTTTCCGGGCTGAACGCCAGCAGTCCACGCCAGTCTTCGCGGCGCGCCAGTTCATTCACGAAACGCGATTGCAGCGTACGCGCAGGGGGCAGTGTCGGATTGGCACGCACAAAATTGGTAACGGTAATGGTGGGCTGATTCATCAGATCGTCAGTGATCTGACGATATTCCAGATACGGGTACAGAGGATAGTTCTTCAGGCCGGGCATCATCTGCTCTACGACATCCATCTGTCGGTTGTCCCAGGCTTGCTTGATTTGCGCATAACGATTGCGCTGCTCATCCAGAGAGTCGGCTCGCGCCACCTGACTGACCGTCAGCAGACATACGCTGGCTGCCAGCAGGCGCCAGGTAAATTGATTGGCTTTGTCCACAAGCTCTTCCTCTTCTCATGTTACGTCTGTGCAGCATCATGCCGCTTAATTAATTCATGCTAACCAGACATTGCAGAATGCGCCACGTCACGGACACTTTTTTACTTTTGTTGCGAGTGGGATCTGCTGGCTGGGATTGGGCAATGAAAAAGGCTACACTTCGCCTTTGATAACTATTCATCATCACGATAAACATAGAGGCGAGTCCAACGTGGCCCAATTCGTTTATACCATGCATCGTGTCGGCAAGGTCGTTCCGCCGAAACGTCATATTCTTAAAAACATCTCACTGAGCTTCTTCCCTGGCGCCAAAATCGGTGTTCTCGGTCTGAACGGTGCGGGTAAATCTACCCTGCTGCGTATCATGGCCGGTATTGATACCGATATCGAAGGTGAAGCTCGCCCACAGCCAGGCATTAAAATCGGTTACCTGCCGCAGGAACCAAAACTAAACCCAGAGCATACCGTTCGTGAATCCGTTGAAGAAGCGGTTGCCGAAGTGGTTAGTGCGCTGAAAGGTCTGGATGAAGTGTACGCCAAGTACGCCGAGCCGGACGCCGACTTCGATAAACTGGCCGCACAACAGGGCAAGTTTGAAGAAATTATCCAGGCGCACGACGGCCATAACCTGAACGTGCAGCTTGAGCGTGCCGCTGACGCCCTGCGTCTGCCGGACTGGGACGCTAAAATTGAGAATCTCTCCGGTGGTGAACGCCGCCGCGTTGCGCTGTGCCGCCTGCTGCTGGAAAAACCAGACATGCTGCTGCTCGACGAACCGACCAACCACCTGGATGCGGAATCCGTCGCGTGGCTGGAACGCTTCCTGCACGACTTCGAAGGCACCGTAGTGGCGATTACCCACGACCGTTACTTCCTCGACAACGTTGCGGGCTGGATCCTGGAGCTGGACCGTGGTGAAGGTATTCCGTGGGAAGGTAACTACTCTTCCTGGCTGGAGCAGAAAGATCAGCGTCTGGCCCAGGAAGCCTCTCAGGAAGCGGCTCGCCGTAAATCTATTGAGAAAGAGCTGGAGTGGGTACGTCAGGGCGCTAAAGGCCGTCAGTCTAAGGGTAAAGCCCGTCTGGCACGCTTTGAAGAGCTAAACAACACCGAATACCAGAAACGTAACGAAACCAACGAACTGTTTATTCCACCTGGAGCACGTCTGGGCGATAAAGTTGTTGAAGTCACCAATCTGCGTAAATCCTACGGCGATCGCGTTCTGATCGACGATCTGAGTTTCTCCGTACCGAAAGGTGCAATTGTCGGCATCATCGGTCCGAACGGCGCGGGTAAATCTACCCTGTTCCGTATGATGTCCGGTCAGGAACAGCCTGACAGCGGTACCATCACGCTGGGTGAAACCGTCAAACTGGCCTCCGTTGACCAGTTCCGTGACGCCATGGACAACAGCAAAACCGTGTGGGAAGAAGTGTCCGGCGGGCTGGATATCATGCGTATCGGCAACACCGAGATGCCAAGCCGTGCCTACGTGGGCCGCTTCAACTTCAAAGGTGTGGATCAGGGCAAACGCGTAGGCGAGCTGTCCGGCGGTGAGCGTGGTCGTCTGCACCTGGCGAAGCTGCTGCAGGTTGGCGGCAACATGCTGCTGCTCGATGAACCAACCAACGACCTGGATATCGAAACCCTGCGCGCGCTGGAAAACGCCCTGCTGGAATTCCCGGGTTGCGCGATGGTTATCTCGCACGACCGTTGGTTCCTTGACCGTATCGCGACCCACATTCTGGATTACCAGGACGAAGGTAAGGTTGAGTTCTTCGAAGGTAACTTTACCGAATACGAAGAGTACAAGAAACGCACGCTGGGCTCGGATGCGCTGGAGCCGAAGCGTATTAAGTACAAGCGTATTTCTAAGTAATTAGCGTTAAGCGCCGGATGGCGGCGTTACGCCTTATCCGGCCTACGAGGTTAGTGCGACTTGTAGGCCGGATATGCACCGCGCCATCCTGTCTACGAGGTTAGTGCGACTTGTAGGCCGAATATGCACAGCGCCATCCTGTCTATGAGGTTAGTGCGACTTGTAGGCCGGATAAGCGCAGCGCATCCGGCATTAAAACCTACCTCTAAAACCTACCTCTGCTCGCCCATCAACTCTTTCACCAGCTCCACGCAGCGCAGGAAGCGACCGTCGTAGTCAGGCTCCTGAACGTGCACAAAATTGATATTGTTTTCCTGCAGCATCTCGACCAGCAGCGTCTGAAATGCTTTTCTGTCAACCGAGCTACCGAGACTACGCAAGCCATCCGCTACCCACGGGGTATTATTCTCCAGCAGGATCACCAGATCGAAGCGATACTCGTCAATCAGGGCCTGCACAAACGGATGTTCACGCCCTTCATACTTTTTACAGAAGGCCTGAGTGGTCACGAAATCGGTGTCGATGAACGCCACTTTATTGGCATACTTAACAGCAAAATCAATGTATTGCGCTTGTCCCAGGGCGATTTTATCGTAGTCAGAATACTGTAACGCCATCTCATCGCCGCCCAAATGGGAGAAAACATAATCACGCCCGTATTCCCACGCACTGGTGGTGTTAAAGATATTGGCGAGCTTATTCACCAGCGTCGATTTGCCGCTCGACTCCCCGCCGAGAATCGCCACGGTGCGCACGAAAAACGGCTTCACTTCGGTCGGAATATACTCCCAGTAGCGAAACGGGTTTTCACGGATTTGCCCACCGCTGATGCTCATAAACGTTCGCTTGGGATCCACCAGCACGGTTTCAATCCCCAGATGTTCCAGATACTGCGGGGCATCTGATTCTTCAGAGGTGTAGATCCAGTTTGGCTGGATCCCTTTCTCCTGCATAAACGTTTTGATCCCGTTGCTCCACACGTCCCAGCCGTGCGGATACGGCTCCATGCCTTCTTCGTTGAAGGCATGAATACGGATATTTTTCTGATACTTAAAGGTTTGCAGCAGCCAGCGTAAACGATCGGGCACCGTAGGCTGTTGCGACATGGCACTGTCTTCAAACAGGCTGCGATCGCGCGTGTCGTCATAGCCCATGATGATATGCAGTTCATCGACCTGGCTACAGGCGCGCTGGATAAGATAGATATGGCCGGTGTGCAGCGGATAAAACTTGCCGAATACCACACCGATATTTTTCTGCTGGCGCGGAAACTCCAGCCCGAGAAAACGGTGCAACGCCTCCAGCTTCTGCGCGCTGGGGCTTTTGATTTTGGCATTCAGCAGTTGGCTTAGGTATCCCTTGGTCATGCCACTGGCATCCGCCACCTGTTGCAGGGTACAGCCCTTTTGCTTTATGGCGGTTTTCAGATATTCAAATGACACAAGAGCCTCCTGCTGGAAAAATCGCGTAACACTGCCTGATGGCGCTTCGCTTATCAGGCCTACAAAATCAGTACGTACGGGTATTTGATTATAGGTCGTCAAACACGCTTAACGCATCCGCAAGCTTCTTAACGCCAAAGACCTGCATCCCTTCCGGTACTTTTTTCGGTACGTTAGCGGCAGGGACAATCGCCCGGCGAAAGCCGTGCTTCGCCGCTTCCGAAATACGCTCCTGGCCGCTGGGTACCGGACGGATTTCGCCCGCCAGCCCCACTTCGCCAAAGACCACTAAATCCTGCGGCAGCGGCCTGTCGCGCAGACTGGAAACCATTGCCAGCAGCAACGCCAGGTCGGCGCTGGTTTCGGTGACTTTTACGCCGCCGACTACGTTAACGAACACGTCCTGATCCGCCATCTGCAAGCCACCGTGACGATGCAGCACCGCCAGCAGAATCGCCAGACGGTTCTGTTCCAGACCGACCGCCACGCGACGCGGGTTCGCCATCATCGAATGATCAACCAGCGCCTGAATCTCTACCAGCAGCGGGCGCGTGCCTTCCCAGACCACCATCACCGAACTGCCGGAGGTGACCTCATCGCCACGGCTTAAGAAGATAGCGGAAGGGTTGCTGACTTCACGCAGGCCCTGTTCGGTCATGGCAAAGACGCCCAGCTCATTCACCGCACCAAAGCGGTTTTTATGGCTACGCAGAGTACGGAAACGGGAATCGGCGTCACCGTCGAGCAGTACCGAACAGTCAATACAGTGCTCCAGCACCTTCGGCCCGGCCAGCGAGCCATCTTTGGTGACGTGGCCGACCATGACAATCGCCACGCCGCGCGTTTTGGCAAAGCGCGTCAGGTAAGCCGCCGTTTCGCGCACCTGCGCCACGCTGCCCGGCGAAGACTGAATATCCGCCATGTGCATTACCTGAATGGAGTCGATCACCATCAGTTTCGGCTGTTCTTCTTCGGCAATCAGGCAAATTTGTTCAATACTGGTTTCCGACAGCATGTTCAGATTCGCCGTCGGCAAGCCAAGCCGGTGCGCGCGCATCGCCACCTGTTGTAGCGACTCTTCGCCAGTAACGTACAGGGTTTTCATCTGCTCAGCGAGTTTACACAGCGTTTGTAGCAGCAGCGTTGATTTCCCCGCGCCGGGATTACCGCCAATCAGGATAGCGCTGCCGGGTACCACCCCGCCACCCAGCACGCGGTCAAACTCTTTAAATCCAGTGGAAAAACGCGGCAGTTCTTCAAGGCTGATGTCAGACAGCTTCTGCACTTTTGCCACGCCCGCATTCCCGGCATAGCCACTGAGCCGCTCGTTACGCGCCACCGTTGGCGATGCGGCAAGGCGCACCTCGGTAATGGTGTTCCAGGCCTGACAGGCGCTGCATTGCCCCTGCCAGCGCGGGTAATCGGCCCCGCATTCATTACAAACAAAGGCGCGTTTAGGAGCTTTTGCCACGTTTTACCTCTTTCGTTAACGCTTTTGCCGGATGGCGTGGGTGCTTATCCGGCCTACGGACAGCTTGCCACCGGGCAATTTAATCATTTCTGGTTCATGCTGCCGGAGAGAATGCAGAACACGCCCATCAGGTCAGCGTGGCGGATAGTAATCTCCGTCTTTTCATTCACTTTCGGTTTAGCATGATACGCAATACCCAGCCCGGCCGTTTTGATCATCGGCAGGTCGTTGGCACCGTCGCCGATCGCCACCGTCTGCGCCATCGGGATCTCATATTCTTGTGCCAGGCGGGTCAGGGTATTGGCTTTGTACTGGGCATCGACGATATCGCCGATCACGTTGCCGGTAAATTTACCGTCCATGATCTCCAGCTCGTTTGCTACAGCCGCCGTCAGACGCAGTTTATTACGCAGGTAATCGGCAAAGAAGGTAAAGCCGCCAGAGGCAATAGCCACTTTCCAGCCGAGCGTTTCCAGTTTTAACACCAGTTGAGTCAGGCCGGGCATCAGCGGTAGCGTTTCGCGCACCTGGTGCAGAATATTGGCATCAGCGCCCTTCAGCGTCGACACGCGGCTACGCAGGCTGGCGGTAAAGTCCAGTTCGCCACGCATCGCGCGTTCCGTGACTTCCGCAACCATCTCACCGGTTCCAGCCAGTTTAGCAATTTCATCAATGCATTCGATCTGGATTGCCGTTGAGTCCATGTCCATCACCAGCAAACCCGGCGTGCGCAGATGCGGAATTTTGCCTAACGGGGCAACATCCAGTTTGGCATCATGCGCCAGTTTTGCCGCGCGCGGCGTTAACGAACCCGCCAGGCGAATCACCTGATAATCCTCGACGCACCAGGCAGCAACAATCACCATCGCCGCGCCCAGTTTGCTCTGGTATTGCGTTAAACGTTGTTTATCCAGCCCACGACCGTACAGCAGCCAGCCACTGCGGCCCGCGTGGTAGTCCAGCGGCATGACTTCATCGCCACTTAAAGAGAGAGGCAGACCTGGCCACAGAGAAACATCTTCAGGTAGATCGCACCAGGTTATGTTAGGCATTAAAGCTCCTGTAAAATCGTTCGGGTCGGAATCATCAGGGGAAAATAACGCATGAGGCTACCCTGTAACCAGCGCTTCTGGCAACATTAAGTCTCAAATTTTCAGCAGGTGGAATATGGCTCGCGCAAAACTGAAATTCCGACTTCATCGTGCAGTGATTGTATTGTTCTGTCTTGCGCTGCTCGTCGCCCTGATGCAGGGCGCATCCTGGTTTAGTCAAAGTCACCAGCAGCAGCGTAATCCGCAGCTCGAAGAGCTGGCCCGTACGCTGGCCCGCCAGGTGGCGCTAAATGTTGCTCCGCTAATGCGTACCGAAACGCCGGATGAAAAACGCATCAAAGCGGTACTCACACAGCTGACGGAAAGTAGCCGTATTCTGGACGCTGGCGTGTACGATGAACAGGGAGACCTGATTACGCGTACCGGCGAGAGCGTCAACGTTCGTGACCGACTGGCGCTCGACGGCAAAAAAGCCGGGGGTTATTTTAACCAGCAGATTGTCGAACCCATTCAGGGGAAAAATGGTCCGCTGGGCTATTTGCGCCTGACGCTGGATACCCACACCCTCGCCACCGAGGCGAAGCAGGTAGATAACACCACCAATATCTTACGCCTGATGCTGCTGCTGGCGCTGGCGATTGGCGTCGTGCTCACCCGTACATTATTGCAAGGCAAGCGTACCCGCTGGCAGCAATCCCCTTTCCTGCTGACCGCCAACAAACCGGTGCAGGAAGAAGACAACGAGAAAAAAGAGTAAAAGCAGTAAAAACTGTAAAACAGAAGGGAAATCAACCATGACTACACTACGCCTGCTTATCTCAGACTCTTACGATCCGTGGTTTAATCTCGCGGTCGAAGAGTGCATTTTTCGCCAGATGCCCGCCACGCAGCGCGTCCTGTTCTTGTGGCGTAACGCCGATACGGTGGTGATTGGCCGGGCGCAAAACCCGTGGAAAGAGTGTAATACCCGCCGTATGGAGGAAGACAACGTGCGGCTCGCCCGCCGTAGCAGCGGCGGCGGCGCGGTGTTCCATGACTTAGGCAATACCTGCTTTACCTTTATGGCCGGTAAACCGGAGTACGACAAAACCATTTCCACCGCGATTGTCCTCAACGCATTGAATTCTCTGGGTGTGACGGCGGACGCCTCCGGGCGTAACGATCTGGTTGTGAAAACGCCAGACGGCGATCGCAAAGTTTCAGGCTCTGCTTACCGGGAAACGAAAGATCGCGGATTCCACCACGGCACGCTGCTGCTAAATGCCGATCTCAGCCGCCTGGCAAACTATCTCAATCCCGACAAAAAGAAACTCGCAGCAAAGGGGATTACCTCTGTCCGCTCACGGGTGGCGAATTTGACGGAGCTGTTACCGGGCATCACCCATGAACAGGTCTGTCAGGCCATCACGGAAGCCTTTTTTGCTCATTATGGCGAACGCGTTGAAGCGGAAGTGATCTCACCGGATAAAACGCCGGACCTGCCAAATTTTGCCGAAACCTTTGCCCGCCAGAGCAGTTGGGAATGGAATTTTGGTCAGGCACCTGCTTTCTCGCATCTGCTGGACGAGCGTTTCACCTGGGGCGGTGTTGAGCTGCATTTCGACGTCGAAAAAGGTCATATCACGCGCACACAGGTGTTTACCGACAGTCTCAATCCCGCGCCGTTAGAAGCGCTGGCAGAGCGACTACAGGGCTGCCAGTATCGCGCCGATGTTTTACAGCAGACTTGCGAAGCGCTGGTTACGGAATATCCGGATCAGGAAAGCGAGCTGCGTGAACTGGCGGCGTGGGTGGCGAAGGCCGTGCGTTAAGCGATTAGTGGCGAATTGCCGGATGGCGGCTGCGCCTTATCCGGCCTACAAGACCGCTCCTGTAGGCCTGATAAGCGAAGCGCCATCAGGCATTAATAGCGGCATTCCCGTAGGCCCGGCCAGCGCAACGCCACCGGGCCACAACAACCCTTACTCTTTATCGCCCAGCAGAACGGATTCCAGCGCGATTTTGATCATGTCGTTGAAGGTCGTCTGACGTTCAGCGGCGGTGGTCTGCTCGTGAGTACGGATATGGTCGGAAACGGTGCAGATGGTCAGCGCTTTTGCACCAAATTCCGCAGCAACACCGTAGATGCCCGCCGCTTCCATTTCCACGCCCAGCACGCCGTATTTTTCCATCACGTCGAACATTTCACCGTCCGGAGAGTAGAACAGGTCAGCGGAGAACAGGTTGCCCACGCGCGCGTCTACACCCAGTGCTTTTGCCGCATCAACCGCGTTACGCACCATGTCGAAGTCAGCGATAGCAGCGAAGTCATGATCTTTAAAACGGATACGGTTAACTTTGGAGTCGGTGCAAGCGCCCATACCGATAACCACGTCACGCAGTTTAACGTCCATACGCACAGCGCCGCAGGAGCCTACGCGAATGATTTTCTTCACGCCGAAATCGGTGATCAGCTCTTTGGTGTAGATGGAGCAGGACGGGATACCCATACCGTGACCCATAACGGAGATCTTACGGCCTTTGTAAGTACCGGTAAAACCTAACATGCCGCGAACGTTGTTCACTTCACGAACATCTTCGAGGAAAGTTTCAGCAATATGCTTTGCACGCAGCGGGTCGCCCGGCATCAATACGACGTCAGCGAAATCACCCATTTCTGCATTAATATGTGGAGTTGCCATTTTTTGTCCTTATTTCGTTGTTATTGCCTGATGGCGGCTACGCCTTATCAGGCCTACAAAACGTATGCAAAACAGTGAAATACCTTAAGGATTTCGCGTTGTAGGAAGGCGACGAATTCGTGAATCCCCGGGAGCATAGATTCACTATGTGACCGGGGGGAGCGAATGAAGTCAACGCATCTACAGCGCGAAAGACAACGGGTATTACAGCATGTTTTTACCGTAGTCCATCGGTGACGTACCAAAGTAGCTCGCCAGCGTCTGACCGATATCAGCGAAGGTTTCACGGTGACCTAATGAACCAGGTTTCACTTTCGGGCCGTAAACCAGTACCGGGATGTGTTCACGGGTGTGATCAGTGCCGGTCCAGCTTGGGTCGCAGCCGTGGTCAGCGGTCAGGATCAGAATGTCATCTTCACCCACCAGCTCCATCAGCTCAGGCAGACGGCGGTCGAACAGTTCCAGGCCCGCAGCATAACCGGCGATATCGCGACGATGTCCCCAGGAAGAGTCGAAATCAACGAAGTTGGTGAAGACGATGGTCTTATCACCTGCTTCTTTCATCTCTTTGATGGTGGCGTCGAACAGCGCATCCAGACCGGTGGCTTTCACTTTTTTGGTGATGCCGCAGTTAGCGTAGATATCCGCAATTTTACCGACGGAAACCACGTGACCGTCTTTTTCGTCGACCAGTTTCTGCAGCACGGTCGGTGCTGGCGGCTCAACGGCCAGGTCGTGACGGTTACCGGTACGCTGGAAGTTACCGGCTTTATCACCGATAAACGGACGTGCGATAACACGACCGATGTTGTAACCACCTTCGGTCAGCTCTTCACGTGCGATTTCGCACAGCTCGTAGAGTTTATCCAGGCCAAACGTCTCTTCGTGGCAGGCAATCTGGAACACGGAGTCAGCGGAGGTATAGAAAATCGGCTTGCCGGTTTTCATATGCTCTTCACCCAGCTGATCCAGGATCACGGTACCGGAAGAGTGGCAGTTGCCGAGGTAGCCTGGCAGGTTGGCACGTTTTACCAGTTTATCCAGCAGTTCCTGCGGGAAGCTGTTTTCATGATCGGAGAAATAACCCCAATCAAACAGAACCGGGACACCCGCGATTTCCCAGTGGCCAGACGGCGTGTCTTTCCCGGAAGAAAGTTCATGCGCCCATGCGTAGGCACCAATCACTTCCGCGTTACCGTCCATACCAGCAGCAATTTTACCGGTAGAACCTTCGTGAGCTTTCACCAGGCCCAGACGGGTCAGGTTAGGCAGATTCAGTGGACCTTTGCGACCATTGTCAGCCTCACCTTTCGCACAGGCTTCTGCAATGTGTCCCATAGTGTCTGAACCTACGTCGCCAAAGCGATCCGCATCTTCAGTCGCACCAATACCAAAGGAGTCCAGCACCATAATAAATGCACGTTTCATCTTGTTCTCCATACATCTGCGCCGCAAAAAAGCGATCAGATCAGTATACAGTTATTCGGTAATACGACGATAGACTGTCGGTGTAATTTCTGGCGCTTTATCGTCAAGGCTAATTGCCGCTTTGACCGCTTTCGCCGCTTCCTGCCAGCTGGCTTCGTCTTTCGCGTGGATCACCGCCAGCGGGCGTTGTCCGTCTACGCTGTCGCCCAGACGCGCCATATCGCTAAAGCCAACGCTGTAATCAATGGTGTCCGAAGCCTGACGACGACCGCCGCCCATGGAAACGACCGCCATCCCCAACGCACGGGTATCCATCGCGCTGACAAAGCCTTCGGTATCAGCATATACCGCTTTGCTGAGCATTGCCGTCGGCAGGTACTTCGCATAATTTTCGACGAAATCGGTCGGGCCTTTTTGCGCCGCAACCATGCGACCAAAAATCTCTGCCGCTTTACCGTTGTCCAGCACCGCCTGCAATTTCGCACGGGCTTCGGCGTCATCTTTCGCCAGATTGCCGGAGATCAGCATTTCCACGCACAGCGCCATGGTGACGTCTAACAGACGTGGATTACGGTATTCACCGGTCAGGAACTGCACCGCTTCGCGGACTTCGACCGCGTTACCTGCGCTGGAGGCCAGCACCTGGTTCATATCGGTTAACAGCGCGGTGGTACGTACACCCGCACCGTTTGCCACACCAACAATCGCTTCAGCGAGAGCTTCAGAAAGCTCGTAGGTCGGCATAAAGGCGCCGCTGCCCACTTTCACATCCATCACTAGCGCATCCAGCCCTTCCGCCAGTTTTTTCGCCAGAATGGAACCGGTAATCAGCGGGATGGAATCCACCGTCGCGGTAATATCGCGGGTGGCATAAAAACGTTTATCCGCCGGTGCGAGCGAGCTGGTTTGCCCAATAATCGCCACACCCACGTCTTTAATAATTTCACGGAAGCGCGCGTCGTCCGGGAAGATGTCAAATCCAGGAATCGCTTCCAGTTTATCGAGTGTACCGCCGGTATGCCCCAGGCCACGCCCGGAGATCATCGGAATATAGCCGCCGCACGCTGCGACCATCGGGCCTAACATCAGTGACGTTACGTCACCTACACCGCCGGTAGAGTGTTTATCCACAATCGGGCCGTTCAGCTGCAGGCTTTTCCAGTCCAGCACGGTTCCTGAATCACGCATTGCCATGGTCAGCGAAACTCGCTCAGGCATTGTCATATCGTGGAAGAAAATGGTCATCGCCAGGGCGGCGATTTGCCCTTCAGAGATGGTGTTGTCGCGAATACCATTGATAAAGAAACGAATTTCTTCATCGCTCAGCGCATGACCATCACGTTTTTTACGAATAATTTCTTGTGCGAGAAACACGGTAACCCCCAGGGGAAAAGAGTAGAAGGCCGTTGTAGGCCGGGTAAGCAACGCGCCACCCGGCAGTCGTCTTAATGCCGGATGGCGGCTACGCCTTATCCGGCCTACGTCGCTACAGCTCCGGCAATATAAGTCTTAGTAGCTGCTTGCGCTCTTGCCGTCGCCGTGACCCAGCGCTTTCAGCAGACTCGCCAGCAGGCTGGATGCGCCAAAACGGTAGTGACGAGAATCAGCCCAGTCAGCGCCAAACAGTTCATCGGCAATCGCCAGGAACTGCTGTGCATCTTCTGCAGTGCGTACGCCACCAGCCGGTTTGAAACCTACAGTTTTAGAAACACCCATGTCGCGGATCACTTCCATCATGATGCGTGCGCTTTCCGGCGTCGCATTGACCGGCACTTTACCGGTAGAAGTTTTGATGAAATCAGCACCGGCTTTGATGGAGATTTCAGACGCTTTGCGAATCAGTGCTTCTTCTTTCAGCTCACCGGTTTCGATGATGACTTTCAGCAGCACGTTTGCTGCCGCACACGCGTCTTTGCAGGCTTTAACCAGATCGAAACCAATCTGTTCGTTACCGGCGATCAGCGCACGGTACGGGAACACCACGTCAACTTCATCTGCGCCGTAAGCAATCGCCGCGCGAGTTTCAGCCAGCGCAATCTCGATGTCGTCGTTGCCATGCGGGAAGTTGGTTACGGTTGCAATGCGGATGTCCGGCGTGCCCTGCTCTTTCAGGGTCTTACGCGCAATAGGGATGAAACGCGGATAGATACAGATTGCGGCAGTGTTGCCAACCGGGGTCTTCGCCTGATGACACAGCGCGATCACTTTTTCATTGGTGTCGTCGTCATTCAGGGTGGTCAGGTCCATCAGTTTCAGTGCACGCAGGCTGCTTGCTGTTAAATCGGTCATAACATTCTCCAACGGCATCGCCGTATAAAATTTCACCTTGCGAGTTTGTTAGTATTCTAACATCCGCTCGCTATTACACTTCGATATACATCACAGTTAATGAAAACCACATACAGATTTGCATTACTCTAATGAGATCTACTTCAAATAAATCACCTTTTCTAAAGGGATGCGGTGGCATCAGGCGCATCCGGATCAAAGGTTGCGGCGGCGTTGCTTTCTACAATGGCGTTACACCTTCGGGATAAAAAGGAATCAACGATGCCCACTTCAAGCGAACTCGCGCTGCAACAGCGTTGCCAACAAATCGTGACCAGCCCAGTGCTCAGCCCTGAGCAGAAACGCCACTTTCTGGCGCTGGAAGCTGAAAACGCGCTGCCTTACCCGCAACTGCCTGCACAGGCACGTCAGGCGCTGGATGATGGGGTAATCTGCGATATGTACGAAGGTCATGCCCCGTTCAAACCACGCTATGTTTTACCCGATTACGCGCGTTTTCTGGCCAATGGCTCATCGTGGCTGGAGCTGGAAGGCGCCAGGGATCTTGATGACGCGTTATCCTTACTCACTATTCTTTACCACCATGTTCCGTCAGTGACGTCGATGCCGGTTTATCTCGGCCAGCTTGATGCCCTGCTGCAACCGTATGTTAGAATTCTAACACAAGACGAGATCGATATTCGAATAAAACGTTTCTGGCGTTATCTCGACAGAACCCTGCCAGACGCGTTTATGCATGCCAATATCGGCCCCGCCGATACACCAGTTACCCGTGCAATTTTACGCGCAGACGCAGAGTTAAAGCAGGTTTCACCTAATCTGACATTCATTTATGATCCGCAAATCACACCTGACGATCTGCTGCTCAACGTGGCGCAAAATATCTGCGAGTGCAGTAAGCCGCATATTTCCAATGGCCCTGAAAATGATAAAATTTTCACAAAAGGTCAGTATGGCGTCGTCAGTTGTTACAACTCTTTGCCGCTCGCCGGGGGTGGAAGCACGCTGGTCAGGCTTAATCTGAAAGCCATCGCAGAGCGCAGCACCTCTGTCGATGACTTCTTTACGCGCACCCTACCGCACTACTGCCAGCAGCAAATCGCCATCATTGATTCACGATGTGAATTCCTCTATGAGAAATCACATTTCTTTGAGAATAGCTTCCTCGTGCAGGAAGGGTTGATTGATCCCGAACGTTTTGTGCCTATGTTCGGGATGTACGGCCTGGCGGAGGCGGTGAACCTGCTGTGCGATAAGGCGGGACAGAATGCGCGCTATGGGAAAGATGAGTTCGCCAATCAGCTCGGCTATCGCATCAGCACCCAACTGGCGGAATTTGTCGAAAACACCCCGGTGAAATATGGCTGGAAGCAGCGCGCGATGCTGCATGCACAGTCGGGGATCAGTTCTGACATCGGCACCACGCCAGGTGCACGCCTGCCTTACGGCGATGAGCCGGACCCGATCACCCACCTGCAAACCGTCGCACCACATCACGCGTTTTATCACGCCGGGATCAGCGACATTCTCACGCTGGATGAAACTATCAAGCGTAATCCTCAGGCGCTGGTGCAGTTGTGCCTCGGGGCGTTTAAAGCTGGAATGCGCGAGTTTACCGCCAACGTGAGCGGCAACGATCTGGTTCGCGTTACGGGTTACATGGTGCGCCTGTCGGATCTGGAAAAGTATCGCGCCGAAGGGTCACGAACCAACACCACCTGGCTTGGCGAAGAAGCCGCGCGCAATACGCGCATTCTGGAACGACAACCTCGCGTGATTAGCCATGAACAGCAGATGCGCTTTAGTCAGTAGGCTGATTCCTTTCTCCTGCGTCGATGGGCCGGGTAGTCGCCTGGCTCTGTTTCTGCAAGGATGTAATCTGCGCTGTAAAAATTGCCACAATCCGTGGACGATGGGACGCTGCAACGACTGCGGGGAGTGTGTGCTGCATTGCCCGCATGAGGCGCTGAACCTGAGCGCGGGGAAAGTGTGGTGGCAGTCCGATATGTGTCAGCAGTGTGATACCTGCCTGCATATGTGCCCCCGGCAGGCCACGCCGATGGCGCAGAGTATGAGCGTTGATGAAGTGCTGCAACATATTCGTAAAGCGTCACTGTTTATCGAAGGGATAACCGTTAGTGGCGGTGAAGCGACTACTCAACTCCCCTTTATTGTGGCGCTATTTACCGCGATAAAAACCGATCCGCAGTTGCAACACCTGACCTGCATGGTCGACAGCAACGGCATGCTGAGCGAAACCGGCTGGCAGAAGCTGCTGCCGGTGTGCGACGGCGTAATGCTGGATTTAAAAGCCTGGGACAGCACGTGTCATCGGCAGCTTACCGGCCGCGATAACACGCTGATTAAACAAAGTATTACCTTTTTGTCCGGGCAGAGAAAACTGGCGGAACTGCGCCTGCTGGTTATTCCTGGTCAGGTGGATTATCTACAGCATATTGATGCGCTGGCGGCGTTTATCATACGCACCGGTGACGTACCTGTGCGGCTGAATGCCTTTCATGCGCACGGGGTGTATGGCGAAGCGAAGGACTGGCCGAGCGCCACGCCGGAGGATGTGGAACAGCTGGCGCAAAGATTGCGCGAACGCGGGGTGGATAATTTGATTTTCCCGGCGCTGTACCTGTGATTGCCGGATGCGACGACATCATCTGTAGGCCGGAAAAAACACAGCTGCCATCCGACGAAGTTATGCCTGATGCGCTTCGCTTATCAGGCCTACGGAGCGCACACATTTGTCGGCCGGATACGCCATCCAATCACACATTAAACAACGCCGTGGTATTACGATACAGCGCGTCAGCGATCACGTCCGCAGGTTCCGGGCGCAGTTCGCATAAGACGTCGAAGACTCTGACTACCTGCTCCGGCCGGTTAGGCTGCCCCTGAAAGCCATTGAGCGGCATATCCGGCGCGTCGGTTTCCAGCAACAGCGATTCCAGCGGTAATTGCGCCATTACCTCGCGGGTTTTACTGGCGCGCGGATAGGTAATGGTGCCTCCCACGCCAATTTTGTATCCCAGTTGCACAAAGCGCTCTGCCTGCTGCACGCTCCCGGAAAAACCATGCACAACGCCAGTTCGCGGCAAAGCATGACGTTTCAGGTGCATTGCCAGCTTGTCATGGGTGCGCCGCGAATGCAGGATCACCGGCAATTCGTACCGCTTCGCCAGCTTTAGTTGCGCTTCCAGCACCCACTCTTGCTTATCGAATTGCGGATCGTCCCGATACAGATCCAATCCAATCTCGCCTAGCGCCACCAGTTTTCGTGGGCGCTTATCCAGCTCCTGTTGCAACTGGTCCAGGCAGTCATCGCTATGTTGTTCAATAACAATGGGATGCAGACCAAGCGCGGCAAACAATGGAGGATAATTTTCCGCTAACGCCAGTACGCGGGGAAAATTCGCCGCCTGTGTGGCCGGAACGATAATGCTCTGTACACCAACCTCCACCGCGCGCTGAATGCTGGCAGATTCATCGCCGGTAAACGGCGGGAAATCAAAGTGACAATGCGTATCGATAAAACGATAACTCACGCCAAATCCTCATTATCAAACGTCGTGTCGTTCGCCTGAGGCGCATTGGTCACCACTGGCACATGGGCATCGTTGGCCACCGGCGCAGGAGGAACTACCACCGGCCCCGGCACCACAATCTTCGGCGTCTGACGAGGCAGCGGCGCATTTTTCGCCAACAGTTTGCCGACTGTCGCCAGAAAGTAACGACCGCACAGGCGTCCGGTTTTGTAATCTTCCCGCAGTGCCGGAATACGGCTGCCCAACGCCATGCTATGGAGTGGTTTTGGCGGATAGATCTCAAAAATACGCAGCTTGCCCGGCGGCTTCTCAATAAAACTCTGGATAGCACGATAGCTGGTCTCATGATGCTGCACCAGATTCAGAAACGGTTGCAGGCTACTTTCACCCAACCAGCGCTCCATACGTTTGAACCACTGCGGGGTGTAGTACATTTGCGAAGGCACAGTGCGAATCACTACCAACGTTTTTGCCCCCTGCTTCACTGCCTCCTGCACAGGTATGGCATCACTAACTCCTCCATCCAGATAGTTCACGCCGTCCAATACAACCCCTGTGCGGTAGAACCCGGGAATCGCGCTGGAGGCTCGAATGAGGTCGAGCCAGTTTTGCCGGTTCGGCGAAAAATAGCCGGGCGTGTAATCATCGCCCCGACAGGCGCACATATAAAATGCTTTCCCTGCGGCAAACAGGCGCTCGGCGTTGTCCATCGCCAGCGGCATATGCGTTGCAGTCGAATCCACCAGCCAGTCGAGATCGATCAGATTTCCCCCACGCACAAAACGCACCGGGTCAAAAAATTCGCGTCGGGTGGTGTAACGCATAATAACTTTGCGGCCGTAACCGGGCTGGTTACAGAGATAGGCTGAAAGGTTTTGCGCGCCAGCCGACGTCCCATAGTAGAGATCAAAGGGATTGAACTGCGCGCGCATGAACTCATCCAGTACGCCGGCGGTGAAGATGCCTCTTTGTCCCCCGCCCTCGCACACCAGCGCCACACTGCCTGGTTGAAATGGACGTAACGATAACGGCGCAATATTACCGAGCGTGACGGGTATTCTCTGCCCCACCTCTGCCTTCCTGTTGTTTTTGTAATAGAGCAACAAAGTAACGCAAATTGCCTGACGCTAAAACCGTAAAAGCCAGTCCAATGGACTGGCTTAGTAGCAATTTTTCTTTACGGTTTACGTACTAGGGTCGTTTACGCCCGGTAAACAGGCTGACCAGGAACAAAATGATCCCCACCACAAACACAATTTTCGCTGCGCCGGCTGCAGTACCCGCCAGTCCACCAAAACCGAGTGCGGCGGCAATTAACGCGATAACCAGAAATATGATGCCCCATCGAAACATATGCTTCTCCTTTACCATAGTTAATTTCACCGCTTGATATGAGCGCTCAGGCTGCCCATCGGCGATATTTTCAGTGTGGTGCACAACACGCCTCCCGACAAACGTCAGGAGGACGAATTAAGTCTAATTACTGAGTTTTGAGATCGTTTTTGACGCTTTTCACGCCATCAATCGCTTTGGCGATGCTCTCAGCACGATCGCTTTGAGCCTGTGAATCGACGGTGCCTGAAAGTTGCACAACGCCATCGGTGGTCTCAACTTTCACCTTGCGGGAAGGGACGATATCATCGGCCAGCAGCTTGGCTTTTACCTCACTGGTGATTGCCGTATCGCCCGCATAGCCTTTAACGGAGGTTTCTTTACTATCACGCACATGCAGTTTGTCGCTAACGGAGGTCACGCCCTCAACGCCTTTCGCCACTTTCACCGCTTCTTCGGCCTGTGCCTGGCTTTCAACAAACCCGCTTAGTGTCACCACCTTTTGATCTGTTTTGACGGAAATATCGGTGCTCTTAATGCTTTCGTGGTCCACCAGCGCGGCTTTTACTTTCGCGGTGATGGTGCTGTCATCCATGAAATTACCGACTTTGTTCATAGAGCTATCGACTTTCTGCCCCGCACTTTCGACGCCGGATTGCGCTTTATCCATCGTAGCGTTTTCTGCATAAGCAGAACCCGTTGCAACAGCGGAGGTCAGCATCACGGCCAGCAGCGTTTTAGAAATCTTAAGTCCTGTCATTGTCATCGATGTATTCCTGTATGTTTTGCTAAAAGCTATGCTCTGCCGTTACACGGCCTGAACCAGCAACTAATCTTGTAAGTGGAATAAATATCAGCAATAGACGCTGCAACAGGCAGCCTAAAAAGCATTAAACGCCGATATTTATGTCATCACATTGTTAAATATAGTTCACGATTTCGTGATCGCAGTCAGAATTGATTAAAAAACAGGCAAACAAAAGAAAAACGCGAGGTTTTAAGAACATTCCGCAAGGGATTTAAAAGACAGGAAAAGTTGCAGGACACGGCGGATACCGTGCCCTGGAAGGTCGATTAGTGTTCGCGTGTTTTACGGAACTGAACGTCCGGGTAACGTTCCTGGGTGAGATTCAGGTTAACCATGGTTGGTGCGATATAGGTGAGGTTATCGCCGCCATCAAGAGCTAGCTGAATTTCGTTCTTACGCTTAAATTCTTCGAATTTCTTCACGTCAGAACATTCTACCCAGCGCGCAGTCGCTACGTTGACAGATTCATAAATCGCTTCAACGTTGTACTCGCTCTTCAGACGTGAAACCACCACGTCAAACTGCAGCACACCCACCGCGCCCACGATCAGATCGTTATTGGCGATCGGACGGAATACCTGTACTGCGCCCTCTTCTGACAGCTGAACCAGCCCTTTCAGCAGCTGTTTCTGCTTCAATGGATCCTTCAGGCGAATACGACGGAACAGCTCCGGTGCGAAGTTCGGAATACCGGTGAACTTCATCATTTCGCCCTGGGTAAAGGTATCGCCGATCTGGATAGTGCCGTGGTTATGCAGACCGAGAATATCGCCCGGATACGCTTCTTCCACATGAGAACGGTCACCGGCCATAAAGGTGAGTGCGTCGGAGATCACCACGTCTTTACCAATGCGCACCTGGCGCATTTTCATGCCTTTCTCATACTTGCCGGATACCACACGCATGAACGCCACGCGGTCACGGTGTTTCGGGTCCATGTTGGCCTGAATTTTAAACACGAAACCGGTGAACTTCTCTTCTGAGGCTTCGACGACGCGGGTGTCGGTTTTACGCGGCATCGGCGCAGGCGCCCACTCCACCAGGCCGTCCAGCATATGGTCAACGCCGAAGTTACCCAGCGCGGTACCGAAGAAGACCGGGGTGATTTCGCCCGCGAGGAACAGCTCATGGTCGAACTCGTTGGACGCGCCCTGCACCAGCTCCAGCTCGTCACGCAGCTGCTGCGCCAGGTCTTCACCCACGGCAGCATCAAGTTCCGGGTTGTTCAGACCTTTAACAACACGCACTTCCTGAATGGTGTGGCCTTTACCGGTCTGATACAGGTAAGTTTCATCTTTATAAAGGTGATAGACACCTTTGAACAACTTACCACAGCCAATCGGCCAGGTGATTGGCGCACAGCCGATTTTCAGTTCGTTCTCGACTTCATCCAGCAGCTCCATCGGATCGCGGATGTCACGGTCGAGTTTGTTCATAAAGGTCAGGATCGGCGTATCGCGCAGACGGGTAACTTCCATCAGCTTACGGGTACGATCCTCGACGCCTTTTGCGGCATCGATAACCATCAGGCAGCAGTCCACCGCCGTCAGAGTACGATAGGTATCTTCGGAGAAGTCTTCGTGCCCCGGGGTGTCCAGCAGGTTCACCAGGCAGTCATGATACGGAAACTGCATCACAGAGGTGGTAATGGAGATACCACGCTGCTTTTCCATTTCCATCCAGTCAGATTTTGCATGCTGGCTGGAGCCACGGCCTTTTACCGTACCGGCGGTCTGAATGGCCTGTCCGAATAACAGTACCTTTTCAGTAATTGTCGTTTTACCGGCATCCGGGTGAGAAATAATGGCAAAAGTGCGGCGTTTGGCCACCTCTTGCAAATAAGGAGACAACGTCATAGTCAAATCTTCTTAGGTAAGCACGGCAACGGGCCGGGCAAGTTGAATACGAAAAATTGCGGCTATTTTACCCATCAACGGGGGGGAGGCAATCAGTGTTTACACAGGAGCTGCTCCAGTTCGCTTAATGACGCTACGGTCCAGGTCGGCTGAATGCCCGCTGGCTGCTCGCGGTGGTGCGTATTTAGCCAGCAGGTGGATAGCCCGGCGTTAATGCCGCCAAGAATATCGGACTCTGCGGTGTCACCCACCATCAGCACGCGAGAACGGTCAGGATTACCCGCCTGCTCCAGCGCATGGTCGAAAATACGGGGGTCGGGTTTTGCCACCCCAACCTGCTCAGAAATCACCAGCAGGTCGAAATAGTCGCGCAGCCCCGTCCGCTCAAGGCGGATTTGCTGCAACGCGGTAAAGCCGTTAGTAATGATGCCGATTTTCGTTTTATCACGAATCGCATTGAGCAGAGAAACCGCCCCCGGCAACGGTGAGCAGATCTCCGCCATCGCATTGATGAATGCGTCATTAAGCTGGCCCGGTTCAACCTTCAGGCGTTCGGCCCAGCTCTGAAAACGGGCATGCTGCAGTTGTAATGAGGTAATCGCGCCGTTTTGGTAATCCACCCACAGCGGTTTATTCACGGCCTGGTAGTCCTGAAAATCTTCAGCGGTAAAGGTAATGCTATAGTCGAGAAACATCCGCTGTAAGCCGGTAAACGAGTCAAACGTAAACAGCGTTTCGTCGGCATCAAAGAAAATCCAGTCCCACTTCTTCATCATTACACCTTATCTTACATGCTGATTGGCAACGCCATGATGATGGCGTCTTCATGACCATCGGCCGTTGGATAGTAGTTGCGACGGATCGTCGCCTCGTTAAAGCCTAAGCTTTCGTACAGCGCGATAGCGGCCGCATTCGAGGCGCGCACTTCAAGCCACAGGGTCAAAATGCCACGCTTTTCCAGCTCATCGATCAGATGCTCCAGCAGCTCACGCCCCAGGCCCCGGCGCTGAAAGTCAGGATCGACGGCGATATTGAACAACGTCGCTTCATCCAGTACGACCTGCGTAATTGCAAAGGCGGCCATCACGTCGTCAACCCTCAACTGAAAATTGAGGTAGCGATCGCCCTGGTTGCTGGCAAATGTTTTTTCACTCCACGGAAAAGCGTGGGCGCGTTTTTCAATCTGAAATGCTGCGGGTAAATCAGTCGGCTCGAGGGAAGAAATCGTGTTCATATGCGCAGATTTGTTGCCATAACGCGGCGCGTGCCGCTGGGTTTTCCCGTAATTCATTAAACGCAGGACTCTCGACCTGAGCGCCCTCCAGCAGCAGCGGCTCTTCGGTTCCCAGCCGCCAGCTATTACAGCGACTGCCTTGCGGCAGCATGGCGACACGGTCAGGCGTCAGTTGTAAAACCTGATCCGGGCTAACGGTTAATGCGCGTAAAATATCGCTGATCAACGGTTCGGTTAGCGCGGGTAACTGTGCAGCAACCATCACCAAACGGACATGCGCAGGAATGGAAATCGCGATCTCGCCCTGCAGTGCGCCAGGACGACGCAACGACCACTGCGTAATGCCCAGTTGCTGTAACTGCCAGTCTCGTCGGGATGTCATAGCGAAACACTCCTGTCTATCAGGGGCGCAAATATAGCAAATTTGTCGAATCCGTGCCATCAAACAACTATAATCCCCCGCTGTACAATTTAAGGAGCATTCCATGTCTGCTTTTACCCCGGCAAGTGAAGTCTTGCTGCGCCACAGTGATGATTTCGAACAAAGCCGTATTCTGTTTGCCGGTGATTTGCAGGATGACCTGCCTGCCCATTTTGAAAGCGCCGCCAGCCGTGCGCACACCCAGCAACTTCACCACTGGCAGGTGCTTAACCGCCAGATGGGCGACAACGTCCGCTTCAGCCTCGTCGCGCAGGCCGATGACGTTGCCGATAGCGATACGCTGATCTACTACTGGCCGAAGAATAAGCCGGAAGCCCAGTTCCAGTTGATGAACATTCTGTCGCTGTTACCGGTGGGCACCGATATTTTTGTTGTCGGTGAGAATCGCAGCGGTGTACGTAGCGCAGAGCAGATGCTGGCCGAATACGCACCGTTAAACAAAGTCGACAGCGCACGTCGCTGTGGCCTGTACCACGGTCGTCTGGAAAAACAGCCGGTCTTTGATGCAGAAAAATACTGGGATGAATACCAGACAGAAAATCTGACCATCAAAACGCTGCCGGGCGTCTTCAGCCGTGACGGCCTGGATGTTGGCAGCCAACTGCTGCTCTCCACGCTGACGCCGCACACCAAAGGCAAAGTGCTGGATGTCGGCTGTGGCGCAGGCGTTCTCTCCGTCGCCTTAGCCAGCCACTCGCCGAAAGTGCGCTTAACCCTGTGCGATGTTAGCGCCGCCGCCGTTGAAGCCAGCCGCGCAACGCTTGCAGCCAACGGCATTGAAGGTGACGTCATCGCCAGTAACGTCTTTTCTGACGTGACGGGTCGATTTGATATGATCATCTCCAACCCGCCGTTCCACGACGGTATGCAGACCAGCCTTGATGCAGCACAAACGCTGATTCGCGGAGCCGTGCGTCATCTGAACAGCGGTGGTGAACTGCGTATTGTGGCGAACGCCTTCCTGCCTTATCCGAAGGTACTGGATGAAGTGTTTGGCTTCCACGAAGTTATCGCGCAGACCGGGCGCTTCAAGGTCTATCGCACCATCATGACGCGTCAGGCGAAAAAAGCCTAACTGCTCCAGGCCAGATAAGGCGTTTACGCCGCCATCCGGCGTGACACCGAGCAACGCCGGATGGCGCTATCGCTTATCCGGCCTGCATAAAACACCAAAGCCGAAGAAACGCCTTTTTTTTCGGCAATCACGTTAAGTTCGATAATTAACAGTTGACGCCCTGCATAAAATCTCTAAAATCCGCCCCCGTGGTAACGATACTTTTTGAGTGTCGATGGTATGCGAAGGTGGCGGAATTGGTAGACGCGCTAGCTTCAGGTGTTAGTGTCCTTTCGGACGTGGGGGTTCAAGTCCCCCCCCTCGCACCATAATCCACGTTGATATTGCTCGCACTGGGCGAAGGTGGCGGAATTGGTAGACGCGCTAGCTTCAGGTGTTAGTGTCCTTAGGATGTGGGGGTTCGAGTCCCCCCCCTCGCACCAACGAGGCGATATCAAAAAAATAAGATGACTGTGCGAAGGTGGCGGAATTGGTAGACGCGCTAGCTTCAGGTGTTAGTGTCCTTAGGATGTGGGGGTTCGAGTCCCCCCCCTCGCACCAATTATCTTATTTCCCTCTCGATTTCCTTCTCTGTTTTGTTCATCCTTGATTCCAGTTCATCATTACCAAAACAATGCCACCAATCAGTGCCGCGCATGAAGGTAACAAAACAAAGTGCCGTAAACGTTTGTGGTACAGCATGAGCGAAGTCAGCAGTAATCCTAATACAATCATCACCTTCCATACGTAGACCGACAGGTCGCTATATGCCATCCCGGCAATCAGCATTCCCGGCAGCAGAACACCCCATCCACTGCCCAGCGTACGTTGCAACATGATTTCACCTATGACATTGATAATGATAACCAATATCATATGATAAAGTTTCTCATTTGTCAGCCGTGAAGCACTATCAATTATATGAGTTTTACTTAACGATTGATGACATGAATAATCCAAGGTGATAAATTGCTCACCGGTTAGCTCTTCAACTAAAAACAATAAAAACCTCTGCGAATGATACCCCGTTCGTTATTTGTTTTATTTACCAACACACCTTCGTACATTGCAGATAACTAACAATATTTACCTATGACAGTACAATCCTGGCGAACTCTGCGCACAAAAAAATACCAACTCTCTTTACGACTGTTTCTACTGCTCAACGCAGTCTCCGCGCTGTTTACGCTTTTTTTCCCTCTGTTTGCGGTCAAAGCCTTATCAGTACCGGCGTTGCTGATGCTGGTGATGAGTACACTGCTGCTGGTATGGCATGGGAAATACGCGGATAAAAGAATTAATCTCCCTTTTATTTCAATCGTTTTTGGCTTGTTATGGGCGTTACATATATTCTTGAAATATAACGCTCTAGGTCAGAATGATTATTATTTCCTGTTAATAGCGCTGCTCAGCGTACTGTTTATTGGCTCTATCGCTTTTGCCAATAATATCATCGCGTTTACGCTCCACTCACTCCCCTCCGTCGCCGTTTGTTTATGGCTTAACGGCAGCGAACATGGTTTGCGGATTTTCTATTTTATGGCGCTGCCTATGGCCGGTATCGCCATCCAGCATGTGATACAAAAGCGCTACGATGGATTCGCTCAGCAACTGATGTACAAACTGCTGGAGGAGAGGGAAACCCTGAACGGGCTCAGCATGCTCGACCCGCTAACCGGTTTGTATAATCGCCGGGGGCTGCAACACCGGCTCGATACGCTGTTGGCTCTGAGTAATTCGAGGCACTTCGTTCTGCTGTTGGATATCGACCATTTCAAATCCTATAACGATCATTACGGACATATGATGGGCGACCAGGCGTTGATCCGTGTTTCTGCCGCCATCCGAGACTCCGTACGCTCCCGGGATGTGGTGGCGCGTTTTGGCGGTGAAGAATTTATGATTTTGCTGACCGCGGTCGATCCACAGCAGGCCCAGGCTGCCGCCGAACGTATCCGCCAGAAAGTGTACGACCTTAAAATCCCTCACATGTTTAATGAGAGCGTGGCAACCAACGTAACCGTCAGTATCGGCATTGCACCTCTGGTAGAACAGGATATTGATGCTGCTATCGCCAAAGCGGATAAAGCCCTTTACGAGGCCAAGAATCTTGGGCGTAACAATACCCTGGTCAGCGATGAGCTGCGGGTAAACTGCCCCTCTACCTGAGCTTTCTGTGCGCTGCCGCTCGGGATGGCGACAAAGATCTTGCCATCTCTCAATGTCAATTATAGGATTAGCAATCATTATCATTAAGATTAACATCCTTATATCGACATGGCTTATCGTTCCGCACCGATCGTTGAAGATGTCATCTGGCGTAGCCATCTCCCCTCAGAGATGCCCTCGCTGGCTGCTGCCGTACGCGCAACGATAGCCAAAACTCGCGAGCACCTGCTGGACTTCATTCGTCTTGACGAAACGCCTGTGCCAGGTGCAATGACGCTGCATGAATGGACACAACCGGCGATGCTTAGCTCGTTGCTGGCCGTTTATTCAGACCATATCTATCGCAACCAGCCCACGCTACCCCGCGAAAATAAGCCCCTGATTTCTCTTTGGGCGCAATGGTATATCGGCCTGATGATGCCTCCGTTAATGGTGGCTCTGCTGACGCAAAAAGAGGCTATCGACGTCTCTCCTGAACATATGCGCATAGAGTTTCACGAAACGGGCCGTGCGGCCTGCTTCTGGATCGACGTCCATCAGGATCACCAGGCAACAGCTCTGTCCCCTCAACAACGCATGGAAACGCTGATTCTCTCAGCGCTGACGCCGGTTGTGCAGGCGCTGGAAGCGACGGGCGAGATCAACGCGAAGCTTATCTGGAGCAACACCGGATATTTAATTCACTGGTATTTAACGGAAATGAAGCCGTTGCTAGGTGAGGAACTGCTGACCACGCTGCGCCAGACCTGCTTTTTTGAGAAACAACTCTCCTGCGGTCAGGATAACCCTCTGTGGCGAACCGTTGTTCCGCGCGAGGGGCTGTTAGTACGCAGAACCTGCTGCCAACGCTATCGCCTGCCTGACGTTCAGCAATGCGGAGACTGCACGCTGAAGTAAGCGAGGAGCCGTAGCCCCTCGCCAGATATTTATGCAACCTGCTGGTTTTCCTCTTCCATACGCTGCGCTTCTTCTTTTTCCTGCGCCAATAGCTGCTTTTCGTAGACCTTAAAGAATGGGAAGTAGATAACGGCCGACACCAGCGCCAACAGCACCACCAGGATAGCCGCACGATAATCCCAGCCTAATGCCCATGCCGCGCCAACCGGTGCCGGTGCGGTCCAGGGAACCACTGAAATGACCCGCCCAATTAAATCCAGTTTCATCGCCGCCCAGGCCAGTACCGCATTCACCATTGGGGCCAGCAGGAAAGGGATAAAAAACACCGGGTTCATGACAATCGGCGTACCAAAAATCACCGGTTCGTTAATATTAAAAATGCTGGGGACTACGCTCAGACGCCCAATCGAGCGTAGATGAGCCGAACGACTACGCAGATAGCAAATCACCAACCCCATCGTTGCGCCTGACCCACCGACCACAATAAAGAACGTCCAGAACGCTTCCATAAAGATATGCGGTAACGGCGCGCCCTGCGCCAGCGCCGACTGGTTCATTCCAAGATTAGTTAGCCAGAACATTTGCAGCATTCCCGACACAATTGCCGCGCCGTGAATACCCGCAAACCACAATAGGTGGCCAATCAATACCGCCAGAAGTATCGCCGGCAGAGAATCTGCAGCCGACACCAGTGGTTTAAAGATGGCCATAATGGCCTGCGGGATCAGCATGTCAAACTGCGACTGTATCACCAGACTCAGCGGGTAAAGCGTCAGTACTACCACCAGCACCGGGATCAGCAGATCGAAAGAGTTTTTGATCATCGGCGGCACCTGATCGGGTAAACGGATGCCGATGTTGTGCGCCTTCAGGAAGCGCATCATTTCAACACAGTAAATGGCCACCAGGATGGCGGTGAAAATCCCCGTTCCTCCCAGGCTATCAACCGGCATTGTGCCTTTGGTTTTTGGCGCGGCAATCAGCAAAAAAGCCATGATTGATAGCATCGCACACATAAACGGATCTAACTGATGCGACTTCACATAGTGCTTACCCAGGTTATAAGCAATAGCCGCACATATGTAGACCGACATAATCCCCATCGTCATATCAAACGGTGTGAGGATTTGGCCTTCAAACTGTTTTGCCAGATCCAGCCACACGCGGGCGAATCCCCAGGTGGTATCCGGAGAAAAAGGCGGGTAGGCAAAAACCAGCAGAAAAGAGCCTACAATCATAAAAGGCATCGCCGAAATAAAACCGTCGCGAATGGCCATTACATGTCGTTGCGAAGAGATGCGCCCGGCGACAGGACTAACGTAATTTTCAACAAAACGGAAAATTACGTTAAACACAGCATGGTTAGTAGACATAGCCGTTCTCCCGTTGTGCAAAACCCTGCAACGGTGCTGGCATCAACACCGCCACCACGTAAAGCCCATTACCACTTTTCGCAACCGTGCCGGGAGGAACACCAGCGCTACCGCTTTTCGAGTTAAGTTTCATAGATGGCTCTTATTATGTGATACAGAGGAAGTGACAACTTCAGTATTAATCGTCATTTCAGCATTCTGCAACCGGTTACTGTAACCGGTTTCTTTGATTGTGAAGAAGATCGAAAAACTGCTAATGTTGCTATGTTGTTACAATAAAATATTTACAGTGTGGTTGCCCCTATGACAAATTACATCCTGCAATTTTCTGCTGTGCAGGGCTATCTGTAAGCGTTAGGGAGAGAAGAATGAGTTTGCAATCAGTACGCCAATTCCTGGCGCAACATGCACCAGATATCGAGATCATCGAATTAAACCAGAGCACAGCAACCGTTGATCTGGCAGCAAAAGCCCATAACGTTGAACCTGGCCAAATAGCGAAAACACTTTCGCTAAAGGTGAAGAACGATATCATCCTGGTCGTGGCAAAAGGCGATGCCAGACTGGATAATAAAAAGCTAAAGAGTACGTTCGGTGCTAAAGCCCGAATGTTAAGTAGTGATGAGGTCGTGAACGCGACGGGGCACCCCGTTGGCGGCGTTTGCCCCTTCGGATTAGAAACACCGATATCAGTGTACTGTGATGTTTCTCTGAAACACTACGCTGAAGTGCTGCCTGCCGCAGGTGCCATCCACAGCGCGGTTCGCATCACGCCTGAAAGGATGGCTGAACTGACTTCTGCCACCTGGGTTGACGTGTGTCAGTAATGTTTCACACGCTAAACCGGCGGCCAAACCCGGCAAGAAACACGTCAACGTTGCCCGTCACGAAACCGCCTGCATAAAAGGCGCTGGCTCTCCAGCACGCAGATACAGCAGGATATCGGCCGCATCCAGTAACCCGGCATCCGAGCTGACCCCCAGTTTGGACATCACATTAAATTTGTGTGCCCGAATGGTTTTGATGTTCCGTTCAAGCTGAACAGCAATCTGTGGCATCGAATAACCATTCGACATAAAGCGCAGTATTTCTCGTTCTGTCGGACTGAGCATACGGCTTTGATTAATATACCAATGGTTTTTCGTGCCTTCGGTTCCCCGGCCAGGGCTGCTTAACGCCGTAAATAACGCGTCCTGCAACACCGTTAACGAAGAAGCTTTACTCACAACGCCATCTAACGGCAAGGGGGACAGGGAACCAATTAAACGCGCTTCAGCGTCATCATCGGCAATCACCACACGGCGAATCCGCGGATAATTTATCGCCAGCTCCGTTAAATAGGCCAACCCTGCTCTACGATCGGTTCTGATTGCAGAGAGGGAAAAAATAACTGCCGAAAACGACATCTTTAACATTGCCTGGCTAAAAGCGGGCTGGTTTGAAAAGAGATGAAGTTTATATTGGTCATCCGGTATGGTATTAAATAAACTCTTAATACCCACGCTGCTCATCGTGCACTTTTCTACCAGTGCAACGTTTCTTTTGATGATTCTGCTTTCCATTCCGTGGTTTCTCCATAAACTGAAGGTAAATTAAGTTCTCGCGATCCTTGAGAACTATTTATCCAGGCATACATTTCTGCATTGCTATTTATCGACAAGCGACGCATAGCGCTATTCTTTTGGGCACTTATTGTTTTATTGCTTTTTTTCAGCAACGCCGCAATCTGGTTAATCCCCCAGCCTTTCCCAAGGAGGCGCAATACTTTTCTTTCAGAGAGAGTGAGAACAATAGATCGTGCGCTATGGTCTAACAATTGCGGCATAGCAGGCGGAGAGAGCAGTGCCTTGCTTATTCTCTCTGCTCGTGTATTTCCCGCGTGAATGACATTCACTAAACTTTCAATCGGCTCGGCGTCAGAAAGCAGCGAACTGACAGGACACATCAGTAGTTCAACCGCCAGAGGATAAAAGATACGAGATACGAGAAATACCCAGTGAATATCACGATATTGAGATAATAAAGAATAATATTGCTCGCAGACTGAACGAGGATAATTGCAGTCTCCGGTTAAATCAGCAATCACCAAATCAGCACACCGTAGCTGTAATAACGTCAGTTCTTCAACAGAACGACAGTAGGTAAGTTCGTAATCGGAGAACTTTCCCTGCATTATACCTTTAAGACCAGTTTGTATAATCGGTGATTTACTAATAATAATTGCGTTTTTGCAGCGTCCTGGCAACATATCCCCTCCACACTCACCAGTCCGCAATCGTACTTAATTAAATCTTCCCAGGTGGATTAATAATCTTAACTCACAGGAAAATACTCCGAACAATAAGCGGGGTGAATTGTTATCCTTGGTATTTATTTCAAAAAGTATTGACGGCACCATCCAAATAGCGCCAAATTCTAAGCTATTATTGCACAATTACGTATAAATACATTATCTGTACAATTATAATAACTACAATAGATCGTTAGCATGGCTTACGTATTTGCCATCCGGGAAAATAACACTACATTTCAATCAGTCTCCCCCTCGTACCTTAGCGAACGGGGGCGTTAAGATACCGCAACCGTATCACCTGTGTCTTTTTTCGACACAAAGATTGATCTTAGCCAGAGCCAGCGGGCTCATGCTTCATGATAAAAAGAAGACATTCGTCACTCAAAGAGATCCTTTTCAGTCAGAGCGAGCCATGCAAACAGAGCAGTCGTCACAGCGAACGGTTACACGGTTATGTATTCAATGCGGACTTTTTTTACTTCAGCATGGGGCAGAAAGCGCTCTGGTTGACGAGTTATCCACCCGACTCGGGCTGGCACTTGGCATGGATAGCGTAGAAAGCGCCATCTCCTCTAACGCTATCGTCCTGACCACCATTAAAGACGGGCAATGCCTGACATCAACGCGAAAAAATCAGGATCGCGGCATTAATATGCACGTCGTGACGGAAGTGCAGCACATTGTCATTTTGGCGGAACATAAACTGCTGGATATTAAAGGGGTAGAGAAACGCTTTAGCCAGATTAAGCCGCTACGCTATCCAAGATGGCTGGTCGCCTTCATGGTCGGCTTGTCCTGCGCCTGCTTTTGTAAGCTCAATAACGGCGGATGGGATGGTGCGGTGATCACTTTTTTCGCCAGCATGGTGGCAATGTATATCCGTCAGATTCTGGCATCCCGGCATTTGCACCCACAAATTAACTTTTGCATCACCGCGTTTGTGGCGACAACGATTTCTGGTCTGCTGCTGACGCTACCGACGTTTAACCACACCCCGACCATCGCCATGGCTGCCAGCGTGCTGCTGCTGGTTCCAGGCTTTCCGCTGATCAACTCCGTCGCGGATATGTTTAAGGGACACATTAATACCGGGCTCGCCCGCTGGGCAATTGCCAGTTTGCTTACACTGGCGACCTGCATTGGCGTGGTCATGTCGATGACCTTATGGGGGCTGCGCGGATGGGCGTGATCGATTTCATGTTGGCGTTAATGCAGGACATGATCCTGTCGGCGATCCCGGCAGTAGGATTTGCCATGGTATTTAATGTCCCTCATCGGGCGCTCCCCTGGTGTGCGTTACTCGGCGCGCTCGGTCACGGTTCGCGAATGGCAATGATGAGCGCAGGGTTTAATATCGAATGGTCAACCTTTATGGCATCGCTGCTGGTCGGCTGCATTGGGATCCAGTGGTCGCGTTGGTATCTGGCGCATCCGAAAGTCTTTACCGTTGCGGCAGTGATCCCGATGTTTCCTGGGATCTCCGCCTACACCGCCATGATCTCGGCGGTAAAAATCGGCCATTTTGGCTACAGCGAAGCGCTGATGATCACCCTGCTGACCAATTTCCTGAAAGCCTCATCAATTGTCGGCGCGCTCTCCATCGGACTATCCGTGCCAGGGTTATGGCTGTATCGCAAACGCCCACGCGTTTGACGGTGCACTTTCTTTAATGCCATGCAGAGAGGGGAATCTCCCCCCTCATCTGCTGCTCTCCTTCTTCACTGTGTTACTATAAAAGCAGTCCCCTTCTCGGTTGTTGTTCAGTATTGAGAAACATTATGCCCTGCAAAATTTTGACGCCAGACGTCACTAGCATTGACGCCTTACTACACGATCACCACGCCGTGCTGGCCAGGTCTGCGGGTGGCGCCGTAGCCGTATTCGCTAACAATGCGCCAGCGTTTTACGCGGTGACGCCTGCGAGACTGGCTGAGCTGTTGGCGCTTGAGGAGAAACTGTCACGCCCGGGAAGCGATGTGACATTAGATGATCAATTTTATGAAGAGCCGCAAGCTGCTCCCGTTGCCGTACCAATGGGGAAATTTGCGATGTACGCTGCCTGGCAGCCTGATGCCGACTTTCAGCGTCAGGCCGCTTTATGGGGCGTAGCGTTGAGAGAGCCGGTTACTGCTGAAGAACTGGCCTCATTTGTTGCCTACTGGCAGGCTGAAGGAAAAGTCTTTCACCATATTCAGTGGCAGCAAAAACTGGCGCGCAGCATTCAGATTGGACGGGCCAGCAATGGCGGAATGCCAAAGCGCGATGTGAACAGCGTCAGTGAACCTGACAGCCACATTCCACCGGGTTTTAGAGGATAACGATGAAAAACGTTGGCGACCTGATGAAACGTCTGCAAAAAATGATGCCACCTAATGTCGAGCCCGCCTTTAAAACGGGCGAAGAGCTGCTGGCATGGCAAAAAGAGCAAGGTGAAATTCGTGCCGCAGCGCTGGCCCGCGAAAACCGGGCTATGAAAATGCAGCGCACATTCAACCGTTCCGGTATCCGCCCGCTGCATCAGAACTGTTCGTTCGAAAACTATCGGGTAGAGTGCGAAGGTCAGATGAACGCCCTGAGCAAAGCCCGCCAGTATGTTGAAGAGTTTGACGGCAACATCGCCAGCTTTATCTTCTCCGGCAAACCCGGCACCGGCAAAAACCATTTAGCCGCTGCCATCTGCAACGAACTGCTGCTGCGTGGTAAGTCAGTGTTGATCATTACCGTGGCCGATATAATGT
Source organism: Citrobacter sp. Cpo109 (assembly GCF_030332565.1). Classification (NCBI taxonomy): domain Bacteria; kingdom Pseudomonadati; phylum Pseudomonadota; class Gammaproteobacteria; order Enterobacterales; family Enterobacteriaceae; genus Citrobacter; species Citrobacter sp. Cpo109. The sequence goes on from NZ_JAOWHQ010000071.1 coordinate 275,508, forward strand.
CGGCGATGAAAGAAACGTTCAGTAATCGTGAAACCAGCGAAGAACAGCTGCTCAACGATCTGAGCAATGTGGATCTGCTGGTGATCGACGAGATCGGCATGCAGACCGAATCCCGCTATGAAAAAGTGATCATTAATCAGATTGTCGATCGCCGTTCGTCCTCAAAACGTCCGACCGGTATGTTAACTAACAGCAATATGGATGAAATGAACAAGCTGCTCGGCGAGCGCGTGATGGATCGTATGCGCCTTGGCAACAGCCTGTGGGTCATTTTTAACTGGGAAAGCTACCGTAGTCGGGTCACCGGTAAAGAGTATTAACGTATTAGGACCACTCCTAAGACTGCCAGCGCTATACTGCGCTGAAAAGGCATAACACGAGTTGCATATAATGATGAAAACTACCAAACGTCTGCTGTGCTGTGCGCTTGCCGCCAGCACGCTCATCTCTACCAGCGTTTTCGCCGCCTCCTGGCAGGATTCGCTCTCCAGCGCGGCCAGTGAGCTGAGCAAACAAAGCTCCGGCTCGCAAAGCAGCTCGTCGCTCTCTTCCCTGACCAGCCTGCTGAATGGCAGCAATCAGTCGTTGACCTCCAGCAGCATGAATAACGCCGCCGGGATCCTGGAATATTGCGCGAAACAGAAGCTGGCCTCGGTCACCGACACGCAAAACGTCAAAAACCAGGTGCTGGATAAACTAGGGCTCAGTGCTCCTGAGCAGAAGCAAGACACCAACTATATGGACGGGATTCAGGGTCTGCTCAACGCCAAAGATGGTCAACAGCTGGACCTGAACACGATTGGCAACAGCTCGCTGGCGAAGCAGGTAAAAACCAAGGCCTGCGATCTGGTGTTAAAACAGGGCATGAACTTCATTTCCTGACGCACGACATGCCGCGTATAACCTGCGCGGCATCTATTTATTTTCGACAATACATTCACATTCCAAATAAACAGTATTTCCCCACAAAAACGCGCATAACTAAACCAATTCTGAATAACAACGTAATTTAATGTCACTACAATTGCAGCAATGTAACAACGCTATTACATTGTTCTCTCACCAAATGATTAGCCTGCCAGGCAATTGCCCGGTTTACTGAGGATCGACCGTTGTCAGAATTAATCTCCATCACTCTGTTTCTCGCTTCAGTGCTGATTTATGCCTGGAAAGCGGGTCGCAACACCTGGTGGTTTGCCGCCACGTTAACGGTGCTGGGGATTTTTATTGTCTTGAATATCACGCTGTACGCCAGTGACTATTTCACCGGCGACGGGATCAATGACGCGGTTCTGTACACGCTGACCAACAGCCTGACCGGTGCAGGTATCGGCAAATATATCCTGCCGGGCGTTGGGATCGCGCTGGCGCTGACGACCGTTTTTGTCGCTCTCGGCTGGGTTCTGCGCCGCCGTCGCCATCACCCGCATCACGTGGGTTACAGTCTGCTGGCCCTGCTGCTGGCGCTGGCCTCCGTTGACGCCAGCCCGGCGTTTCACCAGATAACCGAACTGGTGAAGTCGCAGTCACGCGATGGCGACCCGGATTTCCCGACGTATTATAAAGAGCCATCAAAAACCATTCCCAACCCGAAGCTGAACCTGGTTTATATCTACGGCGAAAGCCTCGAACGCACCTATTTTAATAACGACGCATTCCCGGATCTGACCCCGGAACTCGGCGCGTTGAAAAACGAAGGTCTGGATTTCAGCAACACCATGCAGCTGCCGGGTACGGATTACACCATCGCGGGCATGGTCGCCTCCCAGTGCGGTATTCCGCTGTTTGCGCCGTTTGAAGGCAACGCCTCTGCGTCTGTTTCAAGTTTCTTCCCTAACAATATTTGTCTGGGCGATATCCTGAAAAACTCCGGCTATCAGAACTACTTTGTGCAGGGTGCCAACCTGCGCTTTGCTGGCAAAGACGTGTTCCTGAAATCTCACGGCTTTGACCATCTGTATGGTGCGGAAGAGTTAAAAAGCGTGGTGGCGGACCCGACCTATCGTAACGACTGGGGCTTCTACGACGATACCGTGCTGGACGAAGCGTGGAAAAAATTCGAAGAGCTTTCGCGCTCGGGCCAGCGTTTTTCACTGTTTACCCTGACCGTGGATACCCATCATCCGGATGGTTTTATCTCCCGTAGCTGCAACCGTAAACGTTATGACATCGACGGGAAGGCCAACCAATCGTTCAGCGCGGTCAGCTGCAGCCAGGAAAACATTGCCGAATTTATCAATAAAATCAAAGCATCGCCGTGGTTTAAAGATACCGTTATCGTGGTGTCTTCCGATCATCTGGCGATGAACAACACCGCATGGAAGTATCTGAACAAGCAGGACCGCAACAACCTGTTCTTCGTGCTGCGCGGCGATCAACCGCAACAGGACACGCTGGCGGTGAAACGTAACACGATGGATAACGGCGCAACGGTACTGGATATTCTCGGCGGCGATAACTTTATCGGCCTTGGCCGCAGCAGCTTGTCGAGCGAATCCGTGTCGGAAGTGTTCCTGAACATCAAAGAAAAAATGCTGGCGTGGAAGCCCGATATCATTCGCCTGTGGAATTTCCCGAAAGAGATGAAAGAGTTCACCGTCGACCAGGACAAAAATATGATCTCTTTCTCCGGCAGTCATTTCCGCCTGCCGCTGCTGCTGCGCGTATCGGACAAACGCGTCGAGCCGCTGCCGGAAAGCGAATACTCGGCCCCGCTGCGCTTCCAACTGGCAGATTTCGCCCCACGCGATAACTTCGTCTGGGTCGATCGCTGCTACAAAATGGCGCAACTGTGGGCGCCGGAGCTGGCGCTTTCTACCGACTGGTGCGTATCACAGGGGCAGTTGGGCGGGCAGCAAATCGTACAGCACGTCGATAAAGCTAAGTGGAAAAGTAAAACCGTATTTAAAGACACGGTGATCGACATGGAGCGCTATAAAGGTAACGTCGATACGCTGAAAATTGTCGATAATGACATTCGCTACAAAGCAGATAGCTTCGTTTTCAACGTGGCGGGCGCGCCGGAAGAGGTCAAACAGTTTAGCGGCATTTCACGCCCCGAATCCTGGGGACGCTGGTCCAATGCGCAGCTCGGCGAAGAAATAACGATTGAGTACAAAGCCCCGCTACCGAAGAAATTCGATCTGGTCATTACCGCGAAAGCCTTCGGCGACAATGCTAATCGCCCTATTCCCGTGCGCGTTGGCAACGAGGAACAGACGCTGGTGTTAGGCCATGACGTCACCACCACCATCTTACATTTTGATAACCCGGCTGATGCCGATACGCTGGTAATTGTTCCACCCGATCCGGTCGCCACCAACGAGGGCAATATTCTCGGTCACTCACCGCGTAAGTTGGGGATCGGGATGGTTGAAATCAAAGTCGTGGCTCAGGGTTCGTAACATGATAGGTCTGATAGCGCTTTGCTTATCAGACCTATCGTTAACCGAATGTATTGTCTGAAAAAAAACAGCGCCCAACACCACACCGGGCGCTGCATGGCAACCTTATTCCAGACCTTTCACCGCCTGGCGCATACCCTGCACCAGAATCATCTCCAGATTGGCCGTGACCTGCCCGGCAAGGCCAGGTAACAACGTCAAATCCTCTCCCCAGTGCGCCGAATCGCCAAGCACGGCATCCACCAGTTCACGCAGCGTTAAATCATTGCCAACTCGCGGCCACAGGCTGGCATAGAGGCTTACCCACTGCTCATCATCCTGTATCGGATAGCGTTCCCCGTCGCGTTTTGCACGATAAAACGCCAGCAGCGCAGCGAGGGCAAACGTTAACCGCACGGGCCAGCGCCCATTGTGCTGACCCGCCAGCAGCTGCGGCAAAATTCGGGTGCGGAATTTGGTCATCCCATTAAGCGCAATGGAAAGCAACTGGTGGCGAATGTAGGGGTTCTGAAAACGCCCGCTCACCGCGTCGGCAAATTCACGCAATTCGTCCGCCGGGAGATCCAACACCGGAATAATCTCCTCACTAATCGCCCGTTCGACAAAGCGGCGGACATCAGCATCCTGCATCGCCTCACCAACGGTCTCCAGCCCGCACAGCCACGCGACCGGCACCAGAGCCGTATGCGCACCATTGAGGATAGCGACCTTGCGCTCTTTGTACGGTTTGATATCGCTCACCACCCGGATATTCAGCGGACACTGCGCCAGCTTCAGCTCCTCTGCCAGCCACTGCGGCCCCTGGATCACAAACAGGTAAAAATGCTCCGCGGTATCGAGAAACGCATCGTGATAGCCTAGCGTAGCCTCCAGCGCAGCGGCTTCTTCACGCGGATAGCCGGTGACAATACGGTCGACCAGCGTGGAACAGAACGTGTTTGCCGTCTCCACCCAGTCGGCAAATGCCGGAGGAAGTTGCCACTCCTGCGCATACCGCAGCACCAGCGTTTTGAGCGCCTCACCGTTATAGTCGATAAGCTCGCACGGGATAATTACCCAGCCCTTATCCACCGCGCCCGCAAAGTGGTTAAAGCGCTCCAACAGCAGGCGTGTCAGCTTGGCCGGAAAACTCACCGGCGGCGCATCATCCACACGGTCCGCTGCATGATAGCTAATTCCGGCTTCGGTGGTATTCGAAAACACAAAACGGATTTCCGCATTGTGCGCCAGCGCCAGATACGCCGCGAAATCCTGATACGGATTGATTTCGTTATTCACCGAACGGATAAGCCGCGCCTCACTCACCGCCTCGCCCTGCTCGTTTAGCCCGCGAATAAGCGTGGTATACAGCCCGTCCTGGGTATTCAGCGACGGCGGAAAATCGGTATTGATCGGGCGAACGATGGTCACGCCAGCGTTCAGATCGGTTTGCTCGTTGAGGATATCCAGTTGCCAGTCAACAAACGCCCGCAGGAAGTTTCCTTCACCAAACTGGATCACGCGCGTTGGGTAGCTGGCCCCCGGAAAATCACGTCGATTCAATGTCTTCATCGCATTTCCCCTCTCAGAACGTGATCACGCCTTTAATCAGCTCACGGTTGTTAATCACATCCCGTTCGTAGATTTCTGCCAGTGTGGCAAACGCGTAACGGTGCGTAAGCATCATGTCAGCGGTCAGTTTGCCTTCCGACATCAAACGGCCCACTTTGGCGAAATCTTCCGGCGTGGCGTTGCGACTGCCCATCATGGTGGTCTCTTTCTTGTGGAACTCAGGGTCAGAGAACTGCAAATCGCCTTTGAACAGCCCAACGAAAACGATGCTGCCGCCATGACGAATCAAATTCACCGTGTTGTTCATCGCATGCTGATTCCCCGTGGCATCAATAACCTTTTGCGCCAACGAACCGCCAAACTGAGCGCGCAGCTGCGCATCAAAATCTTCAGCGGATGGGTCGATAACCGGGAGTCCCAACCGGGAAGACACGTGCTCCCGGCGTGCTGGACTGGTATCGGCGACCACCACCTGTGCGCCATCGGCTTTGGCAATCGCTGCCGCCCCCAGACCAATCGGACCCGCACCGACCACCAGTACCTGCTCACCCGGAGCCACCGCCGCCCGGCGTACCGCATGGGCGCTGATGGCATAAGGCTCAATCAGCGCCGCCGCCTGCGGGTCAATCCCCTGCGCATCCAGCAGGTTGGTAACCGGAACGGACAGATATTCACTGAAACCGCCATCCTGGTGCACGCCAATCACTGAAATCTTCTCGCAGCAGTTGGTGCGCCCGCTCAGGCATGCCGGACACTGCTGGCAGGCCACGTAAGGAATAACCGCCACCTGCTGACCATTTTTCAGATTCTGTATATTCTTACCCAGACCGACAATTTCCCCACATATTTCATGCCCTAATACACGCGGGTAGCTGAAAAAAGGTTGATTGCCACCCCAGGCATGAATATCGGTACCACAAATTCCTACCGACTTAATTTTAATTAATGCTTCACCCTCACCCGGAATAGGTATTTCGCGCTCTTTCCAGACTAATTTTTTAGGTTCCTGGCAAATCAACGTATTCATCGTAGACATGATTCTGCTCTCCTGTTTTTTTGTTGCCTCAGATATCAACGAAAATAAAAAAGACGGAGAAAGCAGAAACACAATCTGTGAATCCCAGCGCATAAAAATGTTTTAAATCGGGTTTTAATAGATAAAAAGGAGAAGCCATGAGCCGTTCGCAGAACTTACGCCACAATGTGATTAACCAGATAATCGATGATATGGCGCGTGGTCATATCCCTTCCCCACTCCCCTCACAAAGCGCACTGGCGGAGATGTACAACATCAGCCGCACCACCGTGCGCCATATGCTGAGCCACTTAGGCGAGTGCGGCGTTCTGACCCAGGTCGGCAGCCACTACGTCATCGTGCGAAAACCCGACCATGACGATGGTTTTGCCTGCACCACCGCCTCCATGACCGAGCAAAACCGGATTTTTGAACAGGCGTTTTTCACCATGATCAACCAGCGACAGCTGCGTGCAGGCGAGAGCTTCTCCGAACTGCAGCTTGCCAGAGCTGCAGGCGTCAGCCCGGTGGTAGTGCGGGAATACCTTTTAAAATTCGAACGTTACAACCTGATTAAAAACGAAAAACGCGGTCAGTGGAGCATGAAGCAGTTCGATCAGGCCTATGCGGAACAGCTGTTTGAACTCAGAGAGATGCTGGAAACGCATTCTCTGCAGCATTTCCTCAATCTGCCGGACGATGACCCGCGCTGGTTGCAGGCTAAAACGCTGCTGGAGCGCCATCGGATCCTGCGCGACAGCATTGGCAGCAGCTTTCGCATGTTCTCGCAGTTAGATCGTGAGTTCCATGCTTTGCTACTCTCTGCTGCCGATAATGTATTTTTTAATCAATCACTTGAAATCATCTCCGTGATTTTCCACTTCCACTATCAGTGGGATGAGAGCGACCTCAAACAGCGTAACATCATTGCCATTGATGAGCATATGACCATCCTCAGCGCGCTGATATGCCGCAGCGACCTGGATGCCACCCTCGCGCTCTGTAACCATTTGAATTCAGCCAAACAATCGATGATTCGCTCCATCAACCAGGGTTGTAACGTCGCTCATTAAGTACCGATAAAAAACAGCAAATCATTACCGGGAGCACGATTTTATAAAAATAAAAACGCCTGAAAAATACCTCTTGCCTATGCTCACGCTAAGTCGACTGCATTAAAAACTTTTGTGAGCAGTGATGAGCAAATTGATTCATCACTGGTATTTTTTCAATACTGCACAGTCCTGCTGTGTGAAAAATAAATTATTGAGGTTCAGGAGTCCGGCGTGGAAAAAAATAATATTACCCTCGACCCAAGTTCTTCGTTTGGCACGTCGTCATCTGCGGATATTAATGTTCCGCCTGAGGGCATGGTGCAACGCAGTAGCCGAATTAAACGTATCCAGACCACAGCAATGATTTTATTATTTTTTGCTGCGGTGATTAATTACCTCGACCGCAGTTCACTGTCTGTCGCCAACTTAACGATTCGTGAAGAACTGGGGCTGAGCGCCACGCAAATCGGCGTGCTGCTGTCGGTATTCTCTCTCGCTTACGGTATTGCGCAACTGCCCTGCGGTCCGCTGCTGGACCGCAAAGGTCCGCGCATTATGCTGGGACTGGGCATGTTCTTCTGGTCGCTGTTTCAGGCACTATCCGGCATGGTGCACAGCTTCACCCAGTTTGTGTTGGTGCGTATCGGGATGGGGATCGGCGAAGCGCCAATGAACCCGTGCGGCGTAAAGGTCATCAACGACTGGTTTAACATCAAAGAGCGCGGCCGCCCGATGGGATTATTCAACGCCGCCTCCACCATCGGGGTTGCCATTAGCCCGCCGATTCTGGCTGCCATGATGCTGGTAATGGGCTGGCGCTGGATGTTCATCACCATTGGCGTGCTGGGTATTTTCCTCGCCATCGGCTGGTACATGCTGTATCGCAACCGCGAGCAAATTGAGCTGAGCGCCACGGAACAAGCGTACCTGAACGCCGGTAGCGTCAATGCCCGCCGCGATCCGCTGAGCTTTGCCGAATGGCGCAGCCTGTTCCGCAACCGTACCATGTGGGGCATGATGCTGGGCTTTAGCGGCATCAACTATACCGCATGGCTATACCTGGCCTGGCTGCCGGGCTACCTGCAAACCTCCTACAACCTGGATTTAAAAAGCACCGGATTAATGGCGGCGATCCCGTTCCTGTTTGGCGCAGCCGGCATGCTGATTAACGGTTTTGTCACCGACTGGCTGGTGAAAGGCGGTATGGCGCCGATTAAGAGCCGTAAGATTTGTATTATCGCCGGGATGTTCTGCTCCGCAGCCTTCACCTTCGTCGTGCCGCAGGCCACAACGTCAATGGCCGCCGTGTTACTGATCGGTATGGCGCTGTTCTGTATCCACTTCGCAGGTACCTCGTGCTGGGGTCTGATCCACGTCGCCGTCGCCTCACGTATGACCGCTTCCGTGGGCAGTATCCAGAACTTTGCCAGCTTTATCTGCGCGTCGTTCGCACCGATCGTCACCGGTTTTATTGTTGATACCACCAACTCTTTCCGCCTGGCGCTTATCATCTGCGGCTGCGTCACCATGGTGGGTGCCCTCGCCTACATCTTCCTGGTTCGCCAACCCATCAGCGATCCGCGTAAAGATTAATCCTCCAGATGCCCGATAACACCACGTTTATCGGGCATGTTATGCTCCTCGTATGAACATCACCTTGCGCGCCACTACCCTGGCAGATACTGCCGCTCTTCCCGCCATCGAACGATCTGCGGGGCAACGTTTTTTACTCATCCCCGAACTGGCGTGGATTGCTGAAGACCAGATTTTATCGGCTGCTCAGCATCAGGCTTTTGCCGCCGCAGGCATGAGCTGGCTGGCGCAGGTCGATGCACTTCCGGTCGGTTTTTTGGTTGCCGAAACGCTGGGGTCATCGCTGTTTATTGCTGAACTGTCGCTGCATCTGGAGTGGCAGGGAAAAGGAATTGGCCGCAGATTGATTGAGTATGTTGCCGAACAGGCGCGCAAGAAAGGTTACACGTCGCTCACGCTGACCACCTTCCGCGATGTGACGTGGAATGCGCCATGGTACGCGCGACTGGGATTTGAAATACTGGCTGACGAGACGCTGCCTGCAAAGTTGCGCCAGAAAAGAGAAGAGGAAGCAGCGCATGGACTGGCATTTGAATCGCGCTGTGCCATGCACCTGATGTTGCGCTAATTGCCCGATGGCGGCTACGCCTTATCGGGCCTACGTAACATTTCCGGTAAGCCCGATAAGCGGCAGCACCATCCGGCAACCACGTATCTTTCCCCGTAGGCCGGATAAACGACAGCGCCATCCGGCAACCACGTAACTTTCCCGTAGGCCGGATAAGCGACAGCGCCATCCGGCAACCACGTAACTTTCCCGTAGGCCGGATAAGCGACAGCGCCATCCGGCATCACAGGCTTAGAACGTTTCCCAGTTATCCCCGGCATCCGTTACCGCGGCTTTGCGCGGCTGGACCGTTGAAACCGGTTTTGCTGTCGCAACATCGCGAGCACGCTGTTGGTCATGCTGAATACGGAACACGGCAACGGCCTGAGTCAGGCGGCTGGCCTGCTCTTCCAGCGCCGCAGCGGCGGCGGCGGATTCTTCCACCAGCGAGGCGTTCTGCTGCGTCACGCGATCCATCTCGGCAACGGCCAGACCAACCTGGTCAATACCGCGGCTCTGTTCATCAGAAGCAGAGGCGATTTCACCCATGATATCGGTCACGCGGGTTACCGCATTAACGATCTCATCCATGGTTTCACCGGCGCTTTCTACCAGCGTTGAACCAACATCCACGCGGCTGACCGAGTCTTCAATCAGGCTCTTAATCTCGCGCGCGGCCTGCGCACTACGCTGGGCCAGGTTACGTACTTCACCCGCAACCACCGCAAATCCACGGCCCTGCTCGCCTGCACGTGCTGCTTCTACCGCGGCGTTGAGTGCCAGAATGTTAGTCTGGAAGGCAATGCCGTCGATGACGCTGATAATGTCGGCGATTTTCTGCGAACTGGACGCGATGTCACGCATGGTTTGCACCACGTTATCCACCACTTTGCCGCCTTTCTGCGCGGTTTCAGAAGCACTCAGCGCCAGATGGCTGGCCTGACGCGCGTTTTCGGCGTTCTGCTTCACGGTCGCCGTCAGCTGTTCCATGCTGGCTGCGGTTTCTTCCAGAGATGCCGCCTGCTGCTCGGTACGGGAGGAGAGATCGTTGTTGCCCATCGCAATCTCGCTGGCACCGCTGTAAATCGCGTTGGCACCGTTACGCACGTCACCCACGGTATTCATCAGCTCACCCTGCATGTGACGCAGGCTTTCCGCCAGTTGCCCAATCTCGTTGGACCCTTCCACTTCAATACGTTTCACCAGGTCACCGCTGGCGATATGACGAATGCTGTCGATCAGACGGTTCATTGGGGAGATAAGGGTCAGCTTGATACCAAACCACACCGCAATAATCGCCGCCAGTACGGTAATCAGCACGCAGATCAGCACCCACATCGCCTGGCTGTAAGAGCTGTTGTTATCTTCCACCGCGATGTCATACAGGCGATCATTCTGCTGCATGTAACTCATGTACTGCTTCTCAAAGCCATCCTGATAGCTCTGCGTCGGTTGATCAAAGAATGCGTTGATCTTCCCGTCACCCAGTAACTGGATCAGCTCCGCCAGCGCACCATGATAGATGTCATAGGTGCGGTTGATCTCCTGGAAAGCGGCTTCGCTTTGGCGCGGATCGCGCGGGAGCGACTCGTAAATCGCCCAGTTTTTTTCCGTCAGCTTCAGCGCCGTACTCGCCACCTGCATCAGCTCGGCAACGGTCGCGCCGCTACCGATATTGCTCTGATCCATCATGTAGCGAATGCCTGCCCGGTTCAGGGTGTTACGCGTTTGCAGCAGCTCAACCCAGGTGGCGTTCAGCGCAGACTGTTGCTGGCGAATGGTTTGCAGAACGGTAAAGTTCTCTTTGTCATTCTTAAGTGAGTTAAAAAACAAGCCGCCCGAGGCGAGCTGTAAAAGGCCAAATAGCGCCAATACCAGCAGTAAGCTGGTAACAATCTTCATTCGTTTTAACATGTTTTCTCTTTCCGCTAGACAGATACTCTGGTTTTCGGCCTGGAAAGAGAAAACTTTATGGTGCCAGCAATTGCCACAGAATTATCGTTTTCACATTAAATACCGTTCCCTATGACAAATTACTCAAAAAATTAGTCGTTCCATTACGTCTTAGGTGTAGGATTCCGGTTTTTGAAGGAAAGGATGCTTCTATGTTAAATCGCGATTTTGATCACCTATCCACCCTCGCACACCACTTTTTTGAACGTGAAGATATTCGCCAAAAGCTCAATATCATCGATCAGTACAACATCTCCGGTTGGGAAGTCTGGATGCAGATAGAATTTGCCAATCTGCTGGCTTCGACGGGTCATGAATGGTGGCGTGAACAAACTCTTGCTTGCGATCTCCGGAAAAATCCACAGCGTTTGTCAGTGCGTGCAGATTTCTTGTTGCGGAAAAAAGGCTGGACGCAAGATAGCTACATTGCGCTTGAACTCAAACAGAACCAGGATCCGACAAGCTGCGTCAGAAATATGATTGCTGATTTGGTTAAAAGCGCAAAAATCAAACGTTCGGAATTAGAGCTGCGTAGCTTCTGGACGCTGGGGGTAACGCCCCGCATAGATAAAGAGCGTCTCGATGAACTCATTGACTACTATCTGGATGAAAAATATTACCTGACTAAATCACGTAAGAAACATGTGTTGCTCAGAGACATCGAACATACGCCTTACTGTTATATCGTAATCTGAGTCTCTCAGTGAGGTGCTTTGTCAGTGGGAAAACACGGCATGTAGGCAGGCAAACGCTATAATGCCGTGATCTCAATCACATAAATTTCCCCGTTCTCCCCGCAGTTTACCGCTCACTGACACTTGGGACCGCTTAAGCTGACATACAACCGCTCACTTATTTACCTTACTTTACGCGCGTAATTCTCTGGCAAGATCCCCCCAACATAGCAGTCAAATAACCTCCTCAAACACAAGATCAAACCCACGCGGCTTCGGCCAATTATTAATTAGATACCAGGTTTTACTATGGATACGAAAAAGATATTCAAGCACATACCCTGGGTGATTCTCGGAATCATCGGTGCATTCTGCCTCTCGGTAGTGGCATTACGTCGGGGTGAACACATTAGTGCCCTGTGGATCGTGGTCGCCTCAGTTTCTGTTTATCTGGTGGCCTATCGTTACTACAGCCTGTACATCGCCCAAAAGGTGATGAAACTTGACCCAACGCGTGCCACGCCGGCGGTCATCAACAATGACGGTCTGAACTACGTTCCAACCAACCGTAACGTCTTGTTTGGTCACCACTTTGCCGCTATCGCAGGTGCAGGTCCGCTGGTTGGGCCGGTACTGGCCGCGCAGATGGGCTACCTGCCCGGTACGCTGTGGCTGCTGGCAGGCGTCGTGCTGGCCGGTGCGGTACAGGACTTCATGGTGCTGTTTATCTCTTCCCGCCGTAACGGCGCATCTCTGGGTGAGATGATCAAAGAAGAGATGGGCCCGATCCCGGGAACCATTGCGCTGTTCGGCTGCTTCTTAATCATGATCATCATCCTCGCAGTACTGGCGTTGATCGTAGTGAAAGCGCTGGCAGAAAGCCCGTGGGGTGTGTTCACCGTCTGCTCAACCGTACCTATCGCGTTGTTCATGGGGATCTACATGCGATTCCTGCGACCGGGACGCGTGGGCGAAGTGTCGGTGATTGGTATTGTGCTGCTGGTAGCTTCTATCTACTTCGGCGGCGTGATTGCGCACGACCCGTACTGGGGCCCGGCGCTGACCTTTAAAGACACCACTATTACCTTTACCCTGATCGGCTACGCATTTATCTCTGCGCTGCTGCCGGTATGGCTGATCCTCGCCCCGCGCGACTATCTGGCTACCTTCCTGAAAATCGGCGTTATCGTCGGTCTGGCGGTGGGGATTGTTATCCTCAACCCGGAACTGAAAATGCCAGCGATGACCCAGTACGTTGATGGTACCGGTCCGCTGTGGAAAGGCGCTCTGTTCCCGTTCCTGTTCATCACCATCGCGTGTGGTGCGGTATCTGGCTTCCACGCGCTGATTGCTTCCGGTACCACACCGAAGCTGCTGGCCTGTGAAACCGATGCGCGCTTTATCGGTTACGGCGCGATGCTGATGGAATCCTTCGTCGCAATTATGGCGCTGGTTGCCGCGTCTATCATCGAACCAGGTCTGTACTTCGCGATGAACACCCCGCCTGCGGGCCTTGGCATCACCATGCCGAACCTGCATGAAATGAGCGGCGAAAACGCACCGCTGATTATGGCGCAGTTGAAAGACGTCACCGCACATGCGGCAGCGACCGTCAGCTCCTGGGGCTTCGTCATTTCGCCTGAGCAGATCCTGCAAACCGCGAAAGACATCGGTGAACCGTCCGTTCTGAACCGAGCAGGTGGCGCACCGACGCTGGCCGTTGGTATCGCTCACGTATTCCACAAAGTGCTGCCGATGGCTGATATGGGCTTCTGGTACCACTTCGGTATTCTTTTTGAAGCGCTGTTCATCCTGACCGCACTGGATGCCGGTACCCGTTCTGGCCGCTTTATGCTGCAGGATTTACTGGGTAACTTCGTGCCGTTCCTGAAGAAAACCGATTCTCTGGTTGCGGGTATCATCGGTACTGCGGGCTGCGTAGGCCTGTGGGGTTACCTGCTGTATCAAGGCGTTGTTGACCCGCTGGGCGGCGTTAAGAGCCTGTGGCCGCTGTTCGGTATCTCTAACCAGATGCTGGCTGCCGTGGCACTGGTTCTCGGCACCGTGGTACTGGTTAAAATGCAGCGCACCAAATACATCTGGGTTACCGTTGTTCCGGCAGTATGGCTGCTTATCTGCACCACCTGGGCGCTGGGTCTGAAACTGTTCAGCACCAACCCGCAGATGGAAGGCTTCTTCTTCATGGCGAATCAGTACAAAGAGAAGATTGCTAACGGCGGCGAACTGACCGCTCAGCAGATTGCCAACATGAACCACATCGTCGTCAACAACTACACCAACGCAGGTCTGAGTATTCTGTTCCTGGTGGTGGTGTACAGCATCATTTTCTACGGGTTCCGTACCTGGCAGAAAGCCCGCGCCATCAACGGTCGCTCTGATAAAGAGACGCCGTATGTACCGGTGCCGGAAGGCGGCGTGAAGACCTCTTCACACCACTAACCTGAAGCCGGGTGGCGAACTGCGCTCCCGGCCTACAAAGTAAAGTTAACGTAGGCCGGATCAGGCGCAAGCCGCCATCCGGCTTTATTCATTAACAGGGCGTTCCATGTTTGGTACTTTAGGTCAGGCAAAAAAATATCTCGGTCAGGCGGCGAAAATGCTGATTGGTATTCCGGACTACGACAACTACGTCGAGCACATGAAGACCAACCATCCCGATAAGCCGTACATGACCTACGAAGAATTCTTCCGCGAGCGCCAGGAAGCCCGCTACGGTAGCGGCGGAAGCAGTTGCTGTTAGAAGGAGAAGTGAATGACCCCGATTGCAGTTACCCTACTCACCGGTTTTCTTGGCGCGGGTAAAACCACCCTGCTGCGCCATATTCTCCACGAGCAGCACGGTTACAAGATTGCCGTTATCGAAAACGAATTCGGCGAAGTCTCGGTGGACGATCAGCTGATTGGCGATCGCGCCACGCAGATCAAAACCCTGACCAACGGCTGCATTTGCTGTACCCGCTCCAGTGAGCTGGAAGACGCACTGTTAGACCTGCTCGATAACCTCGACAAAGGCGCCATCAATTTCGACCGTCTGGTGATCGAATGCACCGGCATGGCCGATCCCGGCCCGATCATCCAGACCTTTTTCTCCCATGAAGTGATTTGCGAACGCTACCTGCTGGACGGCGTAATTGCGCTGGTTGACGCGGTACATGCCGACGAGCAGATGAACCAGTTCACCATCGCCCAGTCGCAGGTCGGCTACGCCGACCGGATCCTGCTGACCAAAACCGACGTCGCGGGTGAAAGCGAAAAACTGCGTGAGCGCCTGTCGCGCATCAACGCCCGTGCGCCGATTTACACCGTGACGCATGGCGATATCGACCTCGCGCAATTGTTCGACACCAACGGTTTTATGCTGGAAGAGAACGTGGTCAGCGCCAAACCGCGCTTCCACTTTATCGCCGACAAGCAAAACGATATCTCCTCGATCGTCGTCGAGCTGGATTACCCGGTAAACATCAGCGACGTGTCGCGAGTGATGGAAAACCTGCTGCTGGAATCCGCCGAGAAGCTGCTGCGCTACAAAGGTATGCTGTGGATTGAAGGCGAGCCAAACCGCCTGCTGTTCCAGGGCGTCCAGCGCCTGTACAGCGCCGACTGGGACCGCCCGTGGGGCGACGAAACACCGCACAGCCTGCTGGTGTTTATCGGCATTAACCTGCCGGAAGACGAGATCAGAGCTGCGTTTGCGGGATTGAAGAAGTAATCCCCTGCTGAATTGCCCGGTGGCGCTACGCTTACCGGGCCTACTAATGGCACTTTCCCGTAGGCCGGATAAGGCGCAGCCGCCATCCGGCACTTGCCCCACTCACTCGGTAATCACAAATCGCGTCGCGGCAAAGCAGTTCAACACCCGGTGTACCAGGAATACCATGGTGAGCGTTGCCACCAGAGCGACGGTGACGGAGGTGATACGGTACAGATCGCTGAATACCAGGTCCTGATCCGGGTGCAGGTTCTGGCCAAACATAATGCCGATAGTGGTGATGCTAGCAAAACCCACGCCCGCCCCGACTTTTTCCATTACGTGCAGGCGGGCGCTGAACGCCAGCCCGAGGCCAATCAGCGGCATCATCAGCAGCATATGGTTGCTGAAATCATAGATAAGCAGCTGCACCAGCAGAATATACAGGCAGGCCAGCACCACGCCGACCACGCGCCAAATCGAGCTGATCACCGCGCCGCGGTAGTGCATCGGAAACAGGATCAAAATGCCGGCCATCAGCGCCGACAGCGAATCACTCAAATCGCAGATCTGGAAGACCACAAAAATCATCGTCGCCACCGTACCGGAAAGCAGCGATTCATGGCGCACCCGGGCGGCATCTTTCTCAATGCGCGGCGGCGGCTGGCGAGGTTCTACGTCCGGGATCAGATAATGCAGCAGCGCGCTCAGCGCCACTGCCATGACGCAGGCTTCCATATTGGAGAACATCAGCGTATGCCAGTTGGTGGTGGGATAACTCATAAAGTTGAGCATCGTGCTCTGGCACACCACGCCCATCGAACCGAGCAGAAACAGCGGGCCTTTGCTCATAAAACGAAAGCGCATCACGTACAGGCCGAACACCACCAGCGTCATGATCAGCGGCCACTGCGAGAGATAACCGACAATCAGCACCATTTCAACGTAGTTCACCGCCGCGCTGAACACAAACTGTGTTGCCACATGGCGGTTGAATACTGGCACCAGCGACAGCAGCATCAGCGGATAAACCACAAAAAATACGCCGTACTGCACGTTGTAGAATGTCGAGATACTCAGCGCGATTGTCCCGGCAACGGAGATACGCAGGGTCTGGCGAAAATCATTGGCGGTATAGACAATATTCCCGTGCGGCGTAAAGACGTGGGCCAGCGTGTTAATAGACATAATGCAGCCAACTAACGAGGTGGATCTGCGCCCCGGCAAAGGTGCGGGCGAACATCCCCTCGCTGTTATACAGCTGTACCGTGGCGCGCGCCCCGGTCGGTAACGGCGTGTCGAGCGGTTCGTTCAGCGCGACGTGAATGCGCATACGCTGGGCATCGCGCACCCAGCGGGTGGACTGTTCCGGCTGCGACAGCTGGCCGTTAACCTGCTCCTGACCCGCCAGAATACCGGCATCGCTGCTGGTAACGCGAGCAGAGAAAACCTTGCCCGGCATGGCATCGAACACCACGGCGGCATCGGTATTTACCCGAGTGTGACGCAGGCTTTTCTCGCGAAAGTCAGCCACGATATCGGTCTGATGGCTGACCAGCGCCAGTAGCGGCGTGGCGGCGGTGGCGTAAAGTCCGGGGCTAAGCTGGAGATTGCTCACCGTACCGTCGGTCTGGGCATATACTTTGCTCCAGCCGAGGTTCAGTTGCGCCTCTTCCAGCGCGTTACGGTATTTTTGCAGCGTCACGTTACGCTTGTCATCGCGCTCGCCGCGCTGGATCAGCAGGTTCTGAATACTGGCATTCAGCGCCGCCACCGACTGCTCGCTGGTCTGCCAGGCGGTACGCACCTTGTCGAGATCGGATTGCGACACGTTCTGCATGGCGCTCAGGCGCTGATAGCGATCAAGGGTGGTCTTATCGTTATGGGCGTTGAATTGCGCGGTGCGCAGGTTGGCGCGCGCGGAAGCTATCTGCGCATCCAGCTGTTGATTGCTCAGCTTCGCCTGCTCAAGGGCGATTTGCGCAGCCTCGACCTTATTGATAAACGGCGTCGGATCCAGTTCGTACAGCAAATCGCCCTTCTTCACCTGGCTATTATTGTGTACATGCACCTGCGAGACGTAGCCGGAAACGCGTGAGGAAACGGGCGTTACCACACGCATCACCGTGGAGTCCGGCGTCAGCGGGATCCAGATATCAGCAACGATAAACCAGGCGAATATTACCAGGAAAGCGGCAATACTCACCCTTACCCAACGGGCAAATTTTTGTTCTGGGGTCATCATATTTTTTAGTGTTGATTGTCTTCTTCGCGGATTGTCCGCAGATTGCAGGCGATTTGATTGAGCGTGGCGCTGAAGGAAGCGAGTTCCGCCTCAGGGATGGTGCAGGTGACGCGATGTTGGTATGTCTCTATCACCCGGTTGAGTTCGTCCAGCCTTAAGCGGCCTTGCGCGGTCAGCGTTAGCAGGCGGATACGTTTGTCATAAGGCGATGTGGAACGCAGCAGATACCCCTGCTTTTCCAGCTGTGAGAGGGTGCGCATCAGCGGAGGCAATTCAATGCCCTGCATTTGTGCCAGTTCGCTGATCGAGACGTTGTCTCCCAGTTGATACAGCTGCATCAGTACCGTCCAGCTGGACTGCGTCAGGCCAGTATCGGTGATGGCAGCATCAATAATGGCCCGCCACTGGCGCACCACCATTGCCATGCGCATTCCCATTGGTCGGCGGGCAAACAATTCATCTTCAGTCATCTTATTTTCCCCTCATCGCTGAAAAGAAAATAATACTTATCAGGATAAGTATCAAGGAACAGGCTATCCAGAAGCATGAATTGATAAATATCGTGAATATAAAAGAGGCCGGGACGATAACCCCAGCCTCAGTCAATAAAAGAAAATCACTCCACCTGATCGCGTCGCAGCCCGACGTCCCGCAGCCGCTCATCACTCATCTGTTGCAATACGCGCCGCGTTTGCGCTCGCAGCCGCCACGCCTTGTATGCCCGCCAGATCAGTACAAACCCAATAAACGGCTGTTTTGCTTTATTCTCGTGAAATTCCATACCTTGCCTCCCCGCCTTGCCAGAGGCTTTATCTTCACGGATCTGGCCTAAAACAATACAGACTCACAAAGTACTTTTATTTAACATACAGATTGGTTAAAAAGAGTTCTGCATCGCTTTTTTCACACCAATCTGTACTAATTTTTTAATCTGTATGGTACCCATGAGGGATACAGCATGACGCGTTACCAACATCTGGCCAATCTGCTGGCCGAACGCATTGAGCAAGGGCTGTATCGCCATGGCGAAAAACTGCCCTCGGTTCGCAGCCTGAGCCAGGAGCATGGGGTCAGCATCAGCACCGTCCAGCAGGCGTATCAGACGCTGGAACAGCGCCAGCTGATCACGCCCCAACCACGTTCCGGTTATTTTGTCGCGCCACAAAAAGCGCAGCCACCCGTGCCACCGATGTCGCGTCCGGTACAGCGTCCGGTCGAAATCACCCAGTGGGATCAGGTGCTGGATATGCTAAAGGGCAACGCGGACAAATCGATAATTCCGTTTAGCAGCGGCGTGCCCGACATTGATCAACCGAGCCTGAAGCCGTTGTGGCGCGAGCTCAGCCGCGTGGCTCAGCATAATCTGCGCGCGATACTGGGCTACGATGAAATATCCGGATGCCGTGAACTGCGTCAGCAGATTGCACGGCTGATGCTGGACGGCGGTTCAGTGGTCAATGCAGACGATATTGTGATCACCAGCGGCAGTCAGAGCGGAATGTCGCTGGCGCTGCTGACGGTCTGCCAGCCCGGAGATATTGTCGCCGTTGAATCACCGGCCTACTACGGCACGATGCAGCTACTGCGCGGCTTAGGGATCAAGGTGATTGAGATCCCAACCGATCCGGATACCGGGATCAGCATTGAAGCGCTGGAGCTGGCGCTGGATCAGTGGCCGATCAAAGGTATGCTGCTGGTTCCAAACTGCAACAATCCGCTCGGATTTATTATGCCGGATGCGCGTAAACGGGCGGTGCTCGCCCTCGCCCAACGGCACGATATTGTGATTTTTGAAGACGATGTGTATGGCGAACTGGCCACAGAGTATCCCCGCCCGCGCACGATCCACTCCTGGGACAGCGACGGTCGGGTAATACTCTGCAGTTCGTTTACCAAATCCGTCGCCCCCGGTCTGCGTGTGGGTTGGGTGGTGCCCGGTCGCTATTACAACAAACTGCTGCACATGAAGTACGCCGTCATTGGAACTAACGTTCCCGCTACGCAACTGGCAGCGGCTTCCTTTGTGCGCGAAGGTCATTATCATCGGCATATCCGGCGTATGCGCCAGATTTATCAGCGCAATATGGAAATCTACACCTGCTGGGTACGGGAATACTTTCCCTGCGGGATCTGCATCACCCGACCAAAAGGCGGCTTTATGCTGTGGGTCGAGCTACCGCTCCAGGTCGATATGGTCTGTGTCGCTAAGCAGCTTTGTCGCCTGAAAATCCAGGTTGCGCCGGGTTCGCTGTTCTCCGCATCGGGGAAGTATCGCAACTGTGTGCGCATCAACTGCGCATTGCCGCCAAACGATAAGCATCGGGAAGTAATGCAGAAGCTCGGAGAGGCGGTAAAAACGGCAATAGAGTAGATCGAGCTGCCCGGCGCTTCCGGGCAGGCAATTAGGCAGTTTAAGCTATATCTAATGTCTTAAACCCTGAATATCTTCAGCGGAAAGTCGGGTGATTTTTTGTACCGTGCTGATATCGATGCCATCTGCCAGCATGGTGCGGGCAATACGCAGTGCCTCATCACGTCGCCCCTCTCGAAGCCCTTCCAGCCTGCCTTTTTGTAGTCCTGCCTCATGTAATCTGTCCGCGATCGTCATCAATTGCTCCTTGTGCTGCGGTGAACGTTCGGCAACCCCGCGAATAAACTCACTGAATCGAGGTGCATCGCCAGTTCGTAAAATATAATTAAACAGTGTCTTTATCTGGCTGTCATTAGTCAGTCCGGTAAGTAGCAGGGAAACAATTTGCTCAACCAATCCCATAAGATCGCGTTGACGGATATGTTTTTGGATTAACTCCAGCAGCGCCATACGTCGATGCTGCACAATTTCGTCATCCGGAATAACCGTAATATCCACCAGCGGAAACGCCGCAGCATACAGCTGACGAGCCAGCTTCGGGTTGGCAAACTCATCCAGCCAGCACAGCGAATAAGGGTACGGGCTTTTAGCGCCGTGATAAAACAGCATCGGCACCACCAGCGGCAACTGCTGATGCCCGGCATCTAAATGTTTCTGCATGGCCGCTACCGCATAGCGCATCAGTCTGAATGCCATATGCGCATCCGGTGTGCTTTGGTGTTCAATCACTACATAAATATATCCATCCCCATCCGTCGTTTTCACCGACCACAGCACATCGGAATAGTACGCACGTAAATTCTCTTCGATAAAACTGTCTGACTCGAGTTTAAGCGTCCGAAGATCGCAAAGCTCGCGCAGCGAAGCGGGAAGATGTATTTGTAGGAAATCCCGTGCAGTCTCAGGGTGACGTAAAAATGTTTTAAAAACCGCATCATGCGGTGTTGAAGCGGAAGCTTTGTTCATGGCGATCCTTCACCTGAAAATAAGATGCCATGACTGTAGCGCCGGAAAACCACATCCTCACCTGCAACTTTCTCTCTTTGCGAGGCGATTTCCGGGATAACAACGCCCTTATGTAACGTCTACATTTGTCTGGAACACGTCACGCAGAATCGCCATCTCAATGCGCATTCCCACTTTTTCACCTCCCGGCCTGTGCTATAACAAACCATCACTTTCAGGGAGGACACGATGTGACGCATACCCGAGATATTCCACAATCGTTCTGGCGTGATGAGCAGTTGCCGTGGCTGGAGCTGCGCAGCACCTGGCAGAGCCAGCAGGCCTATAAGCGGCATCACCACTCTCAGCTCTCGATTGGGGCAATTCTCGAGGGGGAAACGTGCTGTCTGTGCGATGGCGAGGAATACCATCTGCAGGTGGGCGATCTGATTGTGATACCGCCGCTGGCACCTCACAGCTGTAATCCTGTGAACGGACAGTTTCGCAGCTATCATATGCTTTATCTTGATGCCCAGTGGTGTCTTGCTAATCTGCCTGCACAGAACACCAATCAGCGGCTTTGCACGCCTGCTCCCGTTATCCGCGATGCGCAATTATTCCAGCGTTATATGCACCTTGTGACGCTCATGCCGCAACGCCAAACCGCGCAAATAACGGATGCCGCACAAGCATTGCTGCACACGCTGCCGTTGCAGTCGGTCACACAAGACAACCTAAGCGCAACCAGCCAGTATCTGCGCGAACGGTTGCAGTCCAGCCTGCTCGCGCCGCCCTCGCTCGATGAGCTGGCACATGAGTGTCATATGCGTAAAGAGACGCTGATCCGTACCTTTAAGCAAGATACCGGGCTGACGCCAGGAAGTTATCTGAACATCATACGGATTGACTATGCTCGCCAGCGGCTACGGGCCGGGGACGAAATTGCCGATGTCGGATACCAGAGCGGGTTTGCCGACCAGAGCCATTTCCATCGCACCTTTGTTCGCTACACCGCCGCCACACCGCGCCAGTACGCGTTGGGACGATCAATATCAGACAATAATTAGCGCTGCGTCAGGCGTACGGTGCTCTCAGATTCATTCTCTGAGGTCGCTATGTCGCTGCTTTCTGTACTTTTTCCTTCTGCTTTTCCCGCGCTGGCGCTGGCGCATTTCGTCGCATTGCTTAGCCCCGGGCCGGACTTCTTTTTACTGGTCGGTTACGCCGCACGATACCGGATGCGCGGCAGCGCCGGGTTGTGCGTGGGGATCGCTTTCGGCAACGGGCTGTATGTTCTGCTGGCAATTATCGGTTGGGGGATCCTGCGCCAGCTTCCCCTGTTGTTAACGGTTATTGAGCTGCTGGGCGCGCTTTATTTATTGTGGATTGGCAGCCTGCTGGTACGCAGCCGCCCGCAAACGCTGACCGGAACAGACACCCAGTCTACCTGTCCAGGATTTGGCAAACAGCTACTGCTGGGATTGGGTTCGTCACTGCTCAACCCAAAAAATGCGCTGTTCTATCTGGCGCTAATGACCGCCCTGCTCGGCCCGTCGGTGACGCTGCTGCAGCAAACCATGAGCGGGATCTGGATGACCAGCGTAGTGCTGTGCTGGGATCTGCTGATCGTGATGTTCATCGGTTTACCGCAGATCCAGCGACGGTTATCCAGAGGGATATTATGGGTGGAACGTATCGCTGGGGGTGTATTGATTATCTTCGGTTGTGCCATCGCGCTGCGATTTTTGCCGAGCATCGTAGTCTGATTTCCAGGGTGATTTTCTGCACATAAACCGGATAAACTCGTTTAATTAATATCCAATCCGCATTACACTGCGGATGGTTATTACCCGTTCAACTTACTCTTCCTGAGGTGCGATGTGCTGATTGTTACCTGTAATCGTTACGTTTTCTGACCCCGCGTCAGTGAGCGTATCTTCTGTTTGCGCTTCGCGCAGACAGCGTTTTTGATTACATGAAATTCAGTACATTTGCAGTCTGCTTTTTTCTGTCATCGGTCTGACGTCTCAAAGACGGTATTGAATTTCGCTATTCCCGTTGAGGGTTTTCTCCCGACAAGGAGCTGTTTTATGCAACGGATTCTCGCGTTTTTCTCCCAACGCGCCACAACGCTATTTTTTCCTGTCGCGTTGATTTTATATGACTTCGCCGCCTATCTGTCGACGGACCTGATCCAGCCTGGCATCATCAATGTGGTACGTGATTTCAACGCCGATGTTAGCCTGGCACCCGCTGCGGTGAGCCTCTATCTGGCGGGCGGCATGGCGCTGCAATGGCTGCTGGGGCCGCTTTCCGACCGAATTGGCCGTCGACCCGTGCTGATTGCGGGGGCGTTAATCTTTACCCTCGCCTGCGCTGCCACGCTGTTCACCACCTCAATGACGCAATTTTTGGTAGCCCGATTTGTGCAGGGCACCAGCATCTGCTTTATCGCGACCGTTGGCTATGTCACGGTGCAGGAGGCGTTTGGGCAAACGAAGGCCATTAAGTTAATGGCGATAATCACTTCCATTGTGTTGGTTGCACCGGTTATCGGCCCGCTCTCCGGGGCCGCGCTGATGCACTTTGTACACTGGAAGATCCTGTTTGCCATCATTGCCGTCATGGGGCTTATCGCCCTGATTGGGTTAATGTTAGCCATGCCGGAAACCGTCCAGCGCGGCACGGTGCCGTTCAGTGCCCGCGGCGTAGTGCGTGATTTCCGCGACGTTTTCCGCAACCGGGTGTTCCTGTTTGGCGCAGCCACGCTGTCGTTAAGCTATATCCCGATGATGAGCTGGGTGGCGGTCTCACCGGTTATTCTGATCGATGCTGGCGGCATGACCACATCGGAGTTTGCCTGGGCACAGGCCCCGGTGTTCGGCGCAGTTATCATCGCCAATATGGTGGTGGTTCGTTTCGTGAAAGATCCGACCCAACCACGCTTCATCTGGCGGGCCGCACCTATACAGCTGAGCGGGCTGGCAGTGCTGATTGTCGGCAATTTACTGTGGCCGCACGTCTGGCTGTGGTCGGTGCTGGGGACCAGCCTGTATGCGTTTGGTATTGGGATGATCTTCCCAACGCTGTTCCGCTTTACACTGTTTTCCAACAACTTACCGAAGGGTACGGTTTCCGCATCGTTGAATATGGTGATCCTGACGGTGATGGCGGTTTCTGTCGAAATTGGGCGCTGGCTATGGTTTAACGGCGGCAGGATTTCGTTTCATCTGCTGGCGGTTGCGGCAGGGCTCACTGTCGTGTTCACGCTGGCAGGTTTACTCAAACGGGTACGCCAGCATGAGGCAACGACGTTAGCCACTGAAAACTAACCTGCCCGCTTATCCGGCCTACGACAACTATGTAGGCCGGATAAGCGCTTGCGCCGCATCCGGCTACGCTCACCTCACCTTACGCAATGCGTGCAAATCCCGCTTCCAGATCGGCAATCAGGTCGTCGATATCCTCAAGGCCGATATGCACCCTGACCAGCGTACCGCTGAAATCCACCTCTCCAGCCGGGCGAATGCTGTTTAGCTCTTCCGGCTGGTTCGCCAGAATGAGCGATTCAAATCCGCCCCACGAATAGGCCATATGGAACAGCGAGAAGTTATCGAGGAAATTCGCCATCTGTTCGTCGGTCAATCTCTTTTTCAGCACAAACGAGAACAGGCCTGAGCTTCCGATAAAATCACGCTGAAAATACTCATGGCCCGGACATTCCGGTAATGCCGGATGATTCACCCGTGCCACTTCCGGCCTTGCCGACAGCCAGCGGGCAATATGGATGCTGCTCTCCTGATGCTGCTTAAGGCGTACCGCCAGGGTGCGCAATCCGCGGCTGCCATTGTAGGCCGTATCGGCGTCCAGCGTTTGCCCCATCAGATAGGAGTTCTCGCGCAGACGATCCCAACAACGGGCGTTCGACACCGCCGTGCCCAGCATGCCGTCCGAATGACCGATGGTGTACTTCGTTCCCGCCTGAATGGAAATATCCACGCCATAATCCAGCGCTTTGAACAGCACGCCCGCCGCCCAGGTGTTGTCGATCATAATAACAATCTCCGGATTCACCGCGCGGATAGCCTTCACCATCCCCGGCACGTCCTGGACTTCCATGGTGATAGAACTTGGTGACTCAAGGAATACCACCTTCGTTTCCGGACGCAGAAGATCGACGATACCTGCACCAATCAGCGGATCGTAATACGTTGTTTCCACGTTGAATTTACTCAGGATCTTATTGCAAAAATCCTGGGTTGGTTCATAGGCCGCACCCGTCATCAGAATATGATCACCACCCTGAACAAACGCCAGAATCGCGTTTGTCACCGCCGCAGCGCCGCAAGGGTACAGCGCGCAGCCAACGCCGCCTTCCAGCTCGCTCATTGCCTTCTGAAAGGCAAAGTGGGTGTAGGTTCCGCGACGACCGTAAAACAGCTCGCCGTTAGCGCGATTGGCGGTGGCAAATTTCTTGTCCTTCACGGTATCAAATACCAGTGAAGAGGCGCGTTGGATAACCGGATTCACCGCTCCCTGGGTGTAGCGTTTGTCACGACCAGCAACAACCAGGTGCGTTTCAAGCTTCATTGCGTCTTTCATAACATCTCCTGTTCTTAATCCGTGTGAGACCTATACCACCGCAGCAGTAGAGTTTATTTCAGTGTTGGTCTGCTTTTTTCCAGCGAACCGTTCAACAATCTGCGCCGCATTCAAATCATGGATAACGTTAATCAGTGTGGCCGGCGCATCGGTAATGGTGCCCAGCACCACCAGCATCGGGATTGCTTCCATCGGCAGGCCGAGCGTTGTGACGATAAAGATTTCACCGAGGAACGCCCCGCCCGGTACGCCACCAACGATAATGGCGGAGAGCACCGCAATCAGCATCGTCAGGAAGAAGGTTTCGGTGGTGAATTCCATGCCCAGCACGGAATAGATAAAGACAATTTTTAGCGCGGCAATCATCGCCACGCCGCCCTTGTTGAGATTAACCAGCAGCGGAATGGAGACATCAACGATTTCCGGGTTAATCCCCATCGCCTTACCGGCACGCAGCGTCACCGGCAGCGTCCCCAGTGAA
This sequence comes from Citrobacter sp. Cpo109, assembly GCF_030332565.1. NCBI lineage: Bacteria > Pseudomonadati > Pseudomonadota > Gammaproteobacteria > Enterobacterales > Enterobacteriaceae > Citrobacter > Citrobacter sp. Cpo109. Next base: position 301,653 of record NZ_JAOWHQ010000071.1, read on the forward strand.
GAGCAGGTCCCCAGCGCGGTCGCAGACGGTTCAATCGCGTTACGCCAAAAGGCTTTGACCGCCGGAATACCGCCGCCAATATACGAATAGAGAATTGAGCCAAAAACAAAGTAGACCAGCGTGGCAATCATAAACAGGCCGATGGCGCGGGCAAAGGTTAACAGTAGTGCAGAGTCCTGACTGGCCATGGTGGCGGCGAAGTAGCAGCCCAGACCAATCGGCGCGACCTTCATAATGATCGACACGATCTTCATGATCACGGTATTGGCGTCTTCCAGCAGTGACGCAATGCGTTTACCGGCCTGATCCGACTGGCCAATTGCGACACCGGCGATGATCGCCATTACGATCAGCGCCAGAATATTGGACTTAGAAAACAGTCCGATAAAGTCGCTGGTGGTGATCATACTGACAAAATCCATCTTACCGCTGCCCGCCTGTACCGACTGCGAGAGATCGATAGTGACGCCCTGCGCCGGGTTATACCAGAGCGCCAGCGCGACGATCCCGGCGGCTGGAATAAAGGCCATGGCGATCGAAACAATAAAGATAATCGCCATAATGCGCCCTAACCTTTTCAGGTCGGTCATACTGGCGATCGAAGACATGACGCTGATCCCCACCAGCGGCACAATAATCATAAATAACAGGTTTAAGAATATCTGACCTATTGGCTGGAGTTTACTTGCAAACGATGGGGCATAAATACCTAATAAGCCGCCAATCACCAGAGCAACTAATAAAATAATCGACGATCTGTAGGGTTCGAGTCGTGACCACATAATCGGTACCTTTAGAATAATAATTAATGAGATTAAATTCACAATGTGATGAGTTTCCGTTTCGCCTCCTTTTATTTTGTGACGTAACTCACCTAAGTTGTTATTTTTTCATTTTGCCAGCAAGTTGTTTCCTGTGATTCAATAGTTGCATGTTTAAAACGCGAATGTAACGGCCTATTCGTACCGTTTTTGCAAATCACTTGTGAATTAAAGGAAACTATGAGTACGCCGATTTCACTCAAGCATCTGGAGTTTTTTACTAAAATCGTCGACTGCGGAGGATTGTCAGAAGCCGCGGCGCAGCTCAACGTATCGCCGTCTGCGGTCAGCAAAAGTCTGGCTGCGATGGAAGACACGCTGGGCACGACATTAATTAAACGCACCACCCGCAGTATTACCCTGACCGACGCAGGGCAATATCTCTTCAACCGCGCTAATAAGCTTTTGAAAGAATTCGATGAAACGCTGAATACCACTTCCGGTTATTACCACAGCCCGCAGGGTGAATTACGCATAACCTGCTCAATTGCGTTTGGTTATTCCCGGCTGGTGAACCTGGTGGATAAATATCGCTCCCAGTTCCCGGATGTGAATCTGTATATCGATCTCAACGATAACTTTGTGAATCTGAACGAAACAGATTTCGACATCGCCCTGCGCATCTCCACCGCACCGCCGCAAAACTATGCGATGCGCAAGCTGGTGCCTGTTCGCTGGGCGTACTGCGCTTCACCCGGCTACCTTGCCAAAAAAGGCATGCCCCAGCGCCGAAGCGACCTGGTCAACCATGATTGTCTGGTTTACCCAGGCCTCACGCCGGTGCTGAAGGTGGCGGATGAACAGGATCGCCTGCACCAATTAAAACTGCATATGCCAATCCAGGCCAACAGCAGCCTGGTATTACTGAAGTCGGTGTTAGAAGATCAGGGAGTGGCGTATTTGCCCACCTATCTGATTGGCGATCATATTCAAAAAGAAGAGATAACGCCGCTGATGCTCGACGGCACTATCACCTGTGAAACTCACGCCCTGTATGCGCTGTACTTTCCCAGCAAGTACAGCAATCCTAAGGTGCGATCGTTTATCGATTTTCTGGTGGCGGAACTCGGCCCCTTGCCCGCCTGGGACAACTGGATCCCGGAGTAAGCCCAGCCCACCTGAAAATGGGAGGCGCTCCACATTTTTTGCGCGATCCCCCCGTCTGGCTCTATCCTTAAGCCTATGAATAAAATTGCTGAACTCAAACGCGCCAAGCGACTGGCGCTCTCATTACTGCTGATTGCCGCTGCCACCTTCGTCATCACGCTGTTTCTGCCACCTAACTTTTGGGTACTGGGGATCAAAGCGATCGCCGAAGCGGCGATGGTGGGCGCGCTGGCGGACTGGTTTGCCGTGGTGGCGCTTTTTCGCCGGGTGCCGATCCCGTTTATCTCGCAGCACACGGCGATTATCCCGCGCAATAAGGATCGGATCGGCGAAAATCTCGGGCAATTTGTCCAGGAAAAATTTCTCGATACCCAGTCGCTGGTCGCGCTGATCCGCCGCCATGAACCGGCGCTGTTGATCGGCAACTGGTTCAGCCAGCCGGAAAACGCCCAGCGCATCGGCCAGCATCTGCTGCAAATTATGAGCGGTTTTCTCGAACTGACCGACGACTCGCGCATTCAGCGGCTGATCAAGCGGGCGGTGCACAAGGCCATCGACAAGGTCGATCTCTCAGGTACCAGTGCGTTGATGCTGGAAAGCATGACCAAAAACAATCGCCATCAGGTGCTGCTCGACACGCTGATCGCCCAACTGATCGCCCTGCTCCAGCGCGACAGCTCGCGAGCGTTTATCGCCAGACAGGTCGTGCACTGGCTGGAAACCGAACATCCGCTGAAAGCGAAGATCCTGCCGACCGAATGGCTGGGCGAGCACAGTGCCGAGCTGGTGTCTGATGCCGTTAACTCCTTGCTGGATGACATCAGCCACGATCGCGCGCATCAGATCCGCCATGCCTTCGATCGCGCCACGTTTAAACTCATCGATAAGCTCAAACACGATCCGGAGATGGCCGTGCGGGCCGAAAGCCTGAAAAGCTATCTGAAGGAAGATGAAGCCTTCAACCGTTATCTTGGCGAGCTGTGGGCAGACCTGCGTCAGTGGGTGAAAACCGACATTAACGCCGACGATTCCCGCGTGAAGCAGCGTATCGCTAGTGCGGGACAATGGTTTGGCGAAACGCTGGTAGCCGACAGCGCCCTGCGCGCCTCACTGAATGGGCATCTGGAACAGGCCGCGCATAAAGTAGCGCCAGAGTTCGCCACCTTCCTGACGCGCCATATTAGCGACACGGTGAAAAGCTGGGATGCACACGATATGTCGCAGCAAATTGAACTGAACATCGGTAAAGATTTGCAGTTTATCCGCGTCAACGGCACGCTGGTTGGCGGTTCTATTGGGCTGGTGTTATATCTGTTGTCGCAAATTCCGTCCCTGCTGACGCTGGCGAATTTTTAAGGAGAAAAATTCAATGACGATGAACATCCGCATTTTTTCCCTGCGCGAAACACCGGAAAAACTGCACGAGGTCACCGCTTACTTTCAGCAACAATGGGCCTCAGAAGACTCCGTGAAGGTATACGAAGATGCGCTGCATCGTTGCATTGGCGCAAAGAACCCGCTACCGCAGTGGTACTGGCTGCAGGACGGCGACAGCATTGTTGGCTGCGCCGGATTGATCACTAATGATTTTATCAGTCGCGGCGAACTGTGGCCGTGGCTATGCGCGCTCTATGTCGATCCTCGCTATCGTGGTCACGGTCTGGCATTTCGCCTGATTGAACATATTGCGCAGCAGGCTAAACAGCTAGGCTTTATGCAGCTCCATTTGTGTACTGACCTGGAAGGCTTATACGAGAAAGCGGGATTTTACTTTGACGGGCCGGGCTATCATCCGTGGGGGGAAGTCTCACGGGTCTACAGTCGTAATCTGTAAGCGCACAATTGTTGTACATCAATAAAGCCAGATAAATTGCATGGTTATAATGCGACGTCTTTTTACTGTCTCCCGTGTTACGGGGAAGGAAAATCATGTCGCTAATCACCGATTTACCCGCCATTTTTAATCAATTCTCCGACGCCCGTCAGAAAGGTTTTCTCACCGTAATGGATCTTAAAGAGCAGGGTATCCCGCTCGTTGGGACCTATTGCACCTTTATGCCGCAGGAGATAGCGATGGCGGCAGGCGCGGTCGTCGTTTCGCTATGCTCAACCTCTGATGAAACGATTGAAGAGGCCGAAAAAGATCTGCCACGAAACCTGTGTCCACTGATCAAAAGCAGCTACGGGTTTGGTAAAACGGATAAATGTCCGTACTTCTACTTCTCTGACCTGGTGGTGGGCGAAACGACCTGCGATGGTAAAAAGAAGATGTACGAGTACATGGCTGAATTTAAAGCGGTACATGTGATGCAACTGCCCAACAGCGCCAGTGATGCGGCTTCGCGGGCGCTGTGGAAAGCCGAGATCCTGCGTTTGCAGCAGGTAATCGAAGCCCGTTTTAGCACCCCGATAACCGAAGCCGCGCTACGTGAAGCCGTCATTCTAAAAAACCAGGAACGTCGTGCACTGGCAAACTTCTACCGCGTTGGTCAGCTCAACCCACCCGCACTCAGCGGCAGTGACATTCTGAAAGTCGTCTACGGTGCAACCTTCCGCTTTGATAAAGCAGCACTGATCGACGAGCTTAATAGCATGGCCGAGCGGGTACATCAGGAATGGCAGGCCGGGAAACGTCTGGCGTCACGTCCACGCATACTGATAACCGGCTGCCCCATCGGCGGCGCGGCAGAAAAAGTGGTTCGTGCCATTGAAGAAAACGGCGGTTGGGTGGTGGGCTATGAAAACTGCACCGGGGCGAAAGCCACTGAACAGTGCGTGGAGGAAACTGGCGACGTCTACGACGCGCTGACCGATAAATACCTCGCCATCGGCTGCTCATGTATTTCCCCTAACGATCAACGTCTGAAAATGCTCAGCCAAATGGTTGAAGAGTACCAGGCTGACGGCGTCGTCGATGTCATTTTACAGGCTTGCCACACTTACGCTGTTGAATCACTGGCCATTAAACGCCACGTCCGCCAGCAGCACAACATTCCCTATATCGCTATTGAAACCGACTACTCCAGCGCGGATATCGGCCAACTTAGCACTCGTGTCGCCGCGTTCATTGAAATGTTGTGAGGAACAGGGATGACATACTCAATAGGGATCGATTCCGGCTCCACGGCGACTAAAGGGATTTTGTTGGAAAGGAACGTCATCAGACGTCGCTTCCTCTGCCCAACACCTTTTCGCCCTGCCGAAGCGATCGCTCAGGCATGGGAAACGCTGCAAGCGGGGCTGAACGATAGACCATTTTTAACCCTCACTGGCTACGGACGGCAGCTCGTGGATTATGCCGACAAACAGGTCACTGAAATTTCCTGCCACGGTCTGGGGGCGCGCTTGCTGGCTCCCGGCACCCGCACAGTGATTGATATCGGCGGTCAGGACAGTAAAGTCATCCAGTTAGATGATGATGGCAACCTCAGCGATTTCTTGATGAACGACAAATGTGCGGCAGGGACCGGACGATTTCTGGAAGTCATCTCACGCACGCTCGGCGCCAGCGTAGAGCAGCTAGATGCGATTACCGCTGGCGTCGAACCACATGCCATCACCAGCATGTGCACGGTTTTTGCCGAGTCAGAGGTTATAAGCCTGCGCTCTGCGGGTGTCGCGCCGGAGGCCATTTTAGCAGGTGTGATCAACGCGATGGCCCGACGCAGCGCGAATTTCATCGGACGGCTTTCAGGGCAGGCTCCACTGTTATTTACCGGGGGAGTAAGTCACTGTCACGCCTTTGCTCGTATGCTTGAAGGCCACATTGGCATTCCCGTACACACGCATCCCGACGCGCAGTTTGCTGGGGCGATTGGGGCCGCGTTAATTGGTCAGCGTCAGGGGAAACGTGAGTGAAGGAAACACTGTTCTTGTTTCATACTACCCTCGGCGTCATCAAAACGCGTAAAGCGCTACAGGCTGCGGGTATGTGCTTTCGGGTGGCAGATATTCCCCGCGAGCTACGCGGTGGCTGCGGGCTGTGCATTTACATCGACTGTGTTGCTGGCAAGGAGGATGAGTGGATAATTCCGGGTCATACCGAATCTATCTACCGTCTTGAAAACGGAGACTGGCGCTGCCTTGCCACTTTTCCTCCTTCCTGAACGAGTCAGGGGACTTGGTTTTATTTTACTTTTCATTATCATTTACGCATGTAATATAACAATTATCAGCTAACAGCGCGAAATGAGAGTCCGTATGTCCCAGGGAAGCCCAGATTCAAATCGTCATGCCATCAGCGTCGCGCTTTTTGGCATGCTGGTCTTAACACTGGGTATGGGAATTGGGCGCTTTCTGTATACACCAATGCTGCCAGTGCTGCTGTCGGAAGGTCTATTTACGTTTGACCAACTCTCCTGGATTGCTAGCGCCAACTACGCCGGGTATCTGGCAGGAAGCCTGCTCTTCTCCTTCGGGCTCTTCCATCTTCCCTCACGCTTACGCCCGATGCTGCTAACGTCCGCGCTCGCTACCGCAGGGCTGATTCTGGCGATGGCCAGCTTTACGCAGCCCGCGCTGGTGATGCTGATCCGCTTTCTGGCAGGCGTCGCCAGTGCCGGTATGATGATCTTTGGCTCAATGATCGTTCTGCATCATACCCGGCATCCCTTCGTGATCGCGGCGTTGTTCTCCGGCGTTGGTGCAGGCATTTTGCTGGGCAATGAATATGTCATTATCGGTCTGCATTTTGCGCTTTCATCGCACACGCTCTGGCTGGGCGCAGCGGCAGCCTCGGCTCTGTTCTTCGTGCTACTGGTTATACTCCTGCCATCTCGCGACCACATGCTCCCCGCTGCGGCCCCGGTAAAAACAGAGTATCAGCCTATGTCCTGGTGGCTGCTGGCGCTACTGTACGGGCTGGCCGGATTTGGCTACATCATTGTCGCCACCTACCTGCCGCTGATGGCGAAAAGTGCCGGTTCGCCGCTGTTGACTGCCCATCTCTGGTCGCTGGTCGGCATATCGATAATTCCGGGGTGTTTCGCCTGGCTGTGGGCCGCCCGACGCTGGGGTGTATTGCAATGCCTGACGGCGAATTTGCTGATTCAAAGCGCCTGCGTGGTCATGACGCTCGCCAGCGGCTCCTTGCCGCTGCTGGTGATAAGCAGCATGGGGTTTGGCGCAACGTTTATGGGAACCACTTCACTGGTGATGCCGCTTGCCCGACAACTTAGCGTACCGCGCAATATTAATCTGCTGGGCCTGGTCACTCTGACTTACGGCATTGGGCAAATACTTGGTCCGCTATTAACCAGCCTGCTGGGAAGCGGCGCACAGGCGATCGTTAACGCCACGGTGTGCGGCGCGGTCGCGTTGTTTATTGCGGCACTTATCAGCCTCACGCAATTATACAAACAGCGTTTCGCCTCGCCCAAAAGGGTATAACCGGCTAACGTCTAAAGAAGATATATTCGGATTAGTCCGCAATTAAATGTCAGCATTTAATAAACCGCAAATAATCGGCAATTATCCGTCAGACAATTTATAATCCCCGGCTGTTCATTTATAAACTCAATTTAAAATGCGTAAAAATGGACATATTAATTCAACATCAACACCATCTTCGGGAAAGGCACATGTCGTGGTTTAAAAAAATACTACTGGGGTTAATTATTTTAGCGGGTTTAATTGGCACGCTAAAGGATTATAAAGACTTTGGCTTATTTGGCGCACTGGGATTGTTTATTATCTTCCTGTTATCAACAACATTCTTATGGCAATGGGCCTCTGGCAAGTTACCGGAGATAACAAAGTTACATGCCATACTTATTTTACTGGCCAGCGCGGTAGCCTCTATTTTTGTTATCAATATGGCAATTGCCGGAAATTTGCATGTGGATTTAATGGAAGTCATGCGCGTTACCATTACCCATAATCCGCTTTTTTATCTGATCCTCTGCGTGGTCGCATGGGTAAAAGTGGGCATCTGGCAATGGCTGTTTAACGGTGTACAGATGAAAGAGAGTCAGCCGGTTTAAACTCCAGCAAATGTAAAAAAGGCGTCTTAACCAAGACGCCTTTTTCGTACTAGTATAACTACTTAGAACTGATAGGTCAGACCCGCAACAACCTTGTTGTCGCCGTCTTTGCCATCAAGCAGGTTAATTTTGTAACCCACATCAGCAACCATGTTTTTGTTGAAGTAGTAGTCTGTGCCCAGCGCAACGTATTCGGTCAGATCGTTATTGTTGTTGTCACGCGTATGGACGTAGCCCACGTTCGGACGCAGACCAAAATCAAACACATAGGCCGCCATCGCTTCAAAGTGCTGCGCTTTGTCCGCATCCTGAGGGACACCCTGAGAATTTTTTTCGCGCGTATTCAGGAGCAGGTTGTGGGATTCGCCGTACATGGTCGCAACGTAGATTGCGTTTGCATCATACTTAAGGCCTGCGCCCCAGAACTCTGCGTTTTCACCATCCCATATACCGTCTGTATTGCCTTTCTTTTGGGCCGCGGTAATTGAGCTTTTTGTATAGGCCGCAATGGCAGAAACACCAGAATCCGCGATATTGTCATAGCCCAGGGAGAAGCCGTAGCCGTTGCCGTGCTGTTTGGTCGGATCCGTATTGGTATCGTCCTGCCCCTGATATTGCGCACCAACGCTCAAACCATCAACGGCACCAAACAGATTTTTGGTACGGAGTGTTGCAACGCCAGAAGTGCGTGAAGTAAGGAAGCGGTCAGCATCTTCAAAGGAGTCACCGCCGAACTCTGAGAGAGTGTCAGTGTAAGCTCCCACGTCGTAAGCGATACCGTAGTTACGACCGTAGTCAAAGCTAACGTCATGGCCGTAATCCAGGCCAGCAAACGCCAGACGTGTCTTAACGCCATTCTGAGAACCTTCTGCTTTAGAGGCATCAAACTGACTCTCAAATTGGCCATAACCGGTCAGTTGATCGTTGATTTGTGTCTCACCGCGAAAACCCAGACGCGCGTAGGTCTCATCGGCGTTATTGCCGTCAGTCCAGGAATGGACCGCTTTTACTTTGCCGTACAGATCCAGTTTGTTACCATCTTTATTATAAATTTCCGCTGCATGAACGGAGGTTACCCCTAATGCCATTACAGCTAATGCCACTACTGACTTTTTCATGTTATTACTCACTTTTAATTGTGAATTTTGCTATCAACTTTGTTATGAAGGCGGGATGCCCACATAAAAAAGTCCCCTCCAGATAAGGGGAAACACCAATAACACACCGAAAAAATATACCAATAAAGGCAATAATGAAGTGGCAAGACCTGTTTCAATTTTGGGTTTTAAAGAAAACCCGAACAGAGAGTAATTACTTAGATTCTTCGCTTGTGCTCTCATTAATAGAGCGATGCAACATTAATGCCTCGGCAATAATGTCTTGTTTACTTTTACGAGTTTCAAATGCCAGCGTCCGAACATATTCCCATAGAGAAGTATCGACACGGGCACTTAATAGAACCATATCTTTTGATCGGGTTCCCCTGGCTTTTCGGATATCAGGGTAATCTCGAGAGGGCATAATCATCTCCTGAACGCAAACACGCTTATGGCGATGAAATATGCAGTCAGTGTAAAAACATGTCAACGGCAAAATACAGTCACAATAGTAATGAAACTGTTAATAAAGAACAAAAAACTGGAACGTTATTTCAAATGAAAGATAACTTGATTATAGAATAATGTGTAATGTTAGCTTTACATATATCCGTTTTTATTCATATGATTAAAAAGCCACGAATCATTCACATTAATAATAATGCTCAATCAAAACATCACTACAGACAATGAGTTACATGCCATTATTAATGTCTACTTTTACGCAAACCACCAGTTTTTATGCGCTGTTATGCCAGGCGGCCCTGCACTATCTGCAGCGGAAATCACTTTGATTCTCACTTAATACAGACCTGTATTGTCTAAAAATAAGCACAAAAAGGTAAAAATAAGGTAAATAGCGCATTTTTTCGCAAGCAAAAATAAGTTGTTTTTAATTGATGAAAATCAATTTACATCACACAGGGGCGGCGAAAAAAATGATCATTGAAGACTATGGAAACCATTTTTTACATGAGGTTTAAGACGTGAAAAGAAAGGTTGTTATGCAATGCCGAGCGGGCCGCAACAGCCCGCGTGAGAGGTGGTAAAATCAAGCGTTAACTTTATCCAGCGGCCAGGAGTCAAACAGATAGCCATCGAAGTCGATATCATCAACATTTGAAAACTCCAGCAGGCGCTGTTTGACGTTTTCCAGATGCTGCCACATCGCCAGCTTGGCCGCGCGAGCATCCTTTTTGATTAACGCCGCCAGGATCTGCTTGTGGTCACCCATCCACTCTTTACGATAGTGGGTATCATCGAGATGGCTATGAAGCTGGATCCACATCGGGTTGTTCTCGCGCCACTGCCATGACTGGCGGAACAGCTCCACCAGCATGCTGTTATGCGTGGCCTCGGCGATAGCGAGATGGAACTGCATGTCACCGCTTTCAGAACCGTTGGGTTCGCTGGAGGCCAGCTCCCGCTCTTCCAGCTGCAACGCCTGGCGCATTTTGACGATATCTTCGCGGGTGGCCTGCAGCGCGGCAAATTCGGCGATGTTGCTTTCCAGCAGCTGTCGCGCCTGTAGCAGCTCAAACGGGCCTGCATCATTGCAATGATTCACATCCGAACTGTCGATAGTCTGAGCTTCTGCATTGTCGAGTACGTAGATCCCGGCACCACGACGCACGTCCACCAGACCTTTAATTTCCAGCATGATTAACGCTTCGCGCACCACCGTGCGAGTGACATTGAGCCTCTCGGCGATTTCACGCTCCGGAGGTAAGCGCTCACCAGGCAGGTACGGCGTCTGGACAATCAGATCGCGGATCATTGCACCCACTTCCTGGTAGGGTCTTTGCTGAGAAGTGTTTGATTTCATCGTGTTATGTCCGTCAGATGCGTCAATTCAGAATCCGGAGGCTGGATGACTGCGCACACCTTATCCGGCCTACCAATAACGTTTTTTTCGCCTGAACTATAGCATTTGCGGGAAGCCAAAAACAGAAAACGGGTCAACCAAATTAGTATTTTGATTGACCCGTCATACCTGGGAGGTTATGCGTCAGCGCTTAACGCTGCAACGCACTCGCGTGCGCCGTGTTCACACAACTGTTGATACTCCGCGATAATCGTTTCCACAAAATCGGCGTTTTCCGCCAGATCGTGACCAAAAATGCCGCTTAACCCCAGCAGCGCCGTCACCCGTTCGGCTCCCTGGAACTGTTGGTTAATGCGCTGGAATTCGGCCTGCATTGGGTCGACAACATCAATGACTTGCCCCTGTTCATCCACACCGTGGGTGTAGCGCATCCAGCCCGCGATGCCCAGTGCCAGATGACGCCAGCCGCTGCCGTTTTGCAGATGCAGACGCACCGGATCCAGCAGGCGCTGCGGCAGTTTCTGGCTGCCATCCATCGCAATCTGCCAGGTACGGTGGCGCAGAGACGGGTTGCTGAAACGCTCGATCAGCAGCGTCGCGTAGGCACTGAGATCGGTGCCTTCCGGCATCGACAGCGTTGGCGCTTGCTCCTGCATCATCAGTGCAAACGCCGCTTTGCGGTACGCTGGATTGGTCATGGTGTCAGCGATGGTTTCATAACCGCCAAGATAGCCCAGATAAGCGAGGAAAGAGTGGCTACCGTTGAGCATGCGCAGTTTCATCATTTCAAACGGTACTACGTCGGCAACAAACTGTGCGCCGACTTTGTCCCAATCAGGACGACCGTTAACAAAGTTGTCTTCAATCACCCACTGGCGGAACGGTTCGCAGGCGATAGCGCACGGATCGTAAACGCCCAACTGGTCGGCAATCTCTTGCAACGTTTCTGGCGTCGCCGCCGGAACAATGCGGTCGACCATGGTGCATGGGAAAGTGGCGTTCGCTTCAATCCACTGCGCCAGCTGCGGATCGCGCGCCTGCGCCAGGCCCAGCACCGCAACTTTCGCCACATGGCCATTTTCGCGCACGTTATCGCAGGACATCACGGTAAAGGCCGCCAGCCCCTGCTCACGACGCAGATGCAGCGCCTGTACGATGTAACCAATCGCCGATTTCGGCGCGGCCGGATTCGCCAGATCGTGTTTAATCAGTGGGTTATTGAGATCTAACTGACCGCTGGCGGCATCGGTGCAGTAGCCTTTTTCCGTGACCGTCAGCGAGACAATTGCCGTCTGCGGGCGCGCCATGGCCTGTAAAATACCATCACAGCCATCAAGCTCCGGGTGCAGGGCTTCTTTCATTGAGCCAATCACTTTCAGCACGGTATTGTCCGCGCCTTTTTCCGCCACGGTATACAGCAATTGTTGCTTGCGCAGGTTTTCAATCAGTATGCAGTCATTACCCGGCATCAGGTTAACTTCACAGATACCCCAGTCGCTGTCGGTGGTTTCCAGCAGATGGTGGGTGTACAGCGCCTGATGCGCGCGGTGAAAAGCGCCGCATCCCAGGTGAACAATGCGGGATTGCAGACGAGAGCTGTCCCATGCGGGGCGTGCAACCGGCAGGTTGCTATTGGCAATTGTCGTTGTCATCGTGAACTCCAGATCCCGTCGGAAAGACCAACGGAGAGAAAAGAAAAAAGCCGGCCAGACAGGCGACCGGCAACACTGCTTTAGCGGCTAAAGAAAGCGCGCTGGATAGCCATCTCAACGCCACGCACTTCCGCCAGGCCTTTCAGGCGACCAATCGCGGAGTAACCTGGGTTGGTTTTCTTTTTCAGGTCGTCAAGCATCTGGTGACCGTGGTCCGGGCGCATAGGAATCAGATCCTCTTTGCCCTCGGCTTTACGGCGCTGTTCTTCCTCAACGATCGCTTTCACCACTTCGTACATGTCGACGTCGCCGTTAAGATGCGCCGCTTCATGGAAAGTTTTCGGGTTATCTTCACGCAGCGTGGAGCGCAAATGTGTGAAGTAAATGCGCGGGCCAAACTGTTTGATCATGTCGACCAGGTCGTTATCCGCACGAACGCCGTAGGAGCCGGTACACATGGTGAAACCGTTCGCCATGCTGTTGACCGTATCGACCATCCACTGCATGTCTTCCACGGTGGAAACAATGCGTGGCAGGCCAAGGATTGGGCGCGGCGGATCGTCCGGGTGTACCGCCATGCGCACACCGACCTCTTCTGCTACAGGAATAATCGCCTTCAGGAAGACGGCAAAATTCTCACGCAGCGCAGCTTTATCGATATCCTTATAGCGTTCAAGATGCTGGCGGAACTGGTCGAGCGTGTAGCCCTCTTCCGCGCCCGGCAAACCGGCGATGATATTGCGGGTCAGACGTGCTTTGTCTTCTTCGCTCATGGTGGTGAAGCGTTCATGCGCCTGCGCAATCTCTTCGGCGGTGTAGTCCGCTTCCGCGCCCGGGCGTTTGAGGATATGCAGCTCAAAGGCGGCAAATTCAATTTGATCGAAACGCAGCGCTTTGGAGCCGTCCGGCAGGACGTATTCCAGGTCGGTACGGGTCCAGTCGAGAACCGGCATAAAGTTGTAGCACACGGTACGAATGCCGCACTCGGCCAGGTTACGCAGGCTTTGCTGGTAGTTGGCAATCCACTGCTGATAGTTGCCGGAACGGGTTTTAATGTCTTCGTGGATCGGTACGCTTTCGACGACCGACCATACCAGGCCCGCCTGCTCAATAATGGCTTTGCGTTTTAGGATCTCATCAACCGTCCACACTTCCCCGTTCGGGATATGGTGCAAGGCGGTAACAACGCCCGTAGCACCCGCCTGACGTACATCCGCTAAGGTGACCGGATCGTTAGGACCATACCAGCGCCATGTCTGTTCCATGTTTTATTCCTCATTTACGTTATGGACTCGACGATATGGCACATAAATTCCTCCTTTTGGTATTACATGTCAACCTGAAGCGCTAAATTGGTTAACCAAATCACGATGCCTGCTGATTAGATCGCCTTTTTACGTCCAGACAACCCAGTATTAATGTAAACATGTAACGCAATGTGACATCCATCGCATCATAGGTTGACCAATATATGTAACATCTCAACCAAAATCATAATAGTTCAACCAAAGTAAGGTAGACGTTATATGCACGTTCTCAATATTCTGTGGGTTGTATTCGGCATCGGCCTGATGCTGGTGCTCAATTTAAGATTCAAAATAAACTCGATGGTCGCCCTGCTGCTGGCGGCACTCTCGGTCGGTATGCTGGCGGGAATGGATTTAATGGAACTGCTGCATACCATGAAATCCGGCTTTGGCAGCACGCTGGGTGAGCTGGCGATTATCGTGGTATTCGGAGCCGTCATCGGTAAGCTGATGGTTGACTCCGGGGCGGCGCATCAGATTGCCCATACGCTGCTGGCGCGACTCGGTCTACGTTACGTGCAGCTGTCGGTGATCATTATTGGTCTGATCTTCGGCCTGGCGATGTTCTATGAAGTGGCGTTTATTATGCTGGCACCGCTGGTGATCGTCATTGCCGCGGAAGCGAAGATCCCGTTCCTCAAGCTGGCGATTCCTGCGGTTGCCGCCGCCACCACCGCTCACTCACTGTTCCCACCGCAGCCGGGTCCGGTCGCGCTGGTTAACGCCTACGGCGCTGACATGGGCATGGTCTACATCTACGGTATCCTGGTGACCATTCCGAGCGTAATCTGCGCCGGGCTTATTCTGCCGAAATTCCTCGGCAACCTCGATCGTCCAACGCCGTCATTCATGAAGGCCGACGTACCGGTTGACCAGAACAACCTGCCGTCCTTCGGCGTGTCTATCCTGGTGCCGCTGATCCCGGCGATCATCATGATCTCCACCACCATTGCCAACATCTGGCTGGTGAAAGGGACGCAGGCGTGGGAAGTGGTCAACTTCTTAGGCTCCTCGCCGATTGCAATGTTTATCGCCATGGTTGTCGCCTTCGTGCTGTTTGGTACCGCGCGCGGTCACGACATGCAGTGGGTAATGAACGCCTTTGAAAACGCGGTGAAAAGCATCGCCATGGTGATCCTGATCATCGGCGCGGGCGGCGTACTGAAGCAAACCATTATCGATACCGGCATCGGCGATACCATCGGCATGCTGATGTCACACGGCAACATTTCTCCGTACATTATGGCGTGGTTGATAACCGTACTGATTCGTCTGGCAACGGGTCAGGGCGTGGTCTCAGCCATGACGGCCGCGGGGATTATTAGCGCAGCAATCCTCGACCCGGCAACCGGTCAACTGGTGGGCGTCGACCCGGCGTTGCTGGTACTGGCAACAGCGGCGGGCTCCAACACCCTGACCCATATCAACGATGCTTCGTTCTGGCTGTTCAAAGGCTACTTTGACCTGTCGGTGAAGGATACGCTGAAAACCTGGGGTCTGCTGGAGCTGGTAAACTCCGTGGTTGGCCTGATTATCGTGTTGATCATCAGCATGATTGCATAACGTCGATACCGCTCTGGCCTATAGCGCCAGAGCGGTTTTCCATCCTGCCTCAACAATCCTCAATAATCAGATACACCGCCTTCACCGGGCCATGTACCCCAACCACCTTGATAAGCTCAATATCCGCCGTCGAGCTGGGTCCACTGATGATATTAATGCACGATGGCATACGCTCACCGGCCTGCGCTTTCTGATGCAGTTTTTCTGCCAGTTGCGCCACACGCGGCAGAATGGAGCTTTTACGCAGCACGAAAATCGAGGACTCCGGCAACAGGCTCAGGGAACGCCCACGCTCGGGCGCAGAAAACAGCACCACGCCGCCGGACTCCGTCAGGCCATATTCGGCATACACCACGCCGACTTTCGCCTGTTCGGCCTGGGTAATATTTTCGCTACCACGCGCCGGATCCCAGACCACGGCGTTGCATTCCTGCTGCAAGCGTTCGGTGATACCCAGCTCCACCAGCCGGCTGTCGCCGCTCAGCACCACCGGCTGCTGACCCAATTCTTCGCACAGGCGTAACGCCGCGTCTGCGGCCAGGTCCTCGCGAGTCAGCTCGCAGCGAGCCAGCATCACTTCGCTGGCGAACTGGATGAACGCATCGCAGCGCTGCTGCGGGCTAAGTTCGGTCAGGCGCTCGTTGGCATAGTTGTTAACCGGCGCGGCATCCGCTTGCGGTTCGAAACGCAGCGGGCGACCCAGCGCCTGGGCGATGGTGTTTAAAAACGCGGTACGGTTATCCATTCTTTTTCTCCTGCGCCTGATGTTTCTTAAACCAGCTGCGGAAGCTCTCGCCGTCAGCATCAGGCAGATCGCGCGCCTCCATCCAGTCACCAATCGCGCCAACCTTGAGCGGGGTTTTGCCGCCATTGATAAACCAGCTCGCCGCATGCGCGCCCGCCATCATCCCGACTTTCCACAGCCCCGGATGGCTATTGGCATAGGCGAACATCTTGATCGCCCGTCGCTCGGCTTTCGGGGTAATGCCCTCCTCGGCCATCACCCGGCGATGACGCAGGATCAGTTTTGACAGAGGAATGCGCACCGGGCAGACGCTGTCACAGGCCGTGCATAAAGAACAGGCGTACGGCAGGTCTTTAAAATCTTTATAGCCGCCGAGCAGCGGAGAAATCACCGCGCCGATAGGTCCTGGATAGATAGAGCCATAGCCGTGTCCGCCGATGTGGCGGTATGCCGGACAGGTGTTCATACAGGCTCCGCAGCGGATGCAGCGCAGCACATCGCGAAACTCTGAGCCCAGCACCTGCGAGCGACCGTTATCGACAATCACCAGATGGAACTCTTCCGGTCCGTCAACGTTATCCGCCTCGCGCGGGCCGGTCAGCCAGGTGTTGTAGCCCGTCAGACGTGCACCCACGGCGCTGCGCGCCAGCATGGTGATCAGCACATCCACCTCGGCAAAGGTCGGCGCGATACGCTCCATGCCCATCACCGCAATGTGCGTTTTCGGCAGCGTGGTGCACATGCGCGCGTTGCCTTCGTTGGTCACCAGACACACCGAGCCGGTTTCCGCCACGGCAAAGTTACAGCCGGTAATACCGATTTCGGCACTGAGGAAATCCTCACGGATCTTCTGACGAATGAACAAGGTCATGGCTTCCGGGGTTTCCGGGCCGTCATACCCCAGACGTTCGTTCAGCACGCGGCGGATCTGATAGCGATCTTTATGAATCGCCGGGACCACGACGTGCGAAGGCGGATCCTGATCCAGTTGCAGGATATATTCCCCGAGATCGGTTTCGATCACCTGGATTCCGGCATCCTGCAGCACATGGTTGACGCCGATCTCTTCGGTCACCATCGACTTGGACTTCACCACCTTCTGCGCATTTTTACTTTGCGCAACCTGCAAAATGTAGCGAGTGGCATCTTCTTTGGTTTTGGCGAAATAGACGTGCCCGCCGTTTTCCGTCACTTTCTCGGAGAGTTGATACAGGTAAGCGTCGAGGTTGCTCAGAACGTGATCGCGGATCTGGCTGGCACGATCGCGCCAGTCTTCCCAGTGGCCTAACTCATCGACCATTTTTTGCCGATTTGCGCCGATACGCTCCTGCGCATTAGCCACGGCTTTGCGCATGATCGGATCTTCTATCTGCTGACGAATGCGCAGTTTAAATTCTACATCGCTGGTTTTTATCGACATCTCTTTCCCCTCAGCGGCTCATCAGCACTTCAGCAATATGCATCACTTTGACCGGCTGGCCTTCCCGTTGCAGTCGGCCGCCAATGTTCAGCAGGCAGCTGACGTCTGCGCCAATCAAATATTCCGGCTTTGCATCCATCAGATGTAAGACTTTCTCTTTCACCATCTCACCGGATATCTCGGCCATCTTGACCGAGAACGTTCCGCCAAAGCCGCAGCAGGTGTCCTGATCGGCAAACGTCAACAGCTCCAGTCCGCGCACGTTTTTCAGCAGCGTGAGCGGCTCTTCCTTCACCCCCAGTTTGCGGGTCAGGCTACAGGAAGGATGATACACAGCGCGCCCCTGCAGGCTGGCGCCAACGTCCACCACGCCCAGTTTGTTGACGATAAAGGAGGTGAGATCCTGCATACGCGCGGAAACTTTCTCAGCACGCAGCGCCCATTCAGGTTCATCGGCCAGATACGTTGGGTAGCTTTTTACCGCGTAGGTGCAGGAGCCCGCAGGGGAGATAATCGGATCGTCGTTGTCTTCCAGCGCGGCGATCAGGTTTTTCATCCCAGGGATCGCCTCTTTGATGTAACCGCTGTTGATGGCTGGCTGACCGCAACACCCTTGCTTCTCGGGGAAATTCACGCGACAACCCAGTTTTTCCAGCAGCAATACGGAGTCTCGTGCCATCCGTGATTTCAGTGCGTCACCAATGCAGGTAACAAAGAAATTTACATTCACAATAACTACTCCATTGCTTCATTTCTGTTTATTGCGCTTGATATCGCGATATCAAACAAATGTTCATTCATATTTCATGCCCAGTTTTTCTGTTTACTGGTTTTACCAATGCCTGGGTTCATAGTGTTGGTCGGATCATTCTCCTGATAAAAACGCGCCAAATTCTCCGGCGCTTTATACAGATGACCGACATTGTGTTCCGCCGGATATTGCGCTCCGCGTTGGCGCAGTAATTCCAGCATCTGTTCTTTTAACGCGTGGGCATCTACGCCTTTTTTAACGATATAATCCTGATGGAAGACATGGCACATAAAATGACCGTAATAGAGTTTATGCACCAACTGACTATCAATTTCTGCCGGTAAATGCTCATACCATTCGGTATCATTACGGCGTAATGCAATATCCAGCGCGAGAATATCCTCAACCTCATCGGAATGAACGGCCTGATAACGAATGGCAGCGCCCGCAGCGGCAAAACGATGCAGAAACGCCTTACTGCCCTCTTCCGCGGTACAGGTAAAGAACGCGCCCTCGGCCGATTTAAAATAGTCCGTTAACCATGCCTGGGCTTCGGCCACACCCTCACCGGACATTTTCAGCATTAGATGGTGTTCATAGTTATCGCGCCAGGTCTTCATCCGCGCCGGGAGATGGCTCGGGAACAGATGGCTAAAAGCCTGCATAGCGCGGTCGGTAAAGTGCGGACGAAAAATCTTCACTTTCTCAAGTATGGCCTCGGTACGCCCCTTCAGGTTGAAGAAGAACGGCATTTTGTCCGTGCCAAGTTTGTCGATCATCAGGAAGGTATCTTTGCTATATTTCTCTGCAATATCATAGATATCGCGGTGCATATACTCCCCAGCAACCGGCAGGTTTGTAAAATTCGCCAGGATGTGGCGGCGAATCTCGGTCAGGACATCAGTCTGATTGGTACCGATATAAAAGACCTGCTGGTTCTTCTCGGCTTCAAAGGTATCCAGACGTACGGCAAACACCGCTAACTTGCCCGCGCAGCCAGAGGATTCAAACAAGCGATCCGGGTCAGCGTTGTAACGTGCTGGCGTGTCGGCATTGATGTCCCGCACGCGGCTAACATAGTCGTGATCGTGCGCGTGACGCCCGTCATGGTTGACGAGCGCGGCTTCAATCGCATTGTTATCCAGCCGGGCAAGGATTTGCTCTGGCGTCTGACCTAGCTCAATGCCAAGGTGATTGACCAGCTGCAAGCGTCCCTGTTCATCAATGCGGGCAAACAGCGACATCTCGGTGTAAGCCGGGCCTCGCTGGACCAGAGAACCGCCCGAGTTATTACAGATACCGCCGATAACCGACGCGCCGATGCACGAAGAGCCGATCACCGAATGCGGCTCACGGCCAAACGGCTTCAGCACCTTTTCCAGCGAGTACAGCGTGGTGCCCGGATAAGCCAGCACCTGCTTGCCCTCATCCAGCACATGCAGACTGTCCAGCCGCAGCGTGCTGATAATGACGATCTCGCGGTCGTAGTCATTACCATTTGGCGTCGAACCCTCGGTCAGGCCAGTGTTCGACGCCTGCATCAGGATTATTTTATCGGCCTCAACGCAGGCGCTAAGGACTTTCCAGAGTTCAAGCAAAGAGCCGGGGATAACCACCGCCAGAGCATCACCCTGACCCGAGCGGAATCCCTTACGGTAACGCGCAGTTTTTGACGGTTCGGTGAGGATATGAGCAGGGCCAACCAATTGGGTAAGAGTCGTCAAAAAGGTCTTATTATCAGTATGTTTCATGGAGGGCGGCTCTCCGCTCCTTATATCAGGGCCAGTGAAAATGGCTATAAGTTCATTTGTATGACAAAACAGAATATTCCCTCAATCAATATCCACATGCAATACCCCATTTTATTTCTTTCGGTACCGCTCACATTTTTTTAATGAAATTACCACCGCCATATAATTCATACCTCGCCCTTTGAGGGGATGCCAAAACACTTATTTCATTTATTGCAAAGATCATCCCATACCTATTAATGATTAACTCTAATGGGTGTTGTAATATTTAGTGGTTATTCATATTTAATAAAAAAATAACATTATTCATACAATTATTAACCTTTATAACTTTATTTCACTGAAGCGATTCAGTTTGCATTTTTTATTTTATTATTCAGGTAGCTTCCTTCCCCCTAAATATAGTTCAGTCTAAAAAAGTAAATCGGGAATTGTAATGCACGAATATTTAATGTTTGCTCTGGCACTCTCTCCTTTGCTGCTGATGGTATTTTTAATACTGAAATTAAAAATGCCCATCCATTATTCCGTACTGATCTCTTTGGTATTCACCGCTGCACTATCGGCAATATTCTGGGAAATGCCCGTACAAAATCTGAAAGCCGCGATAGGGTATGGCGCACTGAAGGGACTATGGCCGATCGTGATTGTGATCCTCGGCGCTATTTTCAGTTATAACGTCATGCAGGCGACCAAAGCGCTGGATATTTTGCGCGATATTCTCGCCAGCATTAGCGAAGATAAGCGTATTCAGGTGCTGCTGATTTCATGGTGTTTTGGTGGATTTCTTGAAGCCGCAGCGGGCTATGGCACGGCGGTCGCTATTCCGATCGGCATTCTCATTGCGCTGGGATTCAACCCGTTGAAGGCGGCGATTGCCTCTCTCGTGGCAAATACAGTTCCTACCGCATTCGGCGCGGTCGGGATCCCGGTTTCTATTCTGGCTGAACAGGTTAATCTGCCGGTTTATACCTTAGGCGGAACCATTATTTTGCAGCTCGCGTTGTTTAATATCCTGCTGCCGTTTGTGATTGTCTGCATTATTGGCGGTGGCCTGAAAGCCATTCGCGGCGTATTTCTGATCACGTTGATTTGCGGCATTTCCACGCTGGTTCCACAATATTTTGTCGCCATCCATCTTGGCGCGGAATTACCCGCCTTTGCCGGTAGCCTGGTCAGCCTGTTTGCCGTGGCGATGGTCAGTCGCCTGCGCAAAGGGAAAACCGATCCCGAGTGGCGCATTGAGGTCAGCCATACCCGCGAAACCACGCCGCGCTCGGCAAAAGTGTTGTTCCGCGTGGGCTCTATCTATCTGTTTATTTTTGTGTTTATCCTGCTGTGTTCGCCGCTGTTCCCGACAATAAAAGGTGCGGCGTCCCAACTGGCTTCTGTGCTGCATTTCACGTTGGCTGACGGCAAAACGATGGCACTGAAAGTTGAATGGGTGACCACACCAGGGATGCTGATTATCTTTGCGACCATTATCGGCGGTTTTATTCAGGGAGCGTCCGCACGCGGGATGCTGGAAGTATTTATCAAAACGATTTTCCAGCTTAAAAACTCTATCGTGGCAATTATGGCGATCGTCGCGCTGGCCACGGTGATGGATCTCAGCGGGATTATCTCCACGCTGGCGCAGTCGATTGTCGATCTGACCGGCAGCTCGTACGTCTTCCTCGCCCCGGTGATTGGCGCGCTGGGCACGTTCGTTACCGGCAGCGATACCAACTCGAACATTCTGTTCGGCAAGCTGCAAACCATAGCTGCCAGCAAGTTACATATCGATCCCAACTGGCTGGCGGCGGCCAATACCTCTGGCGCTACGGGGGGCAAAATGATTTCGCCGCAAAGCATCGCTATCGCGGTTTCTGCCACCAAAATGGACGGTCAGGCCAATCAGATCATGTCTGGCACCATGAAATACTGCTGTGCCTACATTGTGATCCTTGGCCTGAAAGTCGGTCTCTTTTATTACTGGTTTATGGCGTAAGCCATTGTCAACCCCGTCAAATTCGCGGCAATCGTATTTGACGACACAGTGACCAAAAAGGTTTACACCACCCCAGAAACAGAACAAGGCGACAGGCTTTACGATTTGTCGGCGCTGACTAAAATAGCGCCGATGTTTCAAATCGAGGATTGTTGTTATGTTGTTCTGGAAAAAGATGGTGAAGAAGTTCGACGCCTTTTCCGCGTTGATTCCACCACGCTACTTCCGCGTGTAATACCTGGCACTTATGCCTGATGGCGCTTCGCTTATCAGGCCTACATTTCACACTCATTTGTAGGCCTGCGTTTCACGCTCATTTATAGGCCGGATAAGGCGCGAGCCGCATCCGGCAGCAACAGCAGCGTAAAATGCTCACCCCTTTCTCTTACGTAGACCGCATGCTCTTAACACCACCACCCACAGACGAAGCCACGCAAAACGGTAGACCAGCGGATGCTGAAATCGCAGCAATGTCAGAAACATAAAGCCTCCCTGCGGCGCTACAGTACCGCTGCCCGATAGAGAATTTGCGGATCCATTATCTGGTGACGCGCATCTATCAGCCGCAGTTCATACGAATCATGCTCTTTTGTCAGTCGCATCACCGCATCGACGACACTGGTGGTCCGCTCCAGCGCCTGCTTATCCTCATAACCATTGAGCAGTGAGGCCAGCATCACGCTGCAAATCAGATCCCCAACGCCCACCGGCATTTTGGCAAAGGTATACAGCGGCCGGGCAATGTGTAACATCTGTTCCGGCGTCACCAGCAGCATTTCAAACGACTGTTTGTCCCGTGAGCAGTCGCCGAGATGCTTCACCAGCACCTTTTTCACCCCCCATGCCACCAGCTGTTGCGCAGCTTCCACCACCTCGTCAAAACCACGCAGTTGTCTGCCCGTCAGCACGCCCAGCTCATAGAGATTCGGTCCCATTATGTCGGCCAGTTGAATGGCATCATCGACAAAAAAGGACTCTACGCCCTGCGCGACAATGCAGCCTTTTTGCGGATCGCCCATCACCGGATCGCAAAAATAGAGCGCCTGCGGATTACGTTGACGAATGGTGGTGACCGCGTGCTTCACCTCTTCACAATGACGTTTATCTCCAAGATACCCGGACAGCACGGCATCGCATTGCGCCAGCTTTTGCAGGTCATCCAGCCCGCTGATGATGGCACTCAGCTCGCCGTGCGGCATCGCCATGCCCTGCCACATCCCGTACTGGGTGTGGTTGGAAAACTGTACGGTGTAAAACGGCCAGACATCGATCCCCGAAAGCTGCATCGGCAGCACAGCGGCTTTATTTCCGGCATAGCCATAAACGACTGACGACTGAACAGACAACACGTTTTTCATTTTGACTCCGTCTAACGAAACGTTGGCAGCAGACCAAATACGTCCAGAACAACCGTCAGATAGACAACCGCCCCACAGACAATCACCAGGTTAAGTACGGTGTTATTACAGGGCGCGGTATAGCTGGCGGTCGGAAAACGTTTCCGCGCGGCTTTCACCAGGAACGGCGGCAGGATCACGCTCCAGATGGTAAAGGCCAGACCGGCGTAGCCAATCGCGTGCACAAAACCGTTCGGGAAGAAGAAGCACACGGCGGCTGGCGGAAAGTAGGTCACCAGCGCGGTTTTCAGGCGGCCCATGCCGTCATCCGGGAAGTGAAACAGGTCGGCGATATAGTCGAACAAGCCAAGCGTCGCCGCCAGCAGAGAACTGGCTACTGCGAAGTTGCCGAAGAAGGTCAGGATCAGATCCATATACCGGCTGGTGAACAGCTCGCTGATGGCCTCAACAAACACATCGATATTGCCGCCTTTGGCGATAATTGGCGGGAACGCGGAACGGCTGATGTTACCCATCGTGACGCCCAGCCAGAAGATGTACAGCAGCAGGGCAAACAGCGTACCGATGATAATCGAACGCGTGATATTCGGGACCCCACTCTTGCCATACAGCTTGACCAGGCTCGGCACGTTACCGTGAAAACCAAACGAGATAATACAGAACGGCAGCGTCATCAGAATGTAAGGCAGGTATTGTGAGTTGGGCAGCGCCACCGCCACGCTGTCGACAAGTTTCGCCACTTCAATATGACCAACCAGCCCGGAGAAAGTAGCAAAGAACGCGATAAACTTACCGATAATCAACACGGTAGTGATGCGTCCGACCAGCAAGGAGCTATACCAGGCAATCGCGCCGACCAGCATACTGACGATCACCACCGAGATATTCGCCGGAAAGCGCACGCCGCTGTATTTGAACACGGTTTGCGCCATCACCGCTGACGATCCGGAAATATAGGCATAGGTCAGAATATACAGCACAAAGCCGAAAGCGATACCGACTACGATATTCCACTTACGGCCTAATAAATCCTGAGTAAAGGTATTAAAACTGGCACCGGCACCATAATGCAGATTAACTTCAACCAGCATCAGACCGGTTAATAACATCATGATGGCGATAAACAGAAGAATAACAGACGCACCGGGGAACCATACGCCGGCCATCGCAATCGGCAGGGAGAACATCCCGCCACCCACTACGGTTGCGATAACCAACATGGTTCCGCTAATCAGTCCGGGGGTACTACTCTGTCGCTCAATGGCATTAATATCCATGATAAATGTTCCTGTAGACTATTCGTTATAATTACAGCTGTCATTTGTACATCATGCGGATAATAAAAATGTCGGAGTCAGGGTTTACTTTTTTTTAGTTATGTCACGGTAACGAGCACCGCAAAGGCTTCCTGTTCATGGAAAAGGAATACAAAAAAGCCCCATCATGTGATGGGGCCATAACTATTTTTTAGATGTAATCAAAGCGTGCAGTAAAGAAACGTAACTGCTTCGGCTCGTAAATAAACTTCAGCCCGCGAATATCTTCTTTGTGCTGGTAAAGTTTAATAATGCCGTCAGCCACGACATCCATATGTGCGTAGGTATATACACGACGTGGAATAGTCAGACGCACAGTTTCCAGTTTCGGTCTGTGGTGTTCACCGGTCACGTTATTCCGGCCCGCAGAGATAATTCCGCGTTCCATACTGCGTACGCCGGTTTCCACATAGATGCTGGCGGCCAGACTTTGTGCCGGGAACTCGTCCTGCGTCAGGTGCTCGCAGAAGCGACGCGCATCGAGGAATACCGCGTGACCGCCCACCGGTTCAACAATCGGTACGCCAGCGGCTTTCAGCTTATCGCCCAGGTAGCGAACCTGCTTCACGCGGTGCTCGATGTACTCATACTGCATGGCTTCACGCAGGCCAATCGCCATGGCTTCCATGTCGCGTCCGGCCAGACCGCCGTAAGATGGCATCCCTTCGTACACCACGACTAACTCTTTGGCAGAAGAGAACATTTCGTCATCGTTCATGCACAGGAAGCCGCCGATGTTCACCAGACAGTCTTTTTTACCACTCATGGTGCAACCGTCGGCGTAGCTGAACATCTCATGCACGATCTCGGCGATGCTCTTGTTCTCAAAGCCCTGCTCTTGCTCTTTGATAAAGTAGGCGTTTTCCACGCAGCGGGTAGCGTCGTAGAACACTTTAATGCCGTGTGCTGCCGTCAGTTCACGCACCGCACGCATGTTCGCCATCGAGACCGGCTGGCCGCCCGCGAGGTTAACCGTCACCGCCAGGCAAATATACGCAATATTCTCTGCGCCTTTTTCATCAATCAGCGTTTGTAATTTTTTAAGATCGATATCACCTTTAAACGCAATATTCAGACCGGCATCGTGCGCTTCGTCACGAACGATATCGACAAACACCGCACCATTTTTTTCCTGGTGATAACGGGTAGTAGTGAAATACATATTACCAGCAACATATTGCCCTGGTTTAATAGCCAGTTGTGATAATAAGTTTTCTGCGCCGCGGCCCTGGTGAGTCGGAACAATATGTTTAAAGCCGAACAATTCCTGCACGGTTCTTTCCAGATGATAGAAGTTTTCGCTGCCCGCGTACGCTTCATCACCCATCATCATTCCGGCCCACTGCTTGTCGCTCATTGCGTTGGTGCCACTGTCGGTCAGCAGGTCAATATAAATATCTTTCGAATTTAACAGGAAAGTATTGTAACCCGCTTCTTGCATTTTCTTAAGGCGCTCATCACGCGGGATCATAGATACAGTTTCAACGCTTTTAATACGGAAGGGTTCTGCCGGATAATTCATTTTGTTTCTCCAGTAACAGTGGTCATGTACGTATTAATGTGAAGTAAAGCATACCTGGTTCATCAATAAAGTCTGATGAAATATAACTATTCGCCTCCTGATCCAGGGGGAGAAATAATGTGGAGGCACTATGCAAGATTTGATTGATTATGGAAATAGCCCGGTCAACATTAATCACTGGCAATAATTTAAAAAGCTGTAAATGTGAGTGATGCAAATCACACGCCTTTTTTTTACCCGTTAATATTCAACAAGTTTTTTTTTGCGTTTCGATTTGCCATTCATCGTAGTGTGTCTGCGGAGAGTGGAAATACTGAAAACTTAACTTTCCAGGCTGTGCTCGTAATGTATTGCTGAATGAGTACACCTCATTTTGTGAGAGTCGGATCACTTCACGGAGTGATATTTGTGATTTACATCACTAAAAGTGTAAAGCAAAGTGTACAAAACGGTGTTGTTTCAGAGTTTGCTATTTGCTTCAGTGAGTTAGATCGCATTTTTGGCCTGATGCAGAGGAGCGCTATTTTCTGGAAATGGCCGTATTTGGCGGACTGGAAGGGAATGGATTTATACGGTGAATAATACCGGATTTATTGGGGTGAAGGCGTTTTCTATTTATTCCGAAAGCGTGCTATTCGCGCTTATTTCATCTTATTTACATCTGGACTTACCGAAGATCACTGGGGGAATTTACAGGGGTTTTATTAGCGCGATACGAAGGTGCGCCAACACCTGCGCATCGCTAATCACAGTAACTATTTCACGAGAATAGCCATCATGACTGATACGCATTGTATTGCAGTTTCATTTGATCCAGAAGTGCACGCCGCAGATAACCGTCGCCTGAAAGTGGGTTATGCGAGCCGTTATCCTGATTACAGCCGTCTGCCGGTGAAGTACGTTCAGTTTCCGTCCATCGTGATGAAGGGCCAGTGGCTTAAAGCCGCCGGATTCGACACCGGCACCCGCGTTGATGTGCGCGTAATGCAAGGTTGCATCGTGCTCACCGCCCGCGCCGCCGAACCCGAAGAGTCAGCGCTGATGAAATCGCTGCGCAAAGTAGAAAAGCTGCCGGCACGCAAACAAAAGCAAGTGCTGGAGTTTATCGGGGTGATTGCGGGGAAAACGTTGAAGGGGTGAGAGTGTCCTTGAGGCGCCTGTGGCGCCTTTATTAGGGGTTATTGCGCCATCTTTGTTATGCCGTAGTACGTTCGTTCCAGGCGTCGGTATATTGAATATTGCCATCTACAATACACCAGGTGATTTTTTCATAGCGCAGTTGTACGCTTTCCAAATGCCCGGTTCCCGTTACCGTACGTGTGTCATGCACGATTGGTGTCACTGATACAACTTTTACACCTTCAAGTAGGGTATTAAAATATTCCACTTCCTGGCCTGCGTCGTTTATGTGATAGAACTTAAGTTCCGCACTTTGAAGTGTCTGACCTGTCGCAACTGCTTTGTAAAGGTATGGGCTGGAGGAGTCGATCTCTTTGTCAAATAGAAATGGGCCATGTTGGCGTGTGCCGGTTAGCTTCCCGGTGGCACCATCTGTTGGAATGCTAAGGTTATGTGTCAGACCACGGAGCTCAATACTGCCTTCACGTCCCCGGACATCTGAACCTCCACGAATCATCGCGCCACCATCATCTTTTAAAAATAAATGAACGGGTACAGCCATTTTTAAAACTCCTTGTAATCAATCATATAACCAGTGACCTGCTCTGGCTGATTCTGCGAACATACGCACAGTAAGCGGTTTTGACACTTGTTTGATGGGTTCTTTGGTAAACCACTTTCGATAGACCGACTCTCTTTCCCACGGGTAATAGGCCTCGAAATCAATGACTGAAACATCAACGTTATATTTCTCTCCAAAATCTTCAATGGCATACGGTAATTCATCCCATTCAGCGTAACCTTGCAGCGGCGTATCAAGTTCAATCGGGATAGGCTTGAAAGTAAACGTTACCGCGAGAGATAACTCTCCCCGAAAAAATTCTAATACCTCGTTATCAGTCACCATACGCGATCTTCCTCTCTGGCAATGGTGTTGTAGGTATTCACCGTTTTATAGACAATTTGGGCGACATCACTTGCGAGTAATGCCCAACCAATCACAGGAATTGTTCGTCCAACGAATGCCCCAAGATTGTTAGTCATCATTGGTTTTAAATATTTGATACTGGCATTGGTGATGGTAGGAAGCCTGACGGACAATGTTACGTTAAGAAACTCACGAGAATATTTGGAGGCAATTGATGTGCCTTGTGTTGCCCCATATGGTTTACCCCGTGTTTTCAGCAATGGTAACCCAAGAATGATACATGACATTGTTACCACATCTTTAATTCCCCCAAATTGTTCATCAATTTTATCGAGGAAGATCCAGAAAAATAGCTCACCTGCAGAAATGTTACAGACCCCTTTATAAAAGTATGTTCCGTTGAGTTCCTCTACTGTATCCATCAGTCCCCCTTCTTCCCTCAATGATTTGCTTGCTTATCGTACTCCAGGGGAATCACGAAGAATAAAGATGACTACCGTATAAAGTCTATTTTCAGATAAAATAAATATCATGCCGTTAGTAGTAATGTACCAGGAAGACATAATGTAGTGATTGAGTGTTATATCTGGTAAGGAAAACGTTCAGAACAATAATGCAAATAAAACTACCGAGGCATAGTGATATGAGTAAGTTTACTATTCCGATAATAAATATAATTCTTAGCGGTTATGTAGCTACCTTATTTTTAATTTGCTTGTTCGAATTCGATTCATGGCAAGATAAAACCCTTGCCGTTATTATCATCGTAGGGAGTATTTATATTATCGTTTCTATCGTAAACAGGTTTTTACCCACGAAAATGCGTCTATTGGGTGGAGTACTTGACCTATTATCCGGACCATTGCTGATCGCAGGAATCCTCGCCTGTTTCGCCTTGTTTGAACCCTGGCCCATACAAATTATTGGCATTTTTATATGGGTTATCTTTATGATTTATTTACCTTTGCGTATAAATAATGGTAAGGATTAATCATGTTAATTCTCCGTCACCATACCCGATTTCCCTCTCTGCATAGATCCTGGCAGGGCTACTTTACGCTCAAAATACAGTGTGAAAAAGGAATATGTAACGATACACGTATAACAGGAGGGACATCATCCCTCCTGTTCTCGCGATAATTATTTCACTAACGCGGATATATCCTTGAACAGCGAATGGGCTATTTCCACACCGTCACGAGTTGTACGCGTACGGGAATGGTAGCGGCGCTCGCCCGGTAAACGCGCCCCTTGCCGCTGCATATCGGCAAAGAGTCTCTCGGCACGTGCCAGATGCTGCGGAGCCTCCAGTCCCAGAAAGCGGGCCGGGTCCAGGGCCAGAATCAGCTCGCCACCATAGGGCAACCCGCCAGCCCCCTTATCCCACGCCAGCGATTCCGCGCTGGTCATATCGCCGATGAGCGGTCCGGCAAGCAGTTCCACCATCGCCGCCAGTGCCGACCCTTTATGCCCGCCAAACGTTAACATCGCGCCGTCGAGGATCGCCTGCGCGTCGGTGGTGGCCTGACCGTCACCGTCAATCCCCCACCCTTCCGGCACCGCTTTTCCCGCCCGTTGATGGAGTTGGATCTCTCCCCGTGCCGCCGCACTGGTGGCCATGTCGAAGATAAACGGGGGTTTTTCTTCACGCGGCCAGCCAAATGCTATCGGGTTAGTGCCAAAAAGCGGCTGCGTCCCGCCTGCGGGAGCAACCCACGCATGGCTGGGCGTCGTCGCCAGCGCCACCAGCCCCGCCTCGGTGAGCGGCTCAACGTCGGCAAACAGCGCCGAAAAGTGCACACAGCGGTTAATCGCCAGGGCTGCAATACCGCTGTGGCGCGCCTTTTCTATCAGCAGTGGAAGTGCGCGCTCGAATGCCAGCAGGGAAAATGCCCCACCGGCATCCACCTTCACAATGGCCGGCGCGGTATCGGTGATAACCGGCTCAGCGTCAGGTGACACCTTTCCTTTACGTCGCGTCTCCACAATCCCCAGCAACCGCCACAAACCATGCGAGGCACAGCCATCACGCTCACCGTGGGTCACGTTTGTCGCGACCACCACGGCATGCGCTTCACTGAATCCGTTCCCGCGCAGCACCTTATATGCCAGCGCATAAGCCTCTGTTAACGAGAGGTTTACCATCTCCATGACCGACTCCTTTACTCTTCTTCATCACCGGTAAAGTTAGCCTGCGGCAGACAGGTTCGCTCGCCCCAGTAGTAAATTCCCAGCGACATCACCGCTACCACCACCGTATCCCACGGATGACCAATCACCCCTGTGCCTCCAAAACTGCCCAGCCAGGAGAAGAGCATAATCAGTGCATAGAAGGCGATAAGCCACAGAGACGACTTCACCTGCTGTGCCAGACTCACGGTGTGCACCGGCACTTTTGATTTGCAAAGCACATAGACGACAAACATCACAATCTGCAGTCCCAGCAGCCATGACAGCGTGCCCCAGCCAGACCAGAATACAATCAGCGCCGAAATCACAAACGACACCGGACCGATAATCCCGAAGGCCCGCACGCGGAATGGACGCGGCAAATCCGGTGCATTACGGCGTAGCCCCGCCGCCGTGACCGGGGCAATGGCGTAGCTCAGTACCAGCGCCGCCGACACCACGCTTATCAACTGTTCCCATGACGGGAACGGCAATGTCCAGAAGATAGACAATGCAAAGGTCAGCCACAGCGCCGGACGCGGAATGCCAGACTCTTTATCGATGTGGGTAAACGTCTTAAAGAAGGTGCCTGCTTTCGCCCAGCCATAAATCACGCGCGGCGTGGCGTTCATGTAGATATTGCCGGTACCACTTGGGGAGACAATCGCGTCGCACACTACCATAAACGCCAGCCAGCCCATACCGAGCGTAATGGCGATATCCCGGTACGGCAGCGAAAATTGCTTGCTGATCTCTGCCCAGCCGCCACCCAACATATCGGTCGGAATACTGCCAAGAAATGCCAGTTGCAACAGCACGTAAATAATCGTCGACAGCACCACGGATAAAATCAGCGCCACCGGGATGGTACGCTGCGGATTCTTGACTTCACTCGCCACAGAAATAATTGGCGTCAACCCCAGGTAGGCGAAGATGATCCCACCGGCGCTAATCGCAGCCTCAACGCCCGACATACCAAAGGGTGCAATCCCCTGAACGTGCAGGTTCTCAGGTTTGAAAAAGGTAAATAGCGTTACAACGACCGCTAACGGCACCAAAAATTTCAGAATACTGATGATGTTATTGGAGCGGGCAAATGTTTTTACGCTGTAGTAATTCAGCCCGAAGAACAAACACAGCAGCAAAAACTGCACTATCCATCCCAGCAGCGTTGGGTCGCTTGAGCCAGTTTGAGTCAGCATCGGGAACCATGCTGCCGCATACTGCCGCGCGGCAACAATCTCTATGGAGATGAGGCTTGAAAACGCAATCAGCGTAATAAATCCAAGCAGATACCCCATCAACTCACCGTGGGAAAAAACCGGATAACGGATAATCCCCCCGGCACGAGGCAGTGCTGCGCCCAGTTCACAATAGACAATCCCCAGCAGCAGAACGGCAATCCCGCCGATGACCCACGAGGCAATGCCCGCAGGTCCGGCAATCGATGCCACATGGCTTGCTGCAAACAGCCAGCCGGAACCGAAGATAGCCCCAAGCCCAATAAACGTCAGGTCGGTTAGCGTTAGCTGCTTTTTAAATTTACCCACCTCAGCAACGCGGGCCTGTGTTTGGTGCGTAGAGTGAATCGTCATGGTCATGCCCTTCAGTCAACAGAGGGGGAAATGGCTTCCCGGGTCCACTGCCCGTTAATCAGGCGCAGCAGGTTCAGAGGGTTGTCATCCTGGACAGCAGGCGGAAGCAGCGCGGCAGGCACATTTTGCAGGCATACCGGGCGTAAAAAACGGTCGATGGATTGCGTCCCTACCGAGGTACCGCGAGCATCGGTGGTGGCAGGCCACGGGCCGCCGTGCACCATGGCATCGCAGACCTCAACGCCGGTCGGATAACCGTTAAACAAAACGCGTCCCGCTTTTTCAGTGAGGGCTGGCAGCAGGCGCTGCGCCAGCGGCCCATCATCAGATTCGGCGTGCACGGTTGCCGTCAACTGGCCCGGAATCACGCGCAAAATGGACTGCAACTCCGCCTCATCGGCCACCTCGACCAACACCGCCAGCGGGCCAAACACCTCCTGCTGTAGCAGTGGATCCTGTGCCAGCAGCAGCGAAGCCGGAGCCTGATACAACCGGGCCTGCGCGCGGCCGATAACCGATTCATCAGACCCTGCCAGACGCTGAATATGCGGATGTGCCTCAAGCGCGCTGACACCCTCTTCATAATGGGCAAGCGTTGGGGCATTCAGCATGATCTGTGCCGGTGCCAGGTCAACCGCGACCTTCAGTGCCTGCGTGAAGCGGGACATACCCTCGCCGCGTAAGACAAGGATCAGCCCCGGCTTGGTACAAAACTGTCCACATCCCAGAGTGAAAGAGGACACCAGCTCATTGGCCAGCGTTTCTGCCCGCGTGGCGACGGCCTGCGGCAGAATAATCAGCGGGTTAATGGCCGACATTTCCGCAAAGACGGGGATCGGCTGCGGACGCTGCTGCGCCAGCTGCCAGAGCGCCTTACCGCCGCGCAGCGAACCGGTAAAACCCACCGCCTGAATCGCCGGATGGCGAACCAGATCCGCGCCAATATCGGTGCCGAAAATCATGTTAAAAACGCCCGCAGGCAGGCCAGATGCCGCGACCGCACGCACAATCGCCTGGGCAGTCAATTCCGCCGTCGCCATATGTCCGGGATGGGCTTTCACCACCACCGGACAACCCGCCGCCAGCGCGGATGCGGTATCGCCTCCTGCCGTAGAAAAGGCCAGCGGAAAATTGCTGGCCCCGAACACCGCCACCGGGCCAAGCGCGGTCAGAAACTGACGCAGATCCGGGTGCGGCAGCGGCTGGCGGTCAGGGAGTGCGGTATCAATACGTACGCCAAAGGCATCGCCCCGACGCAACACCCCGGCAAACATGCGCAGCTGATTACTGGTACGGGTGCGCTCTCCCTGTAACCGCGCCAGCGGCAGCGCCGTTTCCTGGTGGGCTATGGCGAAAAAATCCTCGCCGAGCAAATCCAGCTCGTCGGCAATAGTGTCGAGAAAGCAGGCACGCACGTCTGGCGCTGTCTGTGAATAGACCGGAAACGCCTGGTCAGCCGCCTCCGCCGCGGCGGCGGCCTCCTCACGAGAGGCCGGGTAAAAATGGTATCCGGTCAGCTTGCCGTCAGCGGCACGCAGACTTGGCAGCGTCGCCTCACCGCTTGCCACGCGGCGTCCGGCGATAAACTGCTGACCCGAAACAGAGAGGGGTAGCGTCATCATCACTCCTTTACTTAAAGGCCGACATCCGGCAGCTGTGGACGGGTCGCCAGCGCCTTCTCAACAATCGCCACCACTTGCGCACGGGTATCCCCTTCCAGCGCCAGACGCGGTGGACGGGTAATGGCGCTGCCACGCCCCAGCAATTCTTCACAGAGCTTGATGCACTGCACCAGATCCGGGCGCGCATCCAGATGCAGCAACGGCATAAACCAGCGGTAAAGCGCCATCGCTTCCTCATAACGCTGTTGTTTCGCCAGGCGGAACAACGTCTCCCCTTCACGCGGGAAGGCGTTCGACATTCCGGAGATCCAGCCTTCCGCCCCAACGGCAATGCTCTCGACCACCACATCATCCAGCCCAGCGAACAGCACAAAGCGGTCACCAACAGAGTTACGCAGGTCGATAAAACGGCGGGTATCGCCGGAGGAGTCTTTGAAGCAGACGATGTTGTCGCAGTCGGCAAGCGTCGCCAGGATATCCGGCGTCACGTCGTTTTTGTAAATCGGCGGGTTGTTGTACACCATGATAGGCAGGTCGGTAGCTGTAGCCACACTGCGGAAGTGGGCCGCTGTTTCATGCGGTTTTGAGGAATACACCAGCGCAGGCATCACCATAATACCGTCGACGCCCACGCGCTCTGCCTCTTTCGCCATCTTCTGTGCAAACGCGGTGGTGAATTCGGCCACCCCCGCAATGACCGGGATCTGACCGCCCGCTGCATCTTTCGCTACTTCGATAATCTGCAGCTTTTCCTGCGTGGTCAGAGAGGTGTTCTCCCCCACGCTGCCGCACACCACCAGGCCAGAAACACCATCCTTGACCAGATTTTTCATCACCGTGTGGGTGGCATCCAGATCCAGGGAATAATCGCTACGAAACTGGGTGCTGACTGCCGGGAATACACCGCTCCAGTGAATGGCTTTCTTGCTCATGTTCGGTTCCTTGTCGTCAATTTGTTAATTTAAAGTGAATGAATGGTGAATATTCACTGACAGATTGACGTTTCAGGCGACCGACTGCTTGGTGGTTTTCTTCCTCTTTGATGACGAAATTAGCACAGTGAGTGTGTCTTACCCGGCAAGCGTAATGCGAAAATCACGCGGCGTAGAGCCCGTCATCGCCTTAAACTGGCGGCTAAACGCGCTGTGATCGGTATAACCGCACTGCAACGCAATATCGGTAATCGGCGTATCGCCCGCCAGCAGTTCGGTGGCTTTTTCCAGCCGAACTTTGTGGATCATCTGGCGCGGCGTGAGATGAAAAATACGCTTACAGTAGCGCTCAATTTGCGCCACCGACATGCCGCTCAGGGCGGTTAGTTCTTCCATCGCGATGGGACGGTGATAATGGTTGCGGATATGATCGTCGACGATCGCCAGCCGCTGCCACGCCGGGTGACGCGCCTGCGCTTCCTGCAGATCGTGTGAAATCCCCGCCATACCGATGACCTGGCCCTGCGCATCCCGCAGCGCCAGCTTCTGGGTCAAACACCAGCCGCGTTCACGACCGTTGTAGAGATGCATTTCCAGCTGATCGCGTAGCGTTACCCCTTCGCGCAGCACCCGCATATCCTGCTCGGTATAGCCCAGCCCAAGCGCTGAAGGGAAAACATCAGCAGAAGTTTTACCCAGCAGAGAAACCACCGTCTTAAACCCGCAGCGTCGTGCCAGGGTCATATTGACCATCAAATAGCGGGCCTGCACATCTTTGATAAAAAAAACCACATTCGGAATGGCATTGAGCAGCGGCGCAATCAATGCCATCGCATGGAGCAACGTCTGGATATTGTCCGGACGCTGACGCGCCAACCCCTCACATATCTGGCTAAGTTCAGCCACTTCCGGCACCGGCGACGGGGCCCGCACATCATTAATCACACAGGACATCATGCTTCCTCCCGATTAGTGACCTGAATATTTATTAACTTTTTGTTAACCGAGCAAGCATCCTTACTGCGTTTTGCGATCCTGCCGTAGATTTATAACTTCCCCTTTTCCAGCCACTGGCGCGGTTGCCTTTTTTGGTTTACCACACCACTAACGAAATGATTAATAACAAATAAATATGATACCGACTTAACGATGACAGCGGCCATTATGCTGATTTCGTCATTTGCGGTGACGAAAGCGATCAAGCCGGGACGCAAGGCTTGCGTCAGCATTTAGCAACAAAATATTAACTTTCCGGAGATCCTATGACAGCGCAGTACAGTGAACTGAGAGTGATTGATTCTCACACCGGCGGTGAACCCACTCGCCTGGTCATCGACGGCTTTCCGGATCTGGGTACGGGGAGCATGAGCGAGCGTCGGGAGCGCTTTTCCCGCGACTACGACGACTGGCGTAAAGCCATTATTCTTGAGCCACGCGGTAACGACGTTCTGGTCGGTGCATTGCTCTGTGAACCGGTTTCGCCACAGGCCACGGCGGGAGTCATCTTCTTTAACAACTGCGGCTTTCTGAACATGTGCGGTCACGGCACCATCGGGCTGATTGCCTCGCTGGCATGGCTTGGGCGCATTCAACCCGGTAAACATCTGATTGAAACGCCGGTGGGCGATGTGACCGCCACGCTGCACGAAGACGGCAGCGTCTCGGTCGAAAACGTGCCGGCCTACCGCTGGCGTAAGCAGGTACAGGTTGAAACCGTCCACGGTACGGTAACGGGTGATATCGCCTGGGGCGGCAACTGGTTTTTCCTCGTCAACGATCATCCGTTCGCGGTCTCGCCGGAAAAGATCCCTGAATTGACGGAGTACGCATGGGCAATCCGTGAAGGGTTAGATCGTGCAGGCATCCGTGGTGAACATGACGGCATTATCGATCATATCGAACTGTTTGCAGAAGATGATCGCGCGGACAGCCGCAGCTTTGTTCTTTGCCCCGGTAAAGCCTGGGATCGCTCGCCCTGCGGCACCGGCACCAGCGCCAAACTGGCCTGCCTGGCAGAGGACGGAAAACTCAAATCCGGAGAGTCATGGCGGCAGGCGAGCATTATCGGCAGCGAATTTACGGCGCATTTCGTGCCGCATGGCGACAAGATCGTCCCGACGATCCGCGGGGAGGCATGGGTCTGTGGCGATAACAAGCTGATCCTCAATCCTGAAGATCCGTTCTGCTGGGGGATCTCACTGTGATCGAAAGTGACGTCATCGTCATCGGTGCCGGGATTATCGGGGCCGCCTGCGCCTGGCAACTGGCCGCTCGCGGGCAGCGAGTCACGCTGATTGATGACGGCAATGCAGGTGCGACGGCGGCGGGTATGGGTCACCTGGTGTGCATGGATGACGATCCTGCGGAGCTCGCACTCTCCGCCTGGTCTCTGGAGAGCTGGCGCAAACTGACGCCCCGGATGCCGGAAAGCTGTGCCTGGCGCGGATGCGGCACGCTGTGGCTGGCGGAAACGCCGCAAGAGCTTGCGCTGGCAGAAGAAAAGCAACAACGGATGGCACAATACCAGGTTGTCAGTGAAATGCAGACCCGCGATCGGCTTGCCGCGCGCGAACCGCTGCTCACCACCGGGCTCGCTGGCGGGCTGTGGGTCCCCGGCGACGGGATAGTTTACGCCCCAAACGTCGCCCGCTGGTTTATTAACGATGCCGATTTAACGCATCTTCGGGATAGCGCCCTCTCTGTTGATGCCCCTTACGTCACCCTACACAGCGGCAAACGACTGCGCGCGCGCGCCATTGTCGTCGCCAGCGGTCTGGGGGCCAATATGCTGCTGGGTGAAAACTGGCTCAGGCCCAAAAAAGGTCAGTTGGCGATCACCGACCGCTACGGCCCCTTGCTCAGCCACCAGCTGGTAGAGCTGGGATACGGTGCCAGCGCCCATGCAGGCGGTACCTCAGTGGCCTTTAACATTCAGCCACGCCCCACCGGACAGTTGCTGATTGGCTCCTCTCGCCAGTTTGATAACACCGACCGCGAGGTTGACCTCCCTCTGCTGGCACAGATGCTGGCGCGCGCGCGCCATTTTTTACCCTCTCTTGAGGCACTTAATATCATTCGTTGCTGGAGCGGTTTTCGCGCGGCATCGGCTGACGGTAACCCGCTGATTGGCCCACATCCTGCACGTCCGGGTATCTGGCTGGCGCTGGGACATGAAGGACTGGGCGTCACAACCGCGCCAGCAACCGCCGAGTTACTTTGCGCCCAGATCCTTGGCGAGCGCCCGGCGGTATCCCCGGACGCCTGGCTCCCCGCACGCCTGCACAAGCAGGAGGCCATCGCATGACAACCCTGAACGTAATTATCGACGGCCAGAGCTGTGAGGTTCCCGTCGGAATGAGTATTGCAGCAGCACTGGCCCTGGTGGGCAACGGCGTGACCCGTCGTTCTGTGAGTGGTCAACTGCGCGCGCCCTTCTGCGGAATGGGAGTGTGCCAGGAGTGCCGCGTCACGGTGAACGGACACCGGGTGCTCGCCTGCCAGACGGAATGCCAGCCCGAAATGGTGATTGAAAGGAGCCATCATGCAAAGCGTTGACTGTGAGATCCTGATCCTTGGCGCAGGGCCAGCCGGATTGTCGTCGGCGCTGGCTGCCGCACGCTGTGGAAAATCAGTGATAATCCTTGATGACAACCCGCGCCCCGGCGGGCAAATCTGGCGCGACGGGCCGCAGGTCTCACTCCCCCGGCACGCCAGACGGCTTCGTCAGGCGGTAGCTGAACATCCCAACATCACACTGCTGAGCGGTGCCCGGCTAATTGCCCGCCCCACCCCACATTCCGTAGTCTTCGAAACCGCAGACGACTGCGGCGAAATCCGCTGGCAGCGGCTGATTTTATGCTGCGGCGCCAGAGAACTCTCGCTGCCTTTTCCTGGCTGGACGCTACCCAATGTGACGGGGGCCGGAGGCCTGCAGGCGCAGATAAAACATGGCCTGCGACTCAAAGGGGAACGCGTGGTCATTGCAGGCAGCGGTCCTCTTCTGCTGGCGGTCGCCAGTACGGTGAAACGCGCTGGCGGGAATATTGTTGCCATCATCGAACAGGCACCGATGACCGCACTGGCCCGTTTCGCAACCGGGCTATGGCGCTGGCCTGAAAAATTGCGTCAGTTCGGCGAGCTCTTGCCAACCCGCTATCATCCTGCAAGCCAGGTCATCCAAGCGCAGGGTGATACCTGTCTGCAGTCAGTGACCGTGCGCCACCAGGGACAAACCCGGGAGATAGCCTGCGACAGGCTGGCCATTGGCTATGGGTTGGTACCGAATATAGAACCTGGCGCCATCTTTGGCTGCAAAACAGAAAATCAGGCTATTTGGGTCGATACGGATCAACGCACCAGTGTGCAGGATATCTATGCGGCAGGAGAATGCACCGGCTTTGGCGGCAGCGAGCTGGCGTTAGCCGAGGGAGAAATTGCCGGCTACGCCGCCGCAAATTGTCCGCAAAAAGCCCAAAGCGCCATCTCCGCGCGCGCCCGCTGGCAGCGTTTTGCCCAGGCGCTGCATACGACTTTTGCATTGCCGGAGTCGCTAAAAGCCGCGACCACCGCAGATACGCTGCTCTGTCGTTGTGAGGATATTCGTTGTGGCGACGTGCAAAACGCCGAAAGCTGGCAAGCGGCAAAGCTCGCCTCACGCTGTGGAATGGGGGCCTGCCAGGGAAAAGTCTGCGCCACCAGCGCCCGCTGGCTGTACGGCTGGCCGCTGCCGCAGCCGCGCGAACCGCTCTCCCCTGCGCGTATCGACACGCTTATCCATCTAGCAAAACCAGAGGGGTGATGGTCAGGTTTAAAGGCGCCCACTGGCGCCTTTTTTGATGTGGTGTATCCGTAGACCATTTCGTCAAAGGGAATAATTTTATCTTCACCCATATCTATTTCACTCTGTGTTTTGGGAACCGAGCGTCCTATTTCTGCCAAGCATTCAAAAATATAAAGGGAATGTAATGCATGTTTAAAATATGATAAACCCAACAATTCAAATTACCGATATTGCTTTTATTAGTAAGCAGAAACTAGCATAACACCCCAGGAAATAACCTTTTCTCTCCGTATCGTTAGAAAAAATAACACTTACTAAAGCAATGTTTATTTTTATAAAATACCCCCTATGAATAAGCTTGAATAACTTAAAAATAATATGGCGAAAAAAGTTTTTTAATTAATCTGCGAATTCGATAATGAATATTATTTTTAGTGTTGGCCGTAATAGGCACAGCAACGCTTGATTAAGTGATATTTTGCGAGCATCATCGCAATTATTTACCCGAAAATGAAATCAATGACTTCTAGTAAATCCCTGCAACAGGCAATTGCTGACATCACCATCTGGCGTAAAGGCGAACAGCGCGCGCCGCACAAGCCCCTACTGCTGCTTCACGTGCTGGCGGGGTATCAGCAAGGCCATGACCGCCTGTTTGATTACGGTTCAGAAGTTCGCGCCCCCTTGCATAGCCTGCTGGAGCGATTTGGACCACAGCGCGCGCAGTACCGCCCGGATATGCCCTTCTGGCGCTTACAGGGCGATGGATTCTGGGAGCTCCAAAACGCCGAGCATTGCTCAACATCCGGCAGCAGCAAACAGCCCCCCGCCGGAGAACTGGTGACGCATAACGTTGTGGGAGGTTTTGATGAACAGCATTTTGCCCTACTGAAAAAGAGCAAAAACCTCATTAACACCCTGGCACAGCAAATTCTCGAGGCTCACTTCACCGAAAGCATCCAGGAAGAGATCGCGGATGAACTGGGGTTTGATATCCTGCAAATCCGCAAACAGCGGGACCCATTGTTCCGCCAGCAGGTTCTGCGTGCCTATAACTATAAATGCGCCATTTGTGGCTTCAATATGCGCCACGACAGCACTTCGGTTGCCCTAGAGGCCGCCCATATTAAATGGAAACAGCACGGCGGCCCGTGCGAGATTTCAAACGGCCTGGCGCTGTGTGCAATCCACCATAAAGCATTTGATAAAGGTTCGATTGGGCTGGATGAGAGTATGCGAGTTCAGGTGTCACCCGCAGTAAATGGCAGCGGCATGGTGGGCAGACTATTCTGGGATTTCGACGGGAAGGAGATTGCTCTACCGATGATGCGCGAGAATTATCCAAAAGAAGGTTTTGTGGAGTGGCACAGGAAGGAGGTGTTTAGAGGGTGAGTGCGAAGGCCGGACTCAAATCACAACTTAACATGTTAAATATAAAGAATTTATTTACCAAATCTCATTAAAGTGCCCCCATTTGTGCCCCCATCATTTTTTAACCCCCTTCAAACGACAACACATTGATAAGAAAGATTAATAACTTCAAAACATGATCTCCGGTTTGGATCCGTGCTACGGATCCAAACCGGAAGAATGAAGAACCTAAAAAAAACTTTTTTTACGGAAAACTGTTCACACTGTTCACTCGCCATTATTTATGTTTATTTTCAATATTATACGCAGTGAACAGTCCGTGAACAGTGAACACTTTACTGTTCACTTTCCGGGATTTCAGGTAAAAAAAGACCGGCTGATGCCGGTCCGGGTAGGTTATGTCGCGGTGGTTTCATCGCACCGGGGCAGCCAGTCGGCGTTGCTTTCCTCCCTGAGTGCAAGGTTCGTCTGCATCCCCTGATTTGTTCGCCGCTTACCGTAATTCAGCCCGTACTCTTTCAGCATCGATGACAGTCCTTTGCCGAACATGGTCAGGCTGAGTGTGTTCTTGTAGCCGTGCGCCTCCATGTAGACCAGATAGGCGTGATACAGGTACAGGCGCGGCTGTCGCGGGATGATATTCGCATTCCCCATGTACATACCGTCAGGCTCGGGCAGTGCCTCCAGATAGCCACAAAAATCAAATGTCGGGTCGGCGTCGCGCTTGATGCTGAGTGCCTCGTCGGAGTTCTGCTGCGACTGGAGCAGTGTACGCGCGGTCATCGGGTCGCTGAACGTCTGCATGAGCTGGCGCACGATGACGGCCAGCTCCCGGGCGATTTTATCTTTCAGTTTCGGGTCACGCTCTTCCGGGGCAATCTGTTCCGGGAAGTGCATTATCACCCGGCGACGCGACACCCCGCCGCTGCGGTCGGTGAAGCGCATCGGATTGTTGTTTACGGCCAGTATCACTGCCGGAATATGGGTGGAGTATGCATCGCGGTATTTCGGGTCGACGGAGACCGCATCCCCGCCGGTGATGGCCTTGAGTCCTGCCCCGTCACCGCTCCATTTTTCCTGGTCAGGCAGACGTATCAGCGAGAAGCCAATCAGCGCCGCGCGCTCGCGGGGCGACTCCAGCGTCTCGATGGTCGCTGACGTGGCGTTATCTTCTCCGGCGAGCATGGTCGCTATTTCGGCCAGAATACTTTTCCCGCTGCCACCGGGACCGGTCACTTCGAGGAAGAGCTGCCAGTCGTAACGGTTCGCCAGCACCATAAACAGCGCGGCAAGTATCACGTCACGTTTATCGGCGCGCGAACCGGCGGCGCGGTCGAGCCAGCGCCAGAAATTCGGCGCGTGCGTCTCCAGCGTTTCCCCCTCCACCGGCGGGGTGAAATCCACATCGCACAGCGTGCGCAGCCAGTGCGCTTTGCTGTGCGGGCTGAATATACCGCTTTTGGTATCGAGCACGCCGTTGCGAAAGCCAATCAGCCGCCGCGCCGGGGCGTCCTGCTGCGGAATAATCAGTTTCAGGGTGTCCACCACCGAGGCAATTTTCCCCGATGAGAACGGTGCGCGCAGACGCTGGAACAGCCCGGCCACGTCGCGCGCAAAGTCCGACGGCGGAATGATTTTCCAGATTCCCGCCTCATAGCGGGACAGGAGCTGCCCGTTCGCATCCACCGCCAGCGCTTCGCCGTAATGCTCATGCACCCGCATGGCTTTCTCACTGGTGCTCATGGCGGTAAATTCCGCCTCGCTCATGGTGCTGAACGGGCTGTCAGCCGGTGGCCGGATGGCGTCATACATGGCTTTACGCATGGCCTCCCCGCCGTGCTGTGTGTACGCATCATTCCAGTCACCAAACACCGGCGGCAGGGCGACCACGCCCTCGCAGGACTCTGCGGCCGCAGACGCTTTGGTCTGGCCGTCGCCGTTAAGGTCACGGTCGGCGGCGAGGACAATCTGACAGGCCGGATATTTCTGACGGGCAAGGCTCGCCAGAGAAAGGAGGTTCACGGAGGACAGCGCCACCATGACGGTTTCCCCGGTCAGGTGATGCACGGTGAGCGCGGTCGCGTAGCCCTCCGCTATCCACAGCCGTTTTCCCGCCTCTTTTTTCCCGTCGAGAATATGACACGCCCCTTTGACCTGCCCCCCTTTCAGGGTGCGCTTGAGTCCGTCCGCATTAATGAGCTGGACGTTAACCAGTGCGCCGCTATCGTCATACAGCGGGACAACCACATCCCCGGCGCGGTACGTCACGCCGCCGGTTTTATGCAGGGTGGTGAGCGTCAGACATTCCCGGCCGGGGAAGCCCTTGCGGGTGAGGTAGGCATTGCCGGTGGCCGGGCGGGCTTTCTCCGTCAGTTTTACGGCCAGCGCGGCCGCCGCCTTGCGGTCGGCTTCTGTTTCAGCGTCTGCGGCCGCAGTCACCGCCGGGGAAACCGGCGGCAGGTTGCCGGTCACGGCGTTCACCTTCCCGGCCGCCACTGACGGGGTCACGCCGAACACTTTCTCAACCAGTTTCAGACCGTCTCCCGCGCCACACTGGTTACAGAACCACGTCCCGCGCCCCTCCTTATCGTCAAAGCGAAAGCGGTCGGAGCCGCCACACACCGGACAGGCCTGATGGCGGTTTTTGATGACCGTTACACCCAGCGCCGGGAGAATGCGCGGCCAGTGGCCGCACGCCTGTTTTACGGTGTCCGTTACGTTCATTTTCATGGTTATTTTCTCCCTCAGTGCAGTGCCGGTGCGGTGATATGACGGGCGCAGAGTTCATCCATCACGACCAGCCCGAGAAAGGACAGCGACGGGGCGGCCTTGAGTGGTCCGGCTTCCATTAAATCTTCGAGCAGGGCACAGGCAATCTGGCGGCCTTTTTCCTCGC
This sequence comes from Citrobacter sp. Cpo109, assembly GCF_030332565.1. Taxonomy (NCBI): domain Bacteria; kingdom Pseudomonadati; phylum Pseudomonadota; class Gammaproteobacteria; order Enterobacterales; family Enterobacteriaceae; genus Citrobacter; species Citrobacter sp. Cpo109. The sequence continues at coordinate 345,271 of NZ_JAOWHQ010000071.1, forward strand.
CATGCTGGCGCAGGTAGAAGCCCTCCAGCTCGGTCGCAATGGCACTTTCCAGCGTACTGAGTGTGAGCTGCGGGTAGCGGTGCTGACGTTCGCAAAGGGTCAGCCAGGCACAGGCGACCGCGCGGCGATAAAGCGCAGCGCGCAGAACGGGAGATAATGCGGTTTTCATACATTGCCCTCCCCGGTCAGCCAGCGCTGATTGCAGCGGTCGACCACGCCGTCAAGCCGGGCAGTCATGAGGTAAATCACCGAGGTGAGCTGTAGCTGCTGCGCCGGATTGTGGCGCAAAGAGGTGCAGTCCTGCACCTGCATCAGGTCGCCGACAAGCTGGCCGACATTGCGAAGGTGTTCGAGACATTCAAGGTCTGCCCGGCTGATAGTGGGCTGTTTTATATTCTGCGGCCGTTCCGTACTGTTAACAGGCATTATTTCGTCTCCTGAGGACGTGCGTATCCCTGCGCAGATACGCACATTTTATTTTTGGGTGTCGTTTTTAATTACAGATAATGGCGGTAGCTGTTATCCGGTTTTATTTCCGTTTCCGGCCTGAAATTATTCCGCCATTTATGCGCCACCGGCGCCGGACGTTTAACCGGGGGAATATCATCAGGATAGTTATCGATATTTCGCGCCCGGTATTGCTGTAATGCCGGGTCGGCCGCTATTTCGCGTAATACGGCATGGCGGTTGTCAGGGTTGCGCTTAAATACATCGGGATGCTCACAGGTAAAGTCCCGCAAAAAACGACTGAGCGGAATTTCTGCCATACGGCCACCGGCAATTATACGAATGAGGATGGTGTAAGTGCGCCGGTACGGGTTCCAGACCAGCCCCGGACAGCGGTACGGCATATCCCACGGAATACCGTCGGCCAGCACGCCCGACACCACCACATCAGGAAATCCTGTACAGCGATATGTTTCGCCCGGCTGAGGGAAATCAAACATGGTGCTCCCCTCCGTTTCCCGACGTCGTGGTGAGAAAGTCACGGCACAGGCCTTTGGCTTTCAGCTCTTCCAAGACGTAGCTGACGTCCTCATGGATATAACTAAAAATCTGCGGCAGGTATAGCTGGTGTAAACCGTTCAGTTCACGGCGCAGCAAATCACCGCCCACGAACTGCGAGACGGCGCTGGCGCGATTGAGTTTATGGTACGCCTCAATGCTGAGGTGTTCCTGCATGGGGTTAAGGTCATCACGACGCGCTGAGACGGTCTGAGAGGTGTTTTTATTATGCATGCGACACCTCCACAACCGGCAAACGGGCGGCAAGGGAAAGCACGTATTCCCGGACAAGGGTGCGGCGGGCGGCCAGCTCGTCACCGGCCACGGTGCGGAGCATACAGATACGGGGCTTACGGTCTGCGCGACGGACGGCGGCAAACACAAAGACAAACTGCGGGTGTGACGGGGTGAGGGTCGTAGCCATAAGGCAACCTCCTTCGAGTAGCAAATTATTGCTATCGCCGGAGTTTCCACGCTCAGTGGCGATAGCCCAGACGGGGGTGGAAATACCGGCCTCGAAGAATACCGGCCAGCCCGAGGGCTGCCCCGCCTGAGCTACCATTGACATGACAGCATGATATGCGATTGCGGACAGGAGACACAAAGTGACGTCTGCACGACAATCCGCACACCACGCCATTATCTGGCGCTCTGTGGCGTTAGTTGCGACACAAAAAAAGACGCATGGCGCGTCTGGTGTCGCCTTCGAGTTGCTCGGGTTTCCACGCCCGGCTGTCGATTTTGCGACAGCGACAAAACTGTACCAGGAAACACACAACGGATGCAAGCCAGAAAAAGGGGCTTTGTGAAATCGGCTCTGATTCATGCGTCGTATTTCCGGTTGCGGTGCGCGACACGTTCTGCCATCCACGCCGTGATTTCAGACTGTAGCCAGGCGACATTTTTACCCCCGAGGGAAACCTGCGCCGGGAAAGCATTGCGGGCAATTAAATCGTAGAGCGTGGAGCGGGACAGGCCGCACTGATGAATGACTTCCGGGAGACGTAAAAAACGCTCCTGAGCCGGGGCTGAAACCGGCATCGGGTGCACGGTGCTGGGGGAGGATGGTACTGATGAAACTGTGAGCATAACGCTACCTCGTTAATATCCGCAGAGATCCGGACGTGTCCGTCCGGTATCAGGTAGCGCTCTATTTTGTGAATATTTTTTCTCAATGCAACAGGGGGAAATTGTACAAAGCACGGGACAACGGGTGCTGTTTTTTTACTCATGACCATTTAAAGGCGCTGGAAGCAGTTATAAGGCGCTGGAGATTTCAAAAGTGAAATGCAAATTGATTCAATCACCCTAACAGCATGAATTAATAGGATATACCGCATAAAATTTACATTCGGGATGTTCAGACCAGTGAACAGTAGTGAACAGTTGGTGAACACTTCCCTCTCAACTGTTCACTCTTTAATTTATTGTTTTACTTATATTTTTATACTGAGTGAACAGTAGTGAATAGTTATTAGTAAAAAAACAAACAGAGAGAGGGGTTTACCTGCGCCCTTTCTCTGGCCAGCCGGGTTTTTAAGTCCTGTTTGTGCCATGTCTGCGACAACGGCAATGAATCGAGTTGTTGTCTGAGGGACGGCAGAATGGCGTCAGGTTGAAAACACAGAGAGAACCCGACGATGAAACCAGATTTGTTTACCGCAGTAATGAAAACCATCGGCAGCACGCAGGATGAGAACATCCGCACGGCCATTGACAGCGCACTGGATACCCTTAACGAGAAAGCAAACCAGAACGCAGAGGCCACGATAAATAATGCGCTTGAGGCATTCAGCAAGGCCAAATCCGCGCACACGGAAAATATGCTGAAGCTGAATGATATTGATGCCGCCATTACCCGCAGCGAGAAAGAGCGTCAGAACGCCCTGAATGAAAGTGCCGAAGCGGAACAGAACTGGCGTACCCGTTTTCGCGAACTGCGCGGCATGATGACCCCGGAACTGAAAGCCGAACACAGTCAGCGAGTGGCCGGTCGGGAGCTGGCGGAGGAATTTACCGCCCTGATTGATGAACTCAACGATGATAAGGCCAGTACCATGCTGGCCGCCTGTACATCAGGAGATAAGTATGTCGGCACGCATTTTACGGTGTTCTCTGCCTACTCCCGGAATGAGTGGGCGACCGTAATGAAAGACATCCCTCCCTCACTGATGCGCGCATTTGCGTTACGTCTGCGTGAACTCGAAATGAAAGGAGAAGAACACCCTCACAACGTTCTCATTCAGGAACTGGGGGAGAATGTACTGGCGCAAAGCAGGTACTACACATTCAACATGGCGCAGGAGCCGGTAATTTCAAAAATTGGGCTTCACCGTCCGGCACTCACCGGCGTGGATATGAAACTCTATAAAAGCCCTGTTCTCAGAATGGCGCGGGCTAAGGAGCTGGCACAGAAGAAAAAATCGCGGGGGGTTAAGCCATGATGCGCTGCCCGTACTGCAAACAGGCTGCCCATGTCCGTACCAGCCGCTACCTGTCGGATAACGTCAAACAGAGCTACCTCCAGTGCGTGAATGTCTTTTGCTCCGCAACCTTTCGCACCACCCAGTCTATCGACGAGGTGATACGGCCACCGGCAGAAGAAAAGCCCGAACCGCCGCAGACAGTACCAGAAACACCGCCCCGAATTCTGGACTGCGCCCGCTCATCGCTGCGCCACTGATTCAGGAGAAAAGACAATGGCACGAGCACTACTGGAACAGGCCTTTGAAACCTGTCAGAAGAATAAATCGGACTGGATGAGCAGCAAGTCTGCACTGGCGCGGGCTGAAATGGCACTGAAAGAGCTGGAGCTGACCTGCACCCGTTATGAACCGGAGGCAGCACAGGCGCTGCGGGATGATATTGACCTGAAAAAATGGGCGGTAAATCAGTCGGCCGGGCAGTACATCCGGTCACATGAGGCCGTGCAGCGTATCAGTATCCGGCGTCAGCTCCACGCTTTTATGCAGGTAAGCGGCGACGCGCTGGCCGCTGCACTGGCACCGGAATTACTGCATCTCAGCGAACAACCTGACATCGTCAGAGAACGGGCGCTCGACCGGGCGGCCGCCAGTGTTCGCGAAGCGCTGTCCGTTCATGTAACCCGCGGAGGAAATATTGATTACGCAGAGGAAGATCGCGACATTCTGACAACCATCGGTTTCCGGCCTGACAGAGCATCGAGAGACGACAACCGGGCAAAATATACGCCTGAACAGAGTCAGATTTTCATGCGCCGACAGGCCACGCAGACCCGCAAAAAATCCGCATAAAACGCCCCGAAAATACCCGTCTTTTTAATAAAAATAGCCATGCATGCCTACGCTGCATGGCTTTGCATGCAAAAACCTGAATTTTCCACACCCCGCCGCACCAGTACTGGCGCGGCCTGAGCCCCTTCACGTACCTGCATTAAAAGCTCCCCACGAAGCGGGCAGGCGTGGCGGGGAGAGCATTGCGCGCTTGGGCTGATATTTATTTTCATTTTTTTCATAAATCTGAATGGCTAATGATAATGTCGGTTGCGTTTCCATCATGCCGATGATGAAACGACAGACGCTGCAGACCTCGTCTCGATCACTTTGCTTTTGAAGTCATCTAGCTATATGATTTTCTGAGAAAGTACAAACGAAAGATTACATTCGTAATCACTAAAAGAAGCGAAATATTCATTTCTAACTAGAAGATTTAGAATCTCTAATGGAGTTCAAATGAGTCTCATTGGTATCGAGGAAAGAGCATTAACGGCAGTAACTTTGGGAGAAAGTCATTTTAGGGAGTTCAAAAGCGCACTTCAGGGGCCACCAGACAAAAAAGAAAAAAGGCCCACCAAAGATATTTCGACCAACATCGCACAAACTCTTGTTGCATTTGCAAATGCTGATGGCGGCGAGCTGCTTATAGGTGTCGAAGATAACGGAGAAATCACTGGAATAGATGCCTTCAATGACACTGAAATAAACACTCTCCTGGATGCACCAAGAGTTAGAGTACACACTGACACTCCTTTAAACTCTGTCAGAAAAAAACTAATAACGATAGAAAACAGAAGAGTAATTTATTTTTCAGTTGAAAAGAGCACTGAGGTCATACATATAACATCAGATGGAAGATGCTTACAAAGAAAGGATTTAGAGTCAGTTCCAGTACCTCATGAAAATATAAAATTTGATCGACAAGACAAATTATCCAGAGAGTATGACAGGCAGTTTATTGATGCAGCCAAGGTCGATGACTTAGATATTGAGCTTATCCGAACAGTATCTGATGTTATTTTGAAAGGAATGTCCCCTGAGAAATGCCTTCAATATTTGAATTTAGCAGAGTTTGGAACTAGTAAACTCAACTTGAGAAGAGCTTCTTTGCTTTTATTTTCTAAAGAATATATTCGATGGCACCCTAGATTACAGGTCAGAATTATTAGAGTAGATGGGACGGAACTCTTAACAGGAAAAAATTACAATGTTGTAATGGATGAGGCAATTGGCGGGAATATTCTAAATCTTGTTGATAAGTCATGGGAGGCATTGAGACCACATTTAGTACAAACAAAAATTGATAAATCGGCTCGATTTGAACAGAAAACTATTTATCCAGAGTTAGCCTGCCGAGAGGCGTTGCTGAATGCAATAGCTCACAGAGATTATTCTCAAGAGGGTAAAGGTGTCGAAGTATATATATTCAATGACAGATTGGAATTCAAAAGCCCGGGAGCATTACTTTCGACCATCAGAATTAAGGATATAATTAATCAAACGGGAGCGCACCAATCAAGAAATACATATATAGCAAGAGTCTTAAGGGAATTAGGGTATATGAGGGAATTGGGCGAAGGAATGCGAAGAATATATCAACTGATGCAAGAGAATGAACTTACGCCACCAGAACTTAGAGGAAGCCAGGATAGTTTTAGCATAACGTTATTTAACAAACCCATATACTCGAATAAGGAAGCTTTTTTCTTAGAGCAGTTTGATAGATTTAACTTGGATAAGGATATGAAAGCAGTCATCCTTTTAGGTATGGATGAGGCTATATTCTCTGCCCAGAATATATGGGATGCTGTGGGGATAGTAGACACCGAACATTATAGAAGGTTAGTTGAAAAGCTTTGGCGTTTAAAAATATTAGAAAATAAAGTCGATCGTGAATTAGCTAAAAAAATCAGCCGTAAAGAAAAAATACCATTTAAAAAGTATCCACGCTATTCAATCTCTTTCCCTAGTAAATCTTCTCAGGTTCCTCAGGTTCCTCAGGCTCCTCAGGCTCCTCAGGCTCCTAAGGTTTCTCAGACTCCTAAGGTTCCTCAGACTCCTAAGGTTCCTCAGACTCCTCAGACTCCTCAGACTCCTCTGGCGCACCAGTCCATAGTAATAAAAGCTTCCGCCACCATTAATGGAAAAGTAAAGAAAGTTTCTCCTAGAGGATTTTTTGGATTTGTAGTTGATGAGAAAGGTAATGAATACTATTTCAGACTTAATGAAAATAAAACAAATGATAAGTTGACAGTTGGTCAACCGGTAAAGTTCCAGATAAGTCATGGTAAAAGAGGTGACATTGCAATAAATATTACAAATTAACATCTCATCGTTAATGAAAATCGCTGACAAATAAAAATCAACATTTTGCGAATTCATAAGGAGGAATATATTCCTCCTTAACTCCATCCAAGTAATCAGCCCACCACTGAACCATCAGTTGCCGTTCATCCAAATGCTCAGATGTATGAATATAAGCCGCACGTACATTATTACGCTCTGTATGGCTCAACTGACGTTCAATCGCATCATCGCTCCACAGCCCCGACTCACCCAACGCCCCACGCGCCATCGTTCTAAACCCATGCCCGCAGACCTCAGTTTTCGTGTCATATCCCATAGTACGCAGCGCACTGTTTACTGTGTTCTCACTCATGACCTTAGTTGCGTCGTGATCACCCGGAAAAAGCAGCTCTTTCTCACCACTGATTTGTTTAAGTTGTCCTAACAAAATCATCGCCTGACGACTAAGCGGAACGATATGCTCCTCTTTCATCTTCATGCCACGATACGAATAACGCACACCCTTAATTTCTTCTCGTTTTGCAGGTACACGCCAGAGAGATTTATCGAGGTCGAATTCATCCCAACGCGCGAAACGTAACTCACTAGAACGAACAAAAGTAAGTAAGGAAAGCTCGACCGCGATCCGTGTCATTACACGGCCACGATATGCAGCAAGACGAGCAAGAAACTCAGGGAACTGGCTGGAGGGTAAAGCGGGGTAATGTCGCGCTTTGGTTGTCGATAGCGCACCGGCCATATCACTGGCTGGATTTGAGTCGATGTAATCGTTCTGTACGGCGTAACGCATTATGGCCGTGACGCGCTGTTGCAGGCGCTGAGCAACGTCGTGTTTACCACTGGCATCAACTTTTTTAATCGGGGCTAACAGGTGGCTGGTTTTGAGCTGGCGAATGTCGGACGAACCGATATGAGGGAAGATATAAAGCTCAAGATAGCGAAGAACGCGCGATCGATGGTCTTCACTCCAGCGCTTGTTACTGGCGTGCCATTCACGAGAGATAGTTTCGAAAGTGTATGCCCCCGAGTTCTCGGCCTGAGCTTCTTTCTGTTCGGCTTTTGGGTCGATGCCCTGCACTAACAGCTTTTTAGCTTCATCGCGCTTTGCCCTTGCCTGAGCAAGCGTCACGGTAGGCCAAACACCAAAAGCGAGGCGATCCTCTTTTTTGTCAGAGGGGCGTCTGTATTTCATGCGCCAGTATTTAGAACCCTTTGCAGAAACCTCAAGATATAAACCGCCGCCATCGGCCATTTTGTAGGTTTTGTCTTTTGGCTTTGCGGTCTCGACTTGTCTGGCGTTGAGCTTCATTTGGGGGCACATTTCTAATCGAAGTTAAGATGCCCCCAATTATGCCCCCAATGACATCCGGATTTCAACGGACAACCTCGGACGGCTCAGGACGTAAAGATCGCTGCAAGCATTGATTTTAAAGGGATAATCGGACTTTCTAGGATGGTCTTGGAAGTACTAATGGTGCCGAAGGCCGGACTCGAACCGGCACGTATTTCTACGGTTGATTTTGAATCAACTGCGTCTACCGATTTCGCCACTCCGGCACGGAAGGGATGCGGAAAACGTTGTGGATTATACCTGTCATGCGCCACCATGCAAGCGCCAGCGTGTGTCTGGCTCGCTAAGTGTTGAAAATTTCAGCATTACCTTTTGTACCTGCAATCAACATCACGGTTTAGCCCACGCAATAACCGCCTTAATCCCCCCTTCTGCGAAGCGTCCCGTTTCCCCATGCTCTACACTTCCAGTTCAACACCACACTGAGGGAAACACGATGTCGATGATAAAAAGCTACGCTGCAAAAGCGGCGGGCAGCGAACTCGAACTCTATGAATATGATGCTGGCGAGCTTAAGCCGGAGGATGTAGAAGTCCAGGTCGATTACTGCGGTATCTGCCATTCCGATTTGTCGATGATCGACAACGAATGGGGATTCTCTCAGTATCCGCTGGTTGCCGGGCATGAGGTGATTGGTCGCGTGGCGGCGCTCGGCAGCGCGGCGCAGGATAAGGGCCTGAAAGTTGGTCAGCGCGTCGGCGTTGGCTGGACGGCGCGCAGCTGCGGGCATTGCGACGCCTGTATCAGCGGTAATCAGATTAACTGTCTGGAAGGGTCTGTTCCCACAATTCTTAATCGCGGCGGCTTTGCCGAGAAGCTGCGGGCCGACTGGCAGTGGGTGATCCCGCTGCCGGACAGTATCGATCTGGCAGCCGCTGGCCCCTTACTGTGCGGCGGCATCACGGTGTTCAAACCGCTGCTGATGCACCATATCACCGCCACCAGCCGCGTCGGGGTGATCGGCATCGGCGGCCTGGGGCATATCGCCATTAAGCTGTTACATGCGATGGGTTGCGAAGTGACCGCGTTCAGCTCCAATCCGGCGAAAGAGCAGGAAGTGCTGGCAATGGGGGCGGATAAAGTGGTCAACAGCCGCGATCCGGATGCGCTAAAAGCGCTGGCGGGCCAGTTCGATCTCATTATTAACACGGTTAACGTCGATCTCGACTGGCAGCCCTATTTTGAAGCGCTGGCCTACGGCGGTAACTTCCATACCGTCGGCGCGGTGCTGAAGCCGCTGCCGGTTCCGGCGTTCACCTTAATTGCCGGCGATCGCAGTATCTCTGGTTCGGCGACCGGTACGCCGTTCGAACTGCGCAAGCTGATGAAGTTTGCCGGGCGCAGCAAGGTGTCGCCCACCACCGAACTGTACCCGATGTCGCAAATTAACGAAGCTATCCAGCACGTGCGTGACGGCAAAGCCCGCTACCGCGTAGTGCTTAAAGCCGACTTCTGATCGTCTTTGCCGGGTGGCGTAAGCTTCCCGGCTATTCTCCCCGCTATTCCAGACAGGTTAAATTCTCCTCACAATCTCTGCAATTTAGCGGTGAAGAGTGCGTCACGGTTGCCTATACTCCAGGCAGGATAAATGGAGGAAATCTCAATGAGCGCACCCCTGCTAATTGCCCGCACACCGGACACCGAATTGTTTTTACTGCCAGGTATGGCCAACCGCCACGGGCTGATTACCGGCGCGACCGGGACCGGTAAAACCGTCACGCTACAGAAACTGGCCGAATCGTTGTCCGAGATTGGCGTGCCGGTATTTATGGCCGATGTGAAAGGTGACTTAACCGGTGTAGCCGAGGAAGGACAAGCCTCTGAAAAGCTGCTCGCCCGCCTGAAAAATATCGGCATTACCGACTGGCAACCGCATGCTAATCCGGTCACGGTGTGGGATATTTTCGGCGAAAAAGGTCACCCCGTGCGGGCCACGGTATCTGACCTCGGACCGCTGCTGCTGGCCCGTCTGCTGAACCTCAACGACGTGCAGTCCGGCGTGCTGGATATTATCTTCCGTATTGCCGATGACCAGGGTCTGTTGCTGCTCGATTTCAAAGACCTGCGGGCTATCACCCAATACATTGGCGATAACGCTAAATCCTTCCAGAATCAGTACGGCAATATCAGTAGCGCCTCGGTCGGGGCTATCCAGCGCGGGCTGCTGTCGCTGGATCAACAGGGCGCGGCACACTTCTTTGGCGAACCGATGCTGGACATCAAAGACTGGATGCGTACCGACGCCAGCGGCAAAGGGATGATCAACATCCTCAGCGCCGAGAAGCTCTACCAGATGCCCAAACTGTACGCTGCCAGCCTGCTGTGGATGCTCTCCGAACTGTACGAACAATTGCCGGAAGCAGGCGATCTGGAGAAGCCAAAACTGGTGTTCTTCTTCGATGAAGCGCACCTGCTGTTCAACGATGCTCCGCAGGTGCTGCTGGATAAAATCGAGCAGGTGATCCGCCTGATCCGCTCGAAAGGGGTCGGCGTGTGGTTCGTCTCGCAAAACCCGTCGGATATTCCGGACAACGTGCTTGGTCAGTTGGGGAACCGCGTGCAGCACGCCCTGCGCGCGTTCACCCCGAAAGACCAGAAAGCGGTGAAAAGCGCGGCGCAAACCATGCGCGCCAACCCGGCATTTGATACCGAAAAAGCCATTCAGGAGCTGGGAACCGGTGAGGCGCTGGTGTCGTTTCTGGACGCCAAAGGCAGCCCTTCTGTGGTTGAACGGGCGATGGTGATTGCGCCATGCTCACGGATGGGACCGGTGACGGACGACGAGCGCAACGGGCTGATTAATCACTCTTCGCTGTACGGCAAATATGAAGAAGATATCGACCGCGAGTCCGCCTATGAACGTTTACAGCAAGGCGTGCAGGCCAGTACCGAGCAGCAAAATACACCTCCCGCCAACGGTAAAGCTGTCGATGTGGATGGCGGTATTCTCGGTGGGTTGAAGGATATTCTGTTTGGCAGCACCGGACCGCGCGGCGGTAAGCGCGATGGCGTAGTGCAGAGCGTGGCGAAAAGCGCGGCGCGACAGGTTACCAATCAGATAATCCGCGGCATGTTGGGGAGTTTGATGGGCGGGAGAAAACGCTAGCCCCGTGTTACGTTGCCGGATGGCGGCGTAAACGCCCTATCCGGCCTACGGGTCCGGAGTAGGCCTGAAAAGCACAACGCCATCAGGCCTACGATTACTGTGATTACGACTTACGTAGCATCAGCCACAGGCTTATCAGGAAGAAGCTGGCGCTTGGCAGCAGCGCACCGATAATCGGCGGAATGCCGTACACCAGCGTCAGCGGGCCAAAGATTTGGTCCAGCACATAGAACACAAAGCCAAAGCTAATCCCTGTCACCACGCGCACGCCCATCGGGACGCTACGCAGCGGACCAAAGATAAATGACAGCGCCATCAGCATCATGACCGCTACAGACAGCGGCTGGAAGACTTTGCTCCACATATTGAGCTGGTAGCGTCCGGCATCCTGGCCGCTCGACTTCAGGTACTTCACGTAGTTATGCAGACCGCTAATCGATAGCGCGTCAGGATCCAACGCCACGACGCCGAGCTTGTCGGGTGTCAGGTTGGTTTTCCAGGTGCCGCTCACCGTTTGCGAGCCGGTGATTTGCTTCGGATCGGTCAGGTTGGATTCATCCACCTGCGACAAACGCCAGACCTTCTGCTCCGGGTCAAATGTCGCGCTTGCGGCATAGCGAACGGACTGCAGACGGCGCTTGTCGTTAAACGAGTAGATGCTAATCCCGCCCAGCTCGGCCTCGCCTTTCACTCGCTCGATGTAGACAAAGCTGTCACCGTCTTTCGCCCACAAACCCTGCTGAGTAGAGAGCAGCGAGCCGCCGTACATCTGCTGCGCACGGTAGTTACGCGCCATCTGTTCGCCTTGTGGCGCGACCCATTCGCCGATAGCCATCGTCAGCAGCACCAGCGGAATCGCGGTTTTCATCACCGACAACGCCACCTGCATACGGGTAAAGCCAGAAGCCTGCATCACCACCAGTTCACTACGCTGGGCCAGCATGCCCAATCCCAGCAATGCCCCCAGCAGCGCCGCCATCGGGAAGAAGATCTGGATATCTTTCGGCGCGCTGAGCAGGGTATACAGCCCGGCGCCCATCGCATCGTAGCTCCCCTGCCCGGCTTTTTTCAGCTGGTCAACGAACTTGATGATCCCAGAGAGCGACACCAGCATGAACAGCGTCATCATGATGGTGGTGAAAATGGTTTTACCGATATAGCGGTCAAGTACACCAAAAGGCTGCATTATACCGCTCCTTTACGCATAAAACGGGCACGCAAGCGGCGCATCGGCACCGTATCCCAGAGGTTAAGCACAATCGCCAGCGCCAGATACGCCAGGTTAACCGTCCACATCCAGAACACTGGATCCAGCTTACCTTTACCACCGTTCGACTTCAGCGACGTTTGAACCAGGAAGAACAGCAAATAGAGCAGCATTGCTGGCAGCATCGACAGCACGCGACCCTGACGCGGGTTCACCACGCTCAGCGGTACGACCATCAGCGCCATCATAAATACGGTGAAAACTAACGTGATACGCCAGGTCAGCTCCGCGCGGGCACGATCGGTGTCGGTCGTCCACAGCGTACGCATGTTCATCTGGTCGGTATCGTTTGGATCCAGCGCCACGGCCTGATGACCGATAATCGCCTGATAATCCTGGAAGTCGGTAATGCGGAAATCGCGCAGCAGCGCGGTACCTTCAAAGCGCGTCCCCTGGTTCAGCGTCACGACCTGAGAGCCATCACGCATCTGGGTAAGATGTCCGGAATCGGCTACGACGACCGAAGGACGAGCGTTGCCTTTCGGGCGGATTTGCGCGAGGAACACGTCTTTGAAGTTGCTGCCGTCAACGCTTTCGATAAACAGCACCGAACTGCCGTTGGTCGCCTGCTGGAATTGCCCCTGAGCAAGCGCCGCCATACCGGGGTTCGCTTTCGCCTCCGCCAGGACTTCGTCCTGATGTCTGGAGGACCACGGTCCAGCCCACATCACGTTGACCGCCGCAATAATACTGGTAAACAGCGCCAGCACCATCGCAGCTTTCACCAGCACTGCCTTGCTCAGCCCGCAGGCGTGCATGACCGTAATTTCGCTTTCGGTATACAGTTTGCCCAGCGTCATCAACAGCCCGAGGAACAGGCTTAAGGGCAAGATAAGTTGCGCCATTTCTGGCACGCCCAGCCCCAGCAGCGAGAGCACCAGATTTGCCGGGATATCACCGTCAACAGCCGCACCAAGGATCCTGACCAACTTTTGACAAAAGAAGATCAAAAGCAGGATGAATAGGATCGCAAGTTGGCTTTTGAGCGTTTCCCGAACCAGATATCTTATGATTATCACTTTAAATACGCCCGTAAAAACCCGTCTTTTGCCGGAATTTAGCTTGTTTCATGGCTTAAACGTCATTTATTCTCTTGAGTCGTCGAAATCGTCGCTAAGATCATTATACTCAACGGATCCACCTCTCAGAAATTGTTCTGACGTGCCAATGCCGTAATAACGTTAAGATTAACACGAAGTCACCGCAACAGCGGGTATGAGTTACGAAAGCTTGCAATTCTATCCGTAGCCACCGCCGTTGTCTTTAAGATTCAGGAGCGTAGTGCATGGAGTTCAGTGTAAAAAGCGGTAGCCCGGAGAAACAGCGGAGTGCGTGCATCGTCGTGGGTGTCTTTGAACCACGCCGCCTCTCTCCGATTGCAGAGCAGCTCGACAAGATCAGCGACGGGTACATCAGCGCACTGCTGCGTCGCGGCGAACTGGAAGGCAAACCGGGTCAAACCCTGTTGCTGCACCATGTTCCTAACGTTCTGTCTGAGCGAATTCTCCTCATTGGATGTGGCAAAGAGCGCGAACTTGATGAGCGCCAGTACAAGCAGGTCATTCAGAAAACCATCAATACCCTGAATGATACAGGCTCAATGGAAGCCGTCTGCTTTCTGACTGAGCTGCACGTCAAAGGGCGCAATAACTACTGGAAAGTGCGCCAGGCCGTTGAGACGGCACAGGAAACGCTGTACAGCTTTGATCAACTGAAGACCAACAAAAGCGAGCCACGTCGCCCGCTGCGTAAAATGGTCTTCAATGTGCCGACCCGCCGCGAACTGACCAGCGGTGAGCGTGCGATCCAACACGGTCTGGCGATCGCCGCCGGCATTAAAGCGGCAAAAGATCTTGGCAACATGCCGCCGAACATCTGTAACGCCGCCTACCTGGCCTCTCAGGCGCGCCAGCTGGCAGACAGCTACAGCAAAAATGTTGTGACCCGCGTGATCGGCGAGCAGCAGATGAAAGAGCTGGGCATGCACTCTTATCTGGCCGTCGGTCACGGCTCGCAAAATGAGTCGCTGATGTCGGTCATCGAGTACAAAGGCAATCCGTCCGAAGACGCGCGTCCGATCGTGCTGGTCGGTAAAGGGTTAACCTTTGACTCCGGCGGTATCTCCATCAAACCAGCCGAAGGCATGGATGAGATGAAATACGACATGTGCGGCGCGGCAGCGGTATACGGCGTGATGCGCATGGTGGCCGAGCTTCAGCTCCCCATCAACGTTGTCGGCGTGCTGGCGGGCTGTGAAAACATGCCGGGTGGCCGCGCGTATCGCCCAGGCGACGTGCTGACCACCATGTCTGGACAGACCGTTGAAGTGCTTAATACGGATGCCGAAGGCCGTCTGGTGCTGTGCGACGTGTTAACCTACGTCGAGCGCTTTGAGCCAGAAGCGGTGATTGACGTCGCGACCCTGACCGGCGCGTGCGTGATTGCGCTGGGCCATCACATCACCGGCCTGATGTCGAACCACAACCCGCTGGCGCATGAGCTGATCGGTGCGTCCGAGCAGGCTGGTGACCGCGCATGGCGTTTGCCGTTGGGTGATGAATACCAGGAGCAGTTAGAGTCCAACTTTGCGGATATGGCGAACATCGGCGGACGTCCTGGCGGTGCCATTACCGCGGGCTGCTTCCTGTCACGCTTTACCCGTAAGTACAACTGGGCGCACCTGGATATCGCCGGTACCGCATGGCGTTCAGGGAAAGCCAAAGGCGCAACCGGTCGTCCAGTGGCGCTGCTGTCGCAGTTCCTGCTCAATCGTGCCGGTTTTAACGGCGAAGAGTGATGTAAAACGCCGGGTGGCGGCTTCGCCTTACCCGGCCGACAACGTTACTCAACCGTAGGCCGGGTAAGCGTAGCGCCACCCGGCTTTGCATTTAAATCCACAACAAGAAGCCCCATATCATGAGAAACGCAACGTTCTATATTCTGGACAATGACAACACCGTCGATGGCTTAAGCGCCGTTGAACAACTGGTGTGTGAAATTGCCGCAGAACGTTGGCGTGCTGGCAAGCGCGTGCTGATCGCCTGTGAAAACGAAAAGCAGGCTCTTCGACTGGATGAAGCTCTGTGGGCGAGACCGGCAGAAAGTTTTGTTCCGCATAATCTGGCGGGAGAAGGCCCCAGAGGCGGCGCGCCGGTAGAGATTGCCTGGCCGGAGAAACGCAATAGCAGCCCGCGCGACCTGCTCATCAGTTTGCGCGTTGGCTTTGCAGATTTTGCCACCGCTTTCACAGAAGTGATAGACTTCGTTCCTTACGAAGATTCTTTGAAACAATCGGCACGCGATCGCTACAAAGCTTACCGCGTGGCTGGTTTTAACCTGAATACGGCAACCTGGAAATAATGGAAAAGACATACAACCCACAAGATATCGAACAGCCGCTTTACGAGCACTGGGAAAAGCAGGGCTATTTCAAACCTAACGGCGATGAAAGCAAAGAGTCCTTCTGCATCATGATCCCGCCGCCGAACGTCACCGGCAGTTTGCATATGGGTCATGCTTTCCAGCAAACCATCATGGATACCATGATTCGCTACCAGCGCATGCAGGGTAAAAACACCCTGTGGCAGGCCGGTACCGACCACGCGGGTATCGCTACCCAGATGGTGGTTGAGCGTAAGATTGCCGCTGAAGAAGGTAAAACCCGTCACGACTACGGTCGCGAAGCGTTTATCGACAAAATCTGGCAGTGGAAAGCGGAATCCGGCGGCACCATTACCCGTCAGATGCGCCGTCTCGGCAACTCCGTTGACTGGGAGCGCGAGCGCTTCACTATGGACGAAGGTCTTTCCAATGCCGTGAAAGAAGTCTTTGTTCGCCTGTACAAAGAAGATCTGATCTACCGTGGCAAGCGTCTGGTCAACTGGGACCCGAAACTGCGCACCGCTATTTCTGATCTGGAAGTGGAAAACCGCGAGTCTAAAGGCTCCATGTGGCACATCCGCTATCCGCTGGCCGACGGCGCGAAAACCGCAGACGGTAAAGATTACCTGGTCGTCGCCACCACCCGTCCGGAAACCGTACTGGGTGATACCGGCGTAGCTGTGAACCCGGAAGATCCGCGTTATAAAGATCTGATTGGCAAATTCGTTGTTCTGCCGCTGGTTAACCGCCGCATTCCGATCGTCGGTGATGAACACGCCGACATGGAAAAAGGCACCGGCTGCGTGAAGATCACCCCGGCGCACGACTTTAACGACTACGAAGTCGGGAAACGTCACGGCCTGCCGATGATCAACATTCTGACCTTTGACGGCGACATCCGCGAAACTGCGGAAGTGTACGACACCAAAGGCGAAGAGTCCGACGTTTACTCCAATGAAATCCCGGCTGAGTTCCAGAAGCTGGAACGTTTTGCTGCGCGTAAAGCGGTGGTTGCCGCCGTTGATGCGCTGGGCCTGCTGGAAGAAATTAAACCGCACGACCTGACCGTACCTTACGGCGACCGTGGCGGCGTGGTTATCGAACCGATGCTGACCGACCAGTGGTACGTCCGTGCCGACGTGCTGGCAAAACCGGCGGTTGAAGCGGTTGAGAACGGCGACATCCAGTTCGTACCGAAGCAGTACGAAAACATGTACTTCTCCTGGATGCGTGATATTCAGGACTGGTGTATTTCCCGTCAGCTGTGGTGGGGTCACCGTATCCCGGCATGGTATGACAACGACGGCAATGTCTACGTTGGCCGTACCGAAGACGAAGTGCGTCAGGAAAACAACCTCGGCGCCGACGTTGCGCTGCGTCAGGACGAAGACGTTCTCGATACCTGGTTCTCTTCTGCACTGTGGACCTTCTCTACGCTGGGCTGGCCGGAAAATACCGACGCACTGCGTCAGTTCCACCCAACCAGCGTGATGGTTTCCGGCTTCGACATTATCTTCTTCTGGATTGCCCGCATGATCATGATGACCATGCACTTCATCAAAGATGAAAACGGCAAGCCGCAGGTTCCGTTCAAGACCGTCTACATGACCGGTCTTATCCGTGACGACGAAGGCCAGAAGATGTCCAAATCCAAGGGCAACGTGATTGACCCACTGGATATGGTCGACGGTATCTCTCTGGCAGAACTGCTGGAGAAACGTACCGGCAACATGATGCAGCCGCAGTTGGCTGAGAAAATTGCCAAGCGTACCGAGAAGCAGTTCCCGGACGGCATCGAGCCGCACGGCACCGACGCCCTGCGTTTCACCCTGGCAGCGCTGGCCTCTACCGGTCGCGATATCAACTGGGACATGAAGCGTCTGGAAGGTTACCGTAACTTCTGTAACAAGCTGTGGAACGCCAGCCGCTTCGTGCTGATGAACACCGAAGATCAGGATTGCGGCTTCAACGGCGGCGAAATGACCCTGTCGCTGGCGGATCGCTGGATCCTGGCTGAATTCAACCAGACCATCAAAGCGTACCGCGAAGCGCTGGATAACTTCCGCTTCGATATCGCCGCGGGCATTCTGTACGAGTTCACCTGGAACCAGTTCTGTGACTGGTATCTGGAACTGACCAAGCCGGTCATGAACGGCGGTTCCGAGTCTGAACTGCGCGGCACCCGCAATACGCTGGTTACCGTGCTGGAAGGTCTGCTGCGCCTGGCGCACCCGATCATTCCGTTCATCACCGAGACCATCTGGCAGCGCGTGAAAGTGATTTGTGGCAACACTGCAGATACCATCATGCTGCAGCCGTTCCCGGAATATAACGCCGCACAGGTTGATGAAGCCGCGCTGGCCGATACCGAATGGCTGAAGCAGGCGATCGTTGCCGTACGTAACATCCGTGCGGAAATGAACATCGCCCCGGGCAAACCGCTGGAGCTGCTGCTGCGTGGTTGCAGCGCTGACGCAATGCGTCGTGTGAACGACAACCGTAGCTTCCTGCTGAACCTGGCACGTCTGGAAAGCATTACCGTGCTGCCAGCCGATGACAAAGGCCCGGTCTCCGTGACCAAAATCATCGACGGTGCCGAACTGCTGATCCCGATGGCTGGCCTCATCAACAAAGAAGATGAGCTGGCACGTCTGGCGAAAGAAGTGGCGAAAATCGAAGGCGAGATTGCCCGTATCGAAGGCAAACTTTCCAACGAAGGTTTCGTTGCCCGCGCACCGGAAGCAGTTATCGCCAAAGAGCGTGAGAAGCTGGATGGTTACGCAGAAGCCAAAGCGAAGCTGATTGAACAGCAGGCGGTCATCGCCGCGCTGTAATTGCCTATGCCGGATAGCGCTGCGCTTATCCGGCAAACGGGCACCGTCATCGTAGGTAGGATAAGCGTAGCGCATCCGATACCACAGACGATAAAGCCTCTGACGCATAGGCTCAGAGGCTTTTTATTGAATTATCCTCGCTTGCGCTTCCCCTCGCCGCAGTGGTATTAACTGCATATGTCTCACTTTTATGTCATGAGTTCGCTATGAGTGCCATTACCTCCGTCGCGGCAACGCTGCGCCGAATTTCTGCCGATGATAACGCCGCCATTGCCCGTGTTATCCGCAAAGTTTCCGCTGAATACGGGCTTACCGCCGATAAGGGGTATACCGTTGCCGACCCTAATCTGGACGAACTGTTCCAGGTTTACAGCCAGCCGGGCGCGGCCTACTGGGTGGTTGAGCAAAACGGTGAAGTCGTGGGCGGCGGTGGCGTTGCGCCGTTAGGATGTAGTGAACCAGGCATTTGTGAGCTGCAAAAGATGTACTTCCTGTCGAGCGCGCGCGGTCAGGGGCTGGCGAAAAAACTGGCGCTGATGGCGCTCGAACATGCCCGCGAGCAGGGTTTTAAACAGTGCTATCTGGAGACCACAGCGTTTCTGACCGAGGCAATCCGCCTGTATGAACATTTAGGCTTTGAGCATATCAGCGAAGCGCTGGGCTGTACCGGGCACGTGGATTGTGAAGTGCGGATGTTAAAGCCCCTCTGACCTTACGCCGAGAGGCTTTAGCCACGTTACTGCATCTCGGCTGAGAGCATCAGTCTAATAACGCCAGCCGCGCGGGCGGTTGGCAGTTTCAGCACCTGTGACCAGAGATCCTGCACTATCTCACAGGCAATCTTCTCTTTGCCGATCGCTTTAGTCGGATCGGCCATGATCTGAATATCCGGCCCATAGCGCTGTACTAACCCAGGGCTTATTGCTTGCAGATCCTGCAACGCCAGCTGTTTCTCTTCTGCCGCGACCGTATGTTTGTTCGGACCATAGGCAGCACGCATCATACTCATATCACTCGCCATACGACGGTTCATGATCTCATGCGGAACCAGACGTGCCGGGTTAATCCCCCCTTTCACTGCCGGAAACAGAAAGCGGAAGCATTCGTCATCACCGATTTTGGCCACAGCAGCGATCTGCTCAAGGTTAATTTTCATATATTCAATGACATTGGCATCTGGCGCCTGCTGCAATCTTGCCATTTGCAACTGAAGAATTTGCGGCTGTATCGCGTCGATAACCTGCTGTTCGCTACTCCCTGCTTTCTTCATCTGCGCTGCCTGGCTGATAATTTTTTGTGTCAGCTCAGGTTCCTGCTCCTTAATCACCTGAAACGCCGGATTGGAGAGCATCGCCTTTTCAAACTGCTGCTCTTCGGTCAGACCATAATCCGGGCTTTCGCGTGGGATCAGGTAGTGCACATCAAACAGATTCCACGCGATAATCGCCAGCACAAAAACCACCGCGCCGGAGATCTTGCCCAGCCAGCCTTTTTTGCGAAACATGCCGACGACGATAGCAATCACCGCCCCGATATAACCTGCCAACAAAACGTGTGCCCAGTTCATTAACCATCCTTATGCCAAATCATCTCTGTTACGGGGATATATTTCCCCTTCGTGTGTTTTGATTATTACGGCAGCAGCGAGCGATTTCCAGCCACCAGATTTTGCTAACAGAAACAGGAAGGATTAAACCGCGCGGCGATGAGCACCGCGCGTCAAAGAAAGGAATTAAGCTGGCACACCGCTGTGGAAGCGGAATTCATCGTCAGGAGAGGTGATCAACGCGGCTTCTACTTCGCCAAAAAACCGCACCCGGCTACTGATATCATCGGCTGAAACCTGCTGCGCCAGCGCCAGGTAATCCTGATAGTGTCGGGCCTCGGATCGCAATAGCGACAGATAAAACGCCTGCAGATCATCATCCAGATACGGCGCCAGCGCGGCGAACCGTTCGCAGGAACGCGCCTCAATGTAAGCCCCGCAAATCAGTTTATCGATTAGCGTTAAAGGCTCATGGGTGCGTACCTCTTTGAGCATGCCTTTGGCGTAACGGCTGGCGGTAATCTTGATATAGGGAATGTTGCGGCTCATCATCGCCTCACGCACCTGCCAGAAATGATGCAGCTCTTCTTTGATCAGCAAAACCATGCTGTCGATAAGCTTGCGTCCCCACGGGTCGTCGGTTTGCGGCATCACGCTTTTGCTTATCTGTTTATTCAGCGCGATAAAATCCGGCTCATCCCCTTCTCTGAAAGCAAACGCTTCATAGGGCTTCAGCCAGTCCAGCAGCGCCTGCGATCCCTGTTTATCCGCGACATACTTACGCACCAGCAGCATCGCCGTTTGCGCCGCTTTCAGCTCACAGACGAGGTGATCGGTCAATAACAGAGGCAGATTCGCTGGGTCTCGCGCTTTATCAAGCCAGGCCTGGGGCGTTTTACAGTGCAGGAAGTTGTAGATCGGGGAAAGTATTTGCAGGTAATCCATACGTTATCCTTGGCCTGCGGCAGCCGATGCTACCGCAGGTCAGTAGATGACTTAGTGACGCACGCCGTCATCATCTTCGTCGACGAGGTCTTCATCGTCGCCGTCTTCACCTTCTTCGCCGTTCGGGTCTTCAAAATAGGTACCCCAACCGTCGTATTCCACATCATATTTTTCAGCCAGGTTCATCAGTTGCTCAACCTGAGCATCAATCAACTCCGCATTCAGTGCACATTCGCTCAGAATGTCACAGCAAATAACCGTGTCGCCTTCTTCCACTTCCAGCTCTTCCGGCTCGGTCACTTCATAACCCAGCTTGAAGGCTTCTACTGCCGCTTTTTCCAGGGTTTCGAAGTCATCCGCGGAAAGGTGATGCTCGATGGTGTACAGCGCATCTGGATCGCTGCCATCTTCGAGTAGCTCTTCAATAATCAAGCGCGTTTCTTCACGCTGTTCTTCCAGTAGTTCCGGGTTTGCCATGGCTCGTTCCTCATAATGTCCTGCCGATACTCTTATTGTCACATACCGCTGTCATTGCCTCCACCTTTCCAGGAAAGATTTGTTAAACAAGGTTGCAAATGAATAAACATCCATATAAATTGAATTTTAATTCAATAAATGGCCTAAGCCATGTGAGGGAACCATGTCTGCGTTTTATCAGAAACATTTTTTGAAACTGCTTGATTTCACCTCTGCTGAACTCACGTCACTGCTCCAGCTCGCCGCACAGCTGAAGGCAGATAAGAAAAACGGCACTGAAGTCGCTAAGCTCACCGGTAAAAACATCGCGCTCATCTTCGAAAAAGACTCAACCCGTACCCGTTGCTCTTTCGAAGTTGCCGCATACGATCAGGGCGCGCGCGTGACGTATCTCGGGCCAAGCGGCAGCCAGATTGGCCATAAAGAGTCGATCAAAGACACCGCCCGCGTGCTCGGCCGCATGTACGACGGTATTCAGTATCGGGGTCACGGTCAGGAGATTGTCGAGACGCTGGCGGAATATGCCGGAGTTCCGGTGTGGAACGGATTAACCAACGAGTTTCACCCCACTCAACTGCTGGCGGATCTGTTAACTATGCAGGAACACCTGCCGGGTAAAGCGTTTAATGAGATGACGCTGGTCTACACCGGTGATGCCCGCAACAATATGGGCAATTCCATGCTGGAAGCCGCCGCGTTAACCGGGCTAGATCTGCGCCTGGTCGCACCGCAGGCCTGCTGGCCGGAAGAAAGTCTGGTTGCGGAGTGCAAAGCGCTGGCGCAGAAAAACGGCGGCAATATTACGCTGACTGAAGATGTCGCCACTGGCGTGAAAGACGCGGACTTCATCTATACCGACGTCTGGGTATCAATGGGCGAAGCAAAAGAGAAGTGGGCCGAACGTATTGCGCTGCTGCGTAAGTACCAGGTTAATAGCGCGATGATGGCGTTGACCGGCAATCCGCAGGTGAAATTCCTGCACTGCCTGCCCGCGTTTCATGACGATCAAACCACGCTTGGCAAACAAATGGCACAGGAATATGGTCTGCACGGCGGAATGGAAGTGACCGATGAGGTCTTTGAATCCCCCGCCAGTATCGTATTTGATCAGGCGGAAAACCGGATGCACACCATCAAAGCGGTGATGGTGGCGACGCTGGCGAAGTGAGGGCATGGATGAAAAGAATGCCGGATGGCGATGCTGAGCATCTTATCCGGCCTACAACCGCGCTCCCGTAGGCCGGGTAAGGCGAAGCCGCCCCCGGCAAATACGCTTATGCCACCCGCATTTTCACCACGGCTTTGCGTACCAGCGCTGGAGCACCGACCGCGCACAGCGGTTTATGCACTTCGCCCGGATAAAACACCACGAAATCACCTTCGTTCAGCACCACCGTTTTCTCCTGTACCCCTTCCGGCAGGAAGGCGATATCTTTATCCGCCAGCCAGTCAGTTTCCGGCGCGCCCGCAGGCTGCGTGCTGAAGGTCATGCCTTCCTGACCTTTGAGCAGGATCTGAATATCCAGATAGCGCGCGTGATACTCGGCGCGGCGCTGTGCAAACGGCTCCGTCATATCTTCAGCAATCAGATAAAACAGACGATCGCCGTCGATGTCGTGCTTACCTTTTTCCGTCTCATCCGTCACATGCGCTTTAATGTGTTCAATCGCCTGACGCAGCTCTTCCGGCAGCCAGGCATCCAGGTTGTGAATATTGCCGACAATCATCTCAAACCCCTTAATTAAAACATCGTTTCACTTTAGTTGTTATACGAAAAAATGGTCTGCCATACTACTGCTATTTGCCGATATTTTGCGTCAACGCATGTTTATCTCATTGTTACTGTTTGGCATTCAGGGTGAATGAATATTCATGAGAATCGTTTGCGATGAATAATTTGTGCATTTTTCGCTTGATCCCATAACGGAGCTGAGTATAATCGCGGACAATTTGCCGGGAGGATGTATGGTTCAGTGTGTACGACATTTTGTCTTACCGCGTCTGAAAAAGGACGCTGGCCTGCCGTTTTTCTTTCCGTTGATCACCCATTCCGAGCCCCTCAATTGAGGGGCTTTTTTTTTGCCCAGGCGTCAGGAGATAAACATGGCTAATCCGCTCTATCAAAAACACATCATTTCCATAAACGACCTCAGCCGCGATGACCTCAATCTGGTCCTCGCAACGGCGGCGAAATTAAAAGCTAACCCACAGCCGGAGCTGTTAAAGCATAAGGTTATCGCCAGCTGCTTCTTTGAAGCCTCAACCCGCACCCGTTTATCCTTTGAAACCTCCATGCACCGCCTGGGCGCCAGCGTGGTGGGTTTCTCTGACAGCAGCAACACCTCTCTGGGCAAAAAAGGTGAAACACTGGCCGATACCATTTCCGTCATCAGCACCTATGTCGACGCCATCGTAATGCGCCATCCGCAGGAAGGCGCCGCGCGTCTGGCTACGGAGTTCTCCGGTAACGTTCCGGTACTGAACGCAGGCGACGGCTCCAACCAACATCCCACCCAAACGCTGCTGGATCTGTTCACCATTCAGGAAACTCAGGGTCGCCTGGACAATCTTCACATCGCCATGGTGGGTGACCTGAAATATGGCCGCACCGTCCATTCCCTGACCCAGGCGCTGGCGAAGTTTGAAGGTAACCGTTTCTACTTCATCGCCCCGGACGCGTTGGCCATGCCGCAATATATTCTGGATATGTTGAATGAAAAAGGTATCGCCTGGAGCCTGCACGGCACTATTGAAGAGGTGATGGCGGAGGTCGATATCCTCTACATGACCCGCGTACAAAAAGAGCGTCTGGACCCGTCCGAATACGCCAACGTGAAAGCGCAGTTTGTTCTGCGCGCCAGCGATCTGAACGGCGCCAGAGCAAACATGAAGGTACTGCATCCGCTGCCGCGTATCGATGAGATCACCACCGACGTCGACAAGACGCCGCACGCCTGGTATTTCCAGCAGGCTGGCAACGGCATCTTCGCCCGCCAGGCGTTACTGGCACTGGTACTGAATAGCGAACTGGCACTGTAAGGGAGAAAAAGAGATGACACACGATAACAAACTGCAGGTTGAAGCCATCAAACGTGGCACCGTGATTGACCATATTCCCGCACAGGTTGGTTTTAAGCTGCTGACGCTGTTCAAACTGACGGAAACCGACCAACGTATCACCATCGGTCTGAACCTGCCGTCAGGCGAGATGGGCCGTAAGGACCTGATTAAAATTGAAAACACGTTCCTGACCGATGAGCAGGTAAACCAGCTCTCCCTGTACGCCCCGCAGGCAACGGTAAACCGCATTGACGATTACGACGTGGTGGGTAAATCACGTCCGAGCCTGCCTGAGCGTATCGACAACGTACTGGTTTGCCCGAACAGCAACTGTATCAGCCATGCTGAACCAGTATCTTCCAGTTTTGCAGTGAAAAAGCGCGCTGATGACATCGCACTCAAATGCAAATACTGTGAAAAAGAGTTTTCGCATTATGTGGTGCTGGCCAACTAATTGGGGTTGGTTATGAGATCCCGGCTCCCTATAATGAGCGGGAACATTCTACTACCGCTGTAATTCAGGAGAAATCATGAGCAAGACTATCGCGACGGAAAATGCACCAGCAGCAATCGGCCCATACGTTCAGGGCGTTGACCTGGGTAGCATGGTAATCACTTCCGGTCAGATCCCGGTCGATCCGAAAACCGGTGCCGTAGCGGAAGACGTGTCCGCTCAGGCACGTCAGTCGCTGGAAAACGTAAAAGCTATCGTTGAAGCAGCAGGCCTGAAAGTGGGCGACATCGTAAAAACGACCGTTTTCGTTAAAGACCTGAACGATTTCGCAACTGTAAACGCGACCTACGAAGCATTCTTCACCGAACACAACGCGACCTTCCCTGCGCGTTCTTGCGTAGAAGTTGCCCGTCTGCCGAAAGACGTGAAAATCGAGATTGAAGCGATCGCTGTTCGTCGCTAAGTCTTCTTGTGCCGGATGATGGCTTTGCCTCGTCCGGCCAATGCACGGGTCCTTTACAGGCCCGGTAAGCGCAAGCGCCACCGGGCATTTATCACATCACACCAAACAGTTTCGGCAGGAACAGTGAAATCGCCGGAATGTACGTCACGAGCATCAGCACCAGGAATAGCACGAGGTAAAACGGCAGCATCGCCTTCACCACCTGCTCTATTTTCTGTTTACTCACCGCACTGGCCACAAACAGCACCGACCCTACCGGCGGCGTAATCAGGCCGATCCCTAAGTTCACCAGCATGATCATGCCAAAATGAACCGGATCAATGCCGAGCGCGTTGGTCACCGGCAGCAGAACCGGCGTCAGAATGAGGATCAGCGGTGCCATATCCATCAGCGTACCGATCAGCAGCAGCATGATGTTAATACACATCAGGATGACGTATTTGTTGTCCGAGATGCTGGTGAAGGCTTCAGTGATACGCATCGGCAACTGCATATAGGTCATGACGGCACCGAACGCAGCGGCAAAGCCTATCAGGATCATGACGATAGTGACCGTTTTCACCGTGCGGAACATCAGCTTCGGCAGCTCAGACCATTTATAGTCACGATAGATAAACATGGTGACAAAGAAGGCCCACAGGCAGGCAATTGCCGCAGACTCCGTTGCGGTAAAGATACCTGACAGGATACCGCCCATGATGATCACAACGGTCATCAGGCCCCACAGCGTATCGACGAAAATCTTCAGCGCCTGGCGAAACGGTACACGTTCTCCTTTTGGATAACCGCGCTTGTGCGCGAACGCCACACACATCACCATCAGGCTGAGGCTTAACAGCAGCCCCGGCAGGATCCCGGCGATGAACAGCGCGGCAATCGACACCGTGCCACCGGTTGCCAGCGAGTAGATAACCGAGTTATGGCTGGGCGGCGTAAGAATCGCCTGCACCGAACCGCTGGCCGTTACCGCTGCGGCAAAGTCACGCGGATAACCTTTTTTATCCATCTCCGGGATCATTACCGAACCGATGGACGCGGTATCCGCCACGGACGATCCGGAAATAGCGCCAAAAAAGGTTGATGCCACAATATTTACCAGCGACAGTCCGCCGCGGATAAAACCAACAAAAATATAGGCAAAGTTCACCAGTCGCCGCGCAATTCCCCCTTCGGCCATAATAGCCCCGGCCAGAATAAAGAATGGGATCGCCAGCAGCGAAAACTTATTCACCCCACTGGTCAGTTGGATCATTACCGCTTCCAGCGGAATATCTATGTACCAGGCCCCAATGATGGCGCTAATGCCAACTGCGTACGCTACCGGTACCCCAATCGCCAGCATAATGCCGAGCGTAAAGACGAGAATAAATGCATCCATCTGCTTTCCTTTCTGAAATGGGGGCGGTAACTAGCTGGTCGATCCCAGCATAACAACGGGACGTTGGTACTGCGGTCCACGGAAAATCTTTTCTGCGATAAACAGCAGCGTTATGGCAGAGCCAATTGGCAACGGAAGATAGTTTTGCCCGGCGCTTAAAAGCGGGAATTCCGCCACGGGCTGGTCCCACAGTTCAAGACAGAGATTGGTTCCGTACCAGAGGATAAACAGGCTTATCGCCACCAACATAACGTCTGCGATTACCGAGCAATAACGGCGGGAAGCATCCCCCAGACGGTCAGTCACCATGCTCACCGCGATATGCGAGCCTGCACGATAGCTCACCGCCGCGCCAATAAAGGTGAATGTCACCATACAGAGAATAGCGACGGGTTCAGGCCATGACAGGGCGTTATTCAGAACATAACGCGCGAATATGCCAATGGGGATAATGGCGACCATGACCAATAATGCGATACCGGCAATCCACATTGACACCCGATAAAGAAAATCCATTACCGATGAATAGCATTCACCCATAATTATCACCTCGAATTAATCAAAAGATTCAGGCGGAGGGTTGATATCCTCCACCTGATGAATTACTTCACATCCTGAATACGTTTGATCAAATCCTGGTGGTCTTTACCGTAATTATCCCGCACTGACTGCGTGGCTTTATAGAAATAGTCCGTATCAATATCGTGGAACTGAACGCCGTTGGCTTTCATGGTCTCCAGTGATTTCGCATTATAATCCTGCCAAAGTTTTCGTTGCTCTATCTGTGCTTCCTTGGCGAGTTTAATAATGAGATCCTGATCTTCTTTTTTCAACTTATCCCATTTAGCTTTCGAAAACAGAAAAAGCTCAGGAATAATAAAGTGTTTACTCCAGGTATAGTTTTTCACGACCGGCAAATAGTTATGCGCAACAAACGTTGGCGGGTTATTTTCCGTGCCATCAATAACGCCGGTCTGCATGCCGCTAAATACTTCACTGACGCCCATGACAACGGAGTTAGCGCCCATCGCTTTCAGGGTATCCAGCGCTATCGGACTTCCTTGAACGCGGATTTTCATACCGTGTAAATCTTCCGGTTTCACCACCGGATTTTTGGTGATCAGGTTACGCGTGCCGGCATCCATCCAACCGAGAAACACCAGCCGCGATTTGGTATTGGCCGTCAGACGGTCGCCAATTTCCTGACCGATCATGCCATCGAGAACCTTATGCAGATGGTCCTCATCGCGGAAAATATATGGCAGGGTAAACACGTTAATTTCAGGGAGAATGGCGGCAACAGGCGTCATTGAGACACGAATAATATCGATAGCGCCTAATTGCGCCTGTTCAATCATCTGTTTTTCGTCGCCTAACACGCCACCTGGAAAGGTTTTAATCTCCAGACGGCCGTCGGTCGCAGCGCTAAGTTTTTCCCCCATATGTTTGACAGCAACAACGTTAGGGTAATCAGCCGGATGCACATCTGCGGCGCGAAAAGTTTGTGCCAGCGTTGCATGACTCGCCAGGAATACAGACGCGCCAATACACAGACTTAACAGGTTTTTTGTCAGTTTCATTTGTCCTTCTCCAGAAGTTCATAATATCCATTAACAGGAATAGCTTGCAGAGCAAATGACTGCCGGAATTAAAAACGGGCAGCGAGAAACTTTCTTAACAACGTTACCTGCGCAGACTAACTGGTGTAACAATTTATTTCGATGACTGTGTTCACAAAAAATCGCAGATGCTTAAAATTTTTAGCACACTGTTTCATTTTTGCAATGAAGATCGTTTTATTGATACAAAAACAACGCAAAGAAGGCGATTTGATACTAATAACACCCGTTAGCATTTCAATAAAAATAAAACACTAATATTTTGGGATAATATCTTTCGAATGAAAAAGAGAAATGCAGGATGGTATTAACACCATCCTGCAGAGACGTTGAGGATTACTGCCAGCCGTAGCGACGGCTATAAAAACCTTTCACAAGCTGGGTTAATGTCATGTAACCCGCCAGAATCGCAATCAGCCATGGGAAGTAGCTCAGCGGCAGCGCCTGCAATTGCAGGTAGCTGGCCAGCGGCGAGAACGGTAATGCAATGCCCACCACCATTACCACCAGCGTCATCAGCATCAGCGGCCATGCGGCGCGGCTCTGGATGAACGGCACGCGACGGGTACGGATCATATGCACAATCAACGTTTGCGACAGCAGGCCCACCACGAACCAGCCAGACTGGAACAACGTCTGATGTTCAGGCGTATTGGCATGGAAGACGAACCACATCAGGCAAAAGGTCAGAATATCGAAGATCGAGCTGATCGGTCCAAAGAAGATCATAAAGCGGCCCAATTCGCTGGGATTCCAGCGCTGCGGCTTTTTGATCTGCTCTTCGTCGACGTTATCAAACGGAATCGCTACCTGGGATACATCGTACAGCAGGTTCTGAATCAGTAAGTGCAGCGGTAACATCGGCAGGAACGGTAAGAAGGCGCTCGCCACCAGCACGCTAAACACGTTACCGAAGTTAGAACTGGCCGTCATTTTGATGTACTTCAGCATGTTAGAGAAGGTACGGCGTCCTTCGATCACCCCTTCTTCCAGCACCATCAGGCTCTTTTCCAGCAGAATGATATCCGCCGCTTCACGTGCAATATCTACCGCGCCGTCAACGGAGATACCAATGTCCGCCGCGCGCAGCGCCGGGGCATCGTTTATACCATCGCCCATAAAGCCGACCACATGGCCTTCGCGCTTGAGCAGCGTGACAATGCGCTCTTTGTGCATTGGCGTCAGACGGGCAAACAGCGTGGTGCGCTGAGCAAGCCGAGCCAGCTCATCATCGCTTAACCCTTCAATGCTGCTACCGATAACCACATCACCCGCATCCAGGCCCACTTCATGACACACTTTCGCCGCCACCAATTCGCTATCGCCAGTGAGGATTTTCACCGTAATACCGCTGGCTTTCAGCGCTTTAAGCGCAGGTGCGGTGGTCTCTTTCGGCGGATCGAGGAACGCAATATAGCCTTCGAGGATCAGATCTGATTCATCAATACGCTGATAATCACCTTCACGCGCTGGCAGGTATTTCGTCGCCACCGCCACCACGCGCAGCCCCTGGCGGTTCAGCGTGTCCGTGACGCGTTTCACCCGACGCAGCATGTTGTCATCTAACGGGACTATCTCACCGTTGTGACGCACCTGGGTACAGACGTTGAGGATCTCCTGTAGCGCCCCTTTACAGACCAGCTGGTGCACATCGTTTTCTTCTGCCACCACTACCGACATGCGGCGACGTTCAAAATCAAACGGGATCTCATCGATTTTCTGCCAGCGAGTCGAGAGCTGGCGGGCTGATTCTTCGTCCACGCCTTCCAGCACCGCCGTATCCAGCAGATTCTTCAGCCCGGTCTGATAATGGCTGTTCAGCCACGCAGAATGCAGGACATGTTCGCTGGGCTTTCCAGAGATATCCGTATGATTCTCAAGTACAATTTTATCCTGAGTCAGGGTGCCGGTTTTATCGGTGCACAGGATATCCATCGCGCCAAAGTTCTGGATAGCGTCGAGGTGTTTAACGATAACCTTTTGTTTTGACAGCTTCACCGCCCCACGCGCCAGCGTTGAGGTGACGATCATCGGCAGCATTTCCGGTGTCAGTCCCACCGCCACAGACAGGGCAAACAGCGCCGCTTCCCACCAGTCGCCTTTAGTGTAGCCGTTGATGATAAGCACGATGGGCGCCATCACCAGCATAAAGCGGATCAGCAGCATGCTGACGCGGCTGATCCCTTTCTGGAAGGCATTCTGCTCGCTTTCCTGCTCGCTGACGCGGCCTGCCAGTTGCCCGAACCAGGTATTGGCGCCGGTTGAAATCACAATGGCCTGCGCCGTGCCGCTCACTACGTTGGTGCCCATAAAGCACAGGGTATCGCATTCCAGCGGGTTGCTTTGCTGCGGATCGCGACTGGTTGCCACTTTCTCCACCGGCAGCGATTCACCGGTCAGCGAAGCCTGGGCCACGAACAGGTCACGAGCCTGCACCACGCGCAAATCGGCTGGGATCATATCCCCTGCCGCCAGCTTGATGACATCGCCGGGAACCAACTGGTCGATCGGCAGTTCAACCCAGCCGTTCTCCCCTTTCTCGTTGATAACGCGCAGCACCGTGGCGGTGTTGCTGACCATCGCTTTCAGCGCATCAGCCGCTTTGGTGGAACGCGCCTCTTGCACAAAATTCAGCAGCGTAGAGATGACGACCATCAGGGCGATGACCCCAGCGGCAAACAGATCTTCGGTGGCATAGGAAATCGCCCCGAGAATGGTCAGCAGTATATTAAACGGGTTGCGATAGCAGACCCACAGATGCACCCACCAGGGCGACGGCTTCTGCGCCGGCAACTGGTTCTCGCCATGTATTTCACGGGCGTTTTCGACTTCTGTGGCGTTTAAGCCTTCCGGATGAGCGCCGAACGTTTTCCACAGCGCTTCTTCGTCCATCAGCGCCATTTTCAGGCAATGTTCGCTCAGCGATGGCGGGATCGGCGTGCTGGCAACGGTCTGAGCATTCGGCAATGGATCACGATGCACCAGACGATGCGGTAAATGGCGGTTTAGCCGGGCAAACAGCTGGCGGGTTATATTTTTGAACATAGGCAGTCCCTCTGCACCAGTATAAACAGGCGCAGTAAATCCTTCAGGCGTGGCAAAGCCTTGCCTGGTGGCAATATTAAAATCACAACAGGGACGTCAGAACGTCACTGTCTTACAGTTCCGGTAAGACAGTGAAAGACAAGCTTACCGGAAAGGGTTGTTTCTCCATCTCGGGAGAGGGGTGGGATCGGGATCCATATAGCCTCCGGTAAGTGAATGATTTGCGCTGCGGATTATACGCAGAAAACCATAAGGTTTGTGGCAATTATGGCGGTATGATAAACCATGGAAACTAAACCAAACATATACCAGACTTTGCCCATTGCACTGTGCTTGAGTAAAGTTATTCTCTATTTGGCATAACTTCACACGCAACATGGGAAAACAGGATGCAAAATCGGCTGACCATTAAAGACATCGCCCGCTTAAGCGGTGTGGGAAAATCAACCGTTTCCCGTGTGCTCAACAATGAAAGCGGCGTGAGTGAACGCACCCGCGAACGCGTTGAGGCGGTGATGAATCAGCACGGTTTTTCCCCTTCCCGCTCCGCACGCGCCATGCGCGGACAAAGCGACAAGGTGGTGGCGATTATCGTCACGCGTCTGGACTCGCTTTCGGAAAATCTCGCCGTGCAGACCATGTTGCCCGCCTTTTATGAACAGGGCTACGATCCGATCATGATGGAAAGCCAGTTCTCGCCCGAGCTGGTTGAAGAACATCTCGGCATGCTCAGACGCCGTAACATTGATGGCGTGGTGCTGTTCGGTTTTACCGGCATTACTGAAACCATGCTCGCCTCCTGGCAGGATTCTCTGGTGCTGCTGGCAAGAGATGCAAAAGGCTTTGCCTCCGTCTGCTATGACGATGAGGGTGCCATTCGTACCCTGATGCAGCGTTTATACGAACGCGAGCATCGCCATATTAGCTTTCTTGGTGTTCCGCATAGCGATGTGACCACTGGTAAACGCCGCCATGAGGCCTACCTGGCATTCTGTAAAAAACATAAACTGCATCCTGTGGCAGCGCTACCTGGTCTGGCCATGAAGCAGGGCTATGAACAGGCCGCCAACGTCATCACCCCGGAAACCACCGCCTTAGTCTGTGCGACGGATACCCTTGCCCTTGGCGTCAGCAAATACTTGCAGGAGCAGCGAATAGAGAACCTGCAGTTGGCAAGCGTGGGCAGCACGCCGCTGATGAAATTCCTCCATCCGGAAATTATCACCGTCGATCCAGGATACGCCGAAGCCGGGCGACAAGCGGCCTCGCAGCTGATCGAACAGATCAACGGCCGTAGCGAACCACGACAAATCGTTATTCCTTCCACCCTCTCCTGATCGCTTTCTGAGCATTAATTTGTGATCTTCGCTGCGTTTCGGGAACGTTCCCATTTTTAAAAATTCATCGAAGATATACTCTGGCGTCAACAACGAGAGAGTTGCCGAATGACGACGCAACAGCGTCTTTTCCGGTCTACGGGGAACACACACCATCATGAGCAAAATAAAACAAGCAGACATCGACCGGCTGATTGAGCTGGTTGGCGGGCGCGACAATATCGCTACGGTGAGCCACTGCATTACTCGCCTGCGTTTTGTGCTGAATCAGCCTGCGAACGCCAGGCCGAAAGAGATCGAATTGTTGCCAATGGTCAAAGGCTGCTTCACCAACGCCGGGCAATTTCAGGTGGTAATTGGCACCGAGGTGGGCGATTACTACAAAGCGCTGTTGGCGACCACCGGACAAGCCAGTGCCGACAAAGAGCAGGCAAAGAAAGCGGCGCGGCAGAACATGAAGTGGCACGAGCAGCTGATTTCTCACTTCGCGGAGATCTTCTTCCCGCTGCTGCCAGCGCTGATTAGCGGCGGCCTGATCTTAGGTTTCCGTAACGTGATCGGCGATCTGCCCATGAGTAACGGGCAGACGCTGGCGCAGATGCATCCTTCGCTGAAAACCCTCTATGACTTCCTGTGGCTGATTGGCGAAGCGATCTTCTTCTATTTGCCGGTCGGGATTTGTTGGTCGGCGGTGAAGAAAATGGGCGGTACGCCGATCCTCGGTATTGTGCTGGGCGTGACCCTGGTTTCTCCGCAACTGATGAACGCCTATTTGCTCGGTCAGCAGGTGCCGGACGTGTGGAACTTCGGCCTGTTCAGCATTGAGAAAGTGGGCTACCAGGCGCAGGTCATTCCGGCACTGTTGGCCGGGCTGGCGCTCGGGTTTATTGAAACACGCATGAAGCGCATCGTCCCGGATTACCTGTATCTGGTGATCGTCCCGGTGTGCTCGCTGATCCTTGCGGTATTCCTTGCGCACGCCTTTATCGGTCCATTTGGCCGCATGATTGGCGACGGTGTCGCGTTTGCGGTCCGTCATCTGCTGACCGGCAGCTTTGCCCCGATCGGCGCGGCGCTGTTCGGTTTCCTGTACGCCCCGCTGGTGATCACCGGTGTGCATCAGACCACGCTGGCTATCGATATGCAGATGATTCAGAGCATGGGCGGCACGCCGGTATGGCCACTGATCGCCCTGTCGAATATCGCTCAGGCCTCTGCGGTGGTCGGGATCATTATCTCCAGTCGCAAACACAACGAACGTGAAATCTCCGTTCCTGCCGCGATCTCCGCTTATCTCGGGGTAACCGAACCAGCGATGTATGGGATCAACCTGAAATACCGCTTCCCGATGCTGTGCGCGATGATCGGTTCCGGTCTCGCCGGACTGCTGTGCGGCCTGAACGGTGTGCTGGCGAACGGGATTGGCGTCGGCGGTTTGCCGGGCATCCTCTCCATCCAGCCGACTTACTGGCAGGTCTTTGGCATGGCGATGGTCATTGCGATTGTCATCCCAATGGTACTGACCTCATTCGTTTACCAGCGTAAACACCGTCTGGGCACATTACAGATTGTCTAACTTTTCTTCGGGGCGCAGTTGCGCCCCAGCGTATTTCCAGGAAACAACCATGAATATTCCCCACTGGTGGCAAAACGGCGTTATCTATCAGGTTTACCCCAAGAG
Organism: Citrobacter sp. Cpo109; assembly: GCF_030332565.1. Lineage (NCBI taxonomy): Bacteria > Pseudomonadati > Pseudomonadota > Gammaproteobacteria > Enterobacterales > Enterobacteriaceae > Citrobacter > Citrobacter sp. Cpo109. Next base: position 379,784 of record NZ_JAOWHQ010000071.1, read on the forward strand.
TTTTCAGGACACCACCGGCAGCGGCACCGGAGATTTACGCGGCGTGACGCAGCGCCTCGACTATCTGCAAAAGCTGGGCGTTGATGCCATCTGGCTGACGCCGTTCTATATTTCGCCGCAGGTTGATAACGGTTACGACGTCGCAGACTACACGTCTGTCGATCCGGCCTACGGCACGCTGGAAGACTTTGACGAACTGGTGGTACAGGCGAAAGCACGCGGCATCCGTATTATTCTCGACATGGTGTTTAACCACACCTCAACCCAGCACGCCTGGTTTCGTGAAGCGCTGGATAAAGACAGCCCGTATCGTCAGTTTTATCTCTGGCGCGACGGCACGCCAGACTGCCCGCCGAATAACTGGCGTTCCAAGTTTGGCGGCAACGCCTGGGACTGGCACGCCGAAAGCGAGCAGTACTATCTGCACCTCTTTGCTCCGGAGCAAGCCGACCTGAATTGGGAAAACCCGGCGGTCCGCGCCGAGCTAAAAAAAGTCTGCGAGTTCTGGGCCGATCGCGGCGTGGACGGACTGCGCCTCGACGTGGTGAATCTTATCTCTAAAGACCAGGACTTCCCGAACGATCCCGACGGCGATGGACGGCGTTTTTATACCGACGGCCCACGCGCGCATGAATTTTTGCGTGAGATGAACCGCGATGTTTTTACCCCACGCAACCTGATGACGGTCGGCGAAATGTCATCCACCACGTTGGAACATTGCCAGCAGTACGCCGCACAAGATGGTAGCGAACTGTCGATGACCTTTAACTTCCACCACCTGAAAGTGGATTACCCCAACGGCGAGAAGTGGACGTTAGCAAAACCCGACTATATGGCGCTGAAAACCCTGTTCCGCCACTGGCAGCAGGGCATGCACAATCAGGCCTGGAACGCATTATTCTGGTGTAACCACGATCAGCCGCGCATCGTGTCGCGTTTTGGCGATGAAGGTAAATACCGCGTTCCGTCGGCCAAAATGCTGGCGATGGTGCTGCATGGCATGCAGGGCACCCCCTATATCTACCAGGGTGAAGAGATCGGTATGACCAACCCGCACTTCCGCCAGATTACCGATTATCGCGATGTGGAAAGCCATAACATGTTTGCCGCCCTGAACGGCCAGGGACGCGATGCGCAAGAGCTGCTGGCGATCCTCGCCAGTAAATCACGCGATAACAGCCGCACGCCGATGCAATGGGATGCCAGCAAACACGCGGGCTTCACCTGCGGCGAGCCGTGGATCAATCTGTGTGACAACGCGGCAGACATCAACGTGGCGGCTGCACTGAACGATACTGACTCGGTGTTCTACACCTATCAGAAGCTGATCGCATTGCGCAAAGCGGAGCCGGTTATCACCTGGGGCGACTACCAGGATCTGCTACCGGACAGCCCGCATCTGTGGTGCTATCAACGAGAGTGGCAAGGGCAGCGGCTGCTGGTCATTGCCAATCTGAGCGATACCTTCCAGAGCTGGCAGCCAGCCCAGACCGACGGAAACTGGCAGGTGCTGATGCACAACTATGCCGAGGTTGCCAGCCAACCTGGGGACATGACACTGCGTCCTTTTGAGGCCGTCTGGTGGTTGCAAAAATAGCTTGCAATTATGTTCAGGCCCGGTACGCATAGCGCTACCGGGCGTTGCTACATACGCTTAGCTTAGCTTCCTGTTTTTGTTGAATAATTAATCAGAATTTTCTGCCCACAATTTACAATCGCTGTACTGCCCGTCATCTGTACGCTCCGATTTTTACTTTGCGCTACATCAAATAAATCGTAAACATCCTTGATGCAAATCACTACATATAGAACTTAAAATGCACGCCGACCCAATATGTTGTATTAATCGACTACAATTGCTACAACTACAGTGCACCGTTTAACGGTGGAATTGTGGATAAAGTGGGTCAGGATTGCGGGAAGTCATTGGCCAGAGAGATGAATAAAGCCATGGCCGCTTCTCCAACCTCTGTGGATAACCTGTTCTTATAAATATGGAGTGATCATGACACCGCATGTGATGAAACGAGATGGCTGTAAAGTGCCGTTTAAATCAGAGCGCATCAAAGAAGCCATTCTGCGTGCAGCTAAAGCAGCGGGAGTCGATGACGCAGATTACTGTGCCACCGTCGCAGAAGTCGTTAGTAGCCAGATGAATGAGCGCAGCCAGGTCGATATCAACGAGATCCAGACAGCGGTAGAAAACCAGCTGATGTCTGGTCCGTACAAACAACTCGCCCGTGCGTACATCGAATATCGCCACGACCGTGATATACAGCGTGAAAAACGTGGCCGTCTAAACCAGGAAATTCGTGGTCTGGTTGAGCAAACCAACTCTGCTCTGCTGAATGAAAACGCCAACAAAGACAGCAAAGTGATCCCGACCCAGCGCGACCTGCTGGCCGGTATCGTCGCCAAACACTATGCACGTCAGCACCTGCTGCCGCGTGATGTCGTCCAGGCGCACGAGCGTGGTGATATTCACTATCACGATCTCGACTACTCTCCGTTCTTCCCAATGTTTAACTGCATGCTGATCGACCTGAAAGGTATGCTGACGCAGGGCTTTAAGATGGGTAACGCGGAGATTGAGCCGCCAAAATCCATCTCCACCGCGACGGCCGTCACCGCGCAAATTATTGCGCAGGTTGCCAGCCATATTTATGGCGGTACCACCATTAACCGTATTGACGAAGTTCTCGCACCGTTCGTGACCGAGAGCTTTAATAAGCATCGCAAAACCGCTGAAGAGTGGCAGATCCCAGATGCCGACGGTTATGCGCATTCCCGTACCGAGAAAGAGTGCTACGACGCATTCCAGTCCCTTGAGTATGAAGTGAATACCCTGCATACCGCCAACGGTCAGACGCCGTTCGTTACCTTCGGTTTCGGCCTGGGAACCAGCTGGGAATCGCGTTTGATCCAGCAGTCCATTCTGCGTAACCGCATTGCCGGCCTGGGTAAAAATCGTAAAACCGCTGTGTTCCCGAAACTGGTGTTTGCGATTCGTGACGGTCTGAACCACAAGTTTGGCGATCCGAACTATGACATCAAGCAGCTGGCGCTGGAGTGCGCGAGCAAGCGTATGTATCCGGACATCCTGAACTACGATCAGGTGGTTAAAGTGACCGGCTCGTTCAAAACGCCGATGGGCTGCCGCAGTTTCCTGGGCGTATGGGAAAACGAGAACGGCGAACAGGTCCACGATGGCCGTAACAACCTCGGCGTTATCAGCCTTAACCTGCCGCGTATCGCGCTGGAAGCTCATGGCGATGAAGCCACCTTCTGGAAACTGCTCGACGACCGTCTGATCCTGGCGCGTAAAGCGCTGATGACCCGCATTGCGCGTCTGGAAGGCGTGAAGGCCCGCGTTGCACCGATCCTGTATATGGAAGGGGCCTGCGGCGTGCGTCTGAAAGCAGACGATGACGTGTCTGAAATCTTTAAAAACGGCCGCGCGTCGATTTCTCTGGGTTACATCGGCATTCACGAAACCATCAACGCGCTGTTTGGCGACAAACACTTGTACGACAGCGAGCAGCTTCGCGCTAAAGCTATCGCCATTGTGGAACGTCTGCGTCAGGCGGTCGATCAGTGGAAAGACGAAACCGGCTACGGCTTTAGTCTGTACAGTACGCCAAGTGAAAACCTGTGCGATCGTTTCTGCCGTCTGGATACCGCCGAGTTTGGCGTGGTGCCGGGTGTTACCGACAAAGGTTACTACACCAACAGCTTCCACCTCGACGTGGAGAAAAAGGTTAACCCGTACGACAAGATCGATTTTGAAGCGCCGTACCCGCCGCTGGCGAACGGAGGCTTCATTTGCTACGGCGAGTACCCGAACATTCAGCACAACCTGAAAGCACTGGAAGACGTCTGGGATTACAGCTATCAGCACGTGCCGTATTACGGGACCAACACGCCAATCGATGAATGCTACGAGTGCGGCTTTACCGGTGAGTTCGAGTGCACCAGCAAAGGCTTTACCTGCCCGAAATGTGGTAACCACGACGCCGCACGCGTGTCGGTCACCCGCCGCGTATGCGGTTATTTAGGCAGCCCGGACGCTCGTCCGTTTAACGCCGGTAAGCAGGAAGAAGTGAAGCGCCGCGTTAAGCATTTAGGTAATGGGCAGATAGGTTAATTTCCGTTTGCAAAGGCCGTAGGCCTGATAAGACGCGATCGCGTCGCATCAGGCATCACAATGTTGCCGGATGCGGTGCAAGCACCTTATCCGGCCTACATGCTTTCTGGACACCCGCTATGCGCTACCATCAATACTATCCCGTCGATATCGTTAACGGCCCCGGCACTCGCTGCACCCTGTTTGTGTCGGGATGCGTGCATGAATGCCCTGGCTGCTATAACAAAAGCACCTGGCGACTCAATTCCGGCCAGCCGTTTACCAAAGAGATGGAAGACAAGATCATTGCCGATCTGAACGACACGCGAATCCCTCACCAGGGTATTTCGCTGTCCGGCGGCGATCCGCTGCATCCGCAAAACGTGCCGGATATCCTGCAACTGGTACAGCGTATTCACGCTGAGTGTCCGGGGAAAGATATCTGGGTGTGGACCGGCTACAAGCTTGATGAACTCAACGCCGCACAAATGCAGGTGGTGGATCTCATCAACGTGCTGGTCGATGGTAAATTTGTGCAGGATCTTAAAGACCCGGCACTGATCTGGCGCGGCAGCAGCAACCAGGTTGTACATCATTTGCGTTAATCGCTAAAGCCGTTTGTTTGCATCGTGATAAACGGCTGAATGTTCTCGCTTACCTACCGCGGCAACAAACACGACCACAACCTCATCCCGAACCTGGTACACCAGACGGAACCCGGACGATTTAAGCTTAATTTTCTAGCAGTCAGGAAGACCATTTAAACGGGCAGAGTCAATTCCGGGGTTCAACAACACGTCGGCCAACTTCTTCTTAAACTGAGCCTTCACCGTATCACCCAGTTTATGCCACTCTTTTAAGGCTCTCGGGTCGAATTCCAGTTCATAAGTCATCCAGACTAACCTTGATTCCCTTTTGCGGACTGGCAAGCCTTTCCCGGACTGTCTGAATGAGTGCATCTTCACTGTCGCTAAGGGTGACGGTTTTCACCGGCATGCGCCCCGTTTCCGCGACGTACTGAAACAGTAATCGCACAGCTTCCGTTGGAGTAATATTCAGTTTTTCCAGCACGGCATAAGCCTCATTTTTGAGTTTGTCATCCAGACGGACGTTCAGCGTGGCCATTATGCCTCCAGTAAAATCGAATGTGTAATGCAGTTTAGCATTACATTCGCATTACATCGAATTCTGGATAACGCCTCTCAAAAACGGCTCACACACTCCATCGCAACCGCTTTGAACTCGGTGAAATTGCGACACGCACAGAGTCGCGTCATCGCGCGTTCGCGCAGGAAGGTGACGAAGATATCGTAGATAGCCATCGCCTCTTCATATTCACTCTTGCTGATGGCGAGCAAGAAGATCACGTGGGCCGTTTCATCGCCCCAGGCGATACCCTGTGGGGCGAGGATGGTGTAGACCACCGTTTTCTTTGCCAGCAGACCAAGGGCGTGCGGCAAGGCAATGCTGTCACCCAGCATGGTGCTGACGATGGCCTCACGCTCAACCACCGAATCAAGAAACTCCGCGTCGACAAAACCTTCATCCTGCAACTGACGGCATAAGGTTTTGAACAACGTTTGTTGATCCATTGGCTCGTCAATCACACGAAAATGGGCGGCATCGAAGAATTTGTTCAACATCCACGGACGGGTTCTGTCGACCAGCACCAGTTTACCAATCTGCTCCAGCTGATAATCGGTAGGGAACGGCGCAATCATCACCACCGGTTTATCTTTTTCAGCAATCCGCGCGGTAGAGATGACAAAATCTTCGCTGATGCTTTCCCGCTGTTCGTAGTCGCGAAGCGTTACGGTATCGACGATCTCTATCTGCGGATACTTACGCGCCAGTACCGCTTCAATCATCCGCGCCATCGCATTTCCGGCATCGCATACCAGCAGAACCTTCGGCTGTCTCTGGTAACCGATGTTGTAACTACGCTCCAGCCCGACGCCAATATGCAGCACAAGGAAGCCAATCTCATTTTCACTGATGGTGTACGGCGTATATTTTCCCCATCCCGAGACGGCGGCCAGCGTCATGTCCCACGCCATGGGGTAGTGCTGTTTAATATTTTCCAGCAGCGGATTGGGGATCATTATCTGGTAACGCACCCGGGTGATCATCGTCTTAATATGCGTCAGCAGGTCAGCATGTAACTGTTTGTCATTCAACAGGTTGTAGTTGTACTGGCTGTTGATAAAACGCAGGATGTAATTGACCAACGCTTCATCATCATCCGCATTGATAGCACTGGGCGCGATCTCTTGTACCTGGCGGGCAGCAATATGCACCTGTAGCCAGTTTTCTTCGGAAACGGAAAGCGGTTTGTCTGCCAGGCGGTGCAATACCGCCGCGATTTCCCGCGTGGCCAGGCACACCGATTGATCGGCCTCTTCTGCGGCAAAATCCGGGAGTGGATATCCTTCGCTAATCCGCCGTACCGCCACCGCGCAGTACAAGCGTAAAAACAGCTCGCCCTCATCGGTCAGACGAATATGGAAACGGGCAAAAATGTCCTGCAAAACGGGTTGCAACTGTTCAGGGAGCCCCGCATTCAGCGCTTCTTGCGTCACTAACGGATGCTGCGGATCCTGCTGCGCCAGCGTCCACAGCAGATCGGTCAAACAGGCGCGGATCGCCATTTCGCTGCCGAACAGCTTCATGCCGTGACGGGGACGCGTTTCCAGCGTCAGATGATAACGTTGCAGATGCTCGCGCACCTCAGCCATATCGTTTTGCAGCGTCGCGCGGCTGATAAACCATTCATCAGCCAAATCTTCCAGCTTCAGCGAGAAAGCCGATGTCAGAAAACGCACCACCAGCCAGTGTATCCGTTCCTGGCTGGTGCGTGGGATGCGCAGCAACGTATTGGGCTGCTGCGTTTGCAGGGTGTGAAAGCTTGCCGGGTCGTCAATTTTGAGCTGATAACCATTACCCCGGCTGAGGACAAACTGTGCGCCGTACTGGGTGAGCAGCGCGTTTAGCGCGGTGATATCCGCCCGTACGGTGCGTGTGGAAACCGACAACCGCTGCGCCAGCTCGTCCTGCGGAAGCGCTTCGTTTTGCAACATGTCAAACAGCTGTGCTAAACGTTGGTTGGGGAATCGCACGTCAGTTTCCTCATCAGTCAGTTAGCCTACGCAGGCCCGGGTCATCGCCATCAGCTGGCGTACGTCGTCCGGACGAGTGTTACCACTCACCTTATCAATAATCGAACTATAGATGTGAGGAATGATTTTACTCACTCCGACATCGAGGGCAATTTGCAGGATTTCAGTGAAATTATCCAGATCGATACCGCCGGTTGGCTCCAGCCAGAAGTCATGACGGGCGCAGGCCTGCGCGACCGCAATGTACTCGTCACGGCATTGCAGGCCGCCCATCGGGAAGTATTTAATTGAGCTACCGCCCATGTCTTTGAGCAGCGCAATCGCGGTTTCTACCGGCACAATACCGTCCGGCGTCTGGCTGCTTAGCGGACCAGTGGAGATTTTCACCCTGCCCGGCGTGCCGGTTGGCGAGACCAGTCCGTTGACCACTGTCTCCTGCTGGCCCAGCAGCGCGCGACTGGTAGCCACGCCGGTGAAGACCTGATTGACATGTTGTGGCTGCACCTGACGGGAGATTTCACTGACCATCGCCGACTGGTTAGGATCGCCCGCCCCCAGCCCCACGGAGAGCGCATTGTCGATAAGGGCCGCGTATTCACGCATATCCGCTACCGCGCTTGCGACATCCGGGTAATTTTTTGACAATACGCCAACCAGCACGTGTCCTTCCGCCGCCGCATAAATATCTCGGGCATTTTCTTTGGAGCCTGCCAGCACGTTCAGGCAGACGCGGTCGCGATAAAAGTTAGGGGTCAGTTTCATGCATTTTTCTCCTGCGAAATCACTTCACCAATTCGACGGGCCACAATCTCCAGCTGCGCGCGATCGACACTGCGCACATCGGCTTCGATAATGCCTTCATTGGCTTTGTAACCACGGAAGTAAATCGCGTACTCCCCCTGTTTCAGCGCGTCGACCAGTTCCCCCGTGGCGATCCCGGTTACCGCTTCATCAAACTTAATTTCCGTGCGTGCGATGTCGCGCCCTGCACTATCCCACACCACGCGGGCGCTCACGCCGTTAAGCTGGTTCAAGGCATTAATGAACGGCGTCATTTTCTCGACCATCTCCGCGCCGCTCTCTTTCTGCGCGTTCAAATACAGTTCGATGGCGCAGGTCAGTCCAAGAATTCCCTCTTTGCCCACCTTCATCGCCCGGCCAATTCCCGCCGTCTGGCGCTTCACCCACTCAACGTACTGGGTTTTACCTATCACCAGACCGCTGGTTGGTCCTTCTATCGCCTTGGCGCCACTATAAATCACCAGATCTGCACCAACCCGGTAGTAGCACTGCAAATCCTCTTCCGCCGCCGCGTCCACGATCAACGGCAGATTATGCGTACGCGCCACCACCGCGGCCTGCTCCACGCTGAGCATACTTTTCTGGACGCAATGGTGAGATTTGATATACAGAATGGCCGCCGTACGCGGTGTAATGGCCGCCGCCAGCTGCGCCGCGGAACATTCGTTGGCATAACCGGCTTCCACTAACTTGCCGCCGCCAAGCGCCACCATGGTGCCTACCGGAGCGCCAAAGTTGACGTTGTGACCTCTGGGCAGCACGATTTCGTTGTTTTCAATGGGCGTGACGTGCAGGTTCTCCAGCAGCCAGTCGCTATCTTTAACCAATACGCCAGCCACCGACAGGGCGATCCCGGCCGAGGCGCAAGAGACAACCGTTGCCCCTTCCACTTCCAGTAATTTCGCGATGTAGTCGCCTGTTTTATTGACCAGGTCTTTCATCTCGAAATATTGGTTCATCCCCGCCATCGCGGCTTCAACCACTTCTGGTCGCGGCGTGGAAACGCCGAGCGCCGTCATGCGGCCGGAGGTATTAATCACCTGTTTTAAATCGTATTTCTCAAAAATCGAAGGCATGTTCCGCGCTCCCTTGTTCGGTCATATAGCCCTTGCCCGCACGTATTGCGGCAAGCGGCACCAGCAGTTGTTCAGCCTGCAGGCTGTCGTTTTCTGCATCTACCAGCACGGTTGGCTGGCGCTTAAGCGTAAAGAGGGTTAAATCGGCATCCAGACCGACCTGCAGCCGCCCCTTCTGTTTCAGGCGCAGACCATCGGCGGCATTGGCGGTAACGCACTCAATGACCTGCGGAAGCGACATCCCAATGGCGAGGAATTTCGACATCACATTCGCCAGGGAATGTACCGGGCCGCTGATACGGTTGCGGCAATAAATATCGGAGCTGATGGTGTGCGGCAAAATGCCCAGGCCGATCGCGCGTTTTGCCACCGCAAAGCTCAGGCTGGCGGTGCCATGCCCAACGTCCAGACGCACGCCACGTGAAATCGCCCGCGTCACTGACGCCCGCAGCTCGCCTTGCGGCGTCAGAATGCGATTCGGCTTACCGTTGTAACAGTGGGTAATGATGTCACCCGCGCTCAGGCGCTCAGCGATATCATCGAGATTCGGCGGGTTGTTGCCGATATGCACCATCAGCGGCAGGTCGCCGTTCTGTGCTTGCATCGCTTTGGCGCGATCCAGCGGCGTGATGCCATTTTCACCGACTACGCTGCTGCTCATACGTGCCTTCAGACCGACGATAAAATCAGGGTGGCGTTTCACCGCCTCTCGCACCGCATCAGCGTCAATATTGGCCATGTTGGCCAGCTCGTTCTGGGCGATAAGCCCCACGCGGGAGATATTCAGCAACGCGTACACTTCGGTCGCAGCTTCCCGGGTCAGGGTGTAAAAATCGTCGATGTCATCCGCCCCGGTGCTGCCCGCATCCACCACGGTAGTGACGCCGGTCGCAATACCGACGCTATCCGGCTGGTCGTGATAAATCGGGGATTTCGGGTAGCAATGAACGTGGGAGTCAATCCAGCCTGCGCTGACGTAGCACTCACCGCCCAGCTCGATGGTTTTCAGCGCCGGACCATCAACGTCACCCAACGCCGCGATCTTGCCGTCTTTGAGCGCAATATCGCTCACCGTATCGTCAACGAGGCGCGCACGGCGCAGGAGTAAATCAAACATGTCTCTCTCCTGTTGAAATGGGGGCGGTCGTGTAGGCCTGATAAGCGCAGCGCCATCAGGCGTCATTGTCGGATGGCGGCTGCGCCTTATCCGGCCTACAACGACACACCATCAACTAATGGCAATCGGGAAGATGGACCCGAGGATCATTGCGCCGAGGATCGCCCCGCCGGTAATCGGTTTTTGCCACAGGTAAAACAGCAGCGCACCCGCCAGAGAACCGATTCCGATAGGAATAGAAGCCGTCATCGCGCTGAGGATAATCAACGGTCCGAGGAAGCGTCCGGAGGCGTTACCGGCCCCCATCATGACGTCCGCACCGTAGGTCGAGTCGCTCTGGTTGATGGTGAACTTACGCGCCAGAATGATGATGTAGCCAATCGCCAGACCAATCACCAGACCGGTGACCAGCGAGGCGGCGAAGTTGGCGACCGGGAAGATAATGCCCGCGCCCAACAGCAGCGCCGGAACACCTAACCCGACTCCGGTCTGAATCGCCCCGCCGATATCCAAAATCCCCACCAGCGAACCTTCAATGATGCGGGCAAACAGGAAGCTTGCGCCAAATGCCGCCACCGCTCCGTAGGAGCCGGTATCCATTCCCGCCTTCAGCATCGCCACAAAAGCCACTTCGTTAAATGCGCCAATACCGTACAGGTAGTACATGTGTGTTCCGGCAAACACGCCAGAGGAGAGCAGGCCCACGAAGATCGGGAATGACCAGTCAGCGAACCAAAAACCTTTATTCTGTTCCATGATGACCTCCGTTATTTGCCGCTGAGCGAGTTGTGGATAAGTTCGAGCCAGTTAGGCACGGTCAGATGGAAGGATTCGATCATCTTCATGTCGAAGCCACGGAAGAAGCCGCTCAGGACAAACAGCGCGACGATAGCCACCATCATCACTTTAGTGACGTGGTTCCAGCCGCTCTCTTCAACACCTTTGCCGATCAGAATGCCGAGAACCAGACCCGGAACGGCGTTGCCCATAATCAGCTGCGCCGCGCCGCCAAAAACGGTGGCCCAGAAGCCGGATTTCTTACCAGCGTCGATCGCCGCCAGCCAGAAGATCACTGGCATCACGGTGTTAACCAGCAGGTTAGCCGCGGGCACCAGCACCTTGACGGCGGTAACTTGCAACGCTTCCGGTACGGATGATGCGGTGAGGTTCAGGAAGGTCACTACGATCATCCCGATAACGCCGCAGGCAATTGCCATGCGTTTGGGGTCGTGCAGCGTTTCACTGACGTTACGATTTTTAATCATCAGCGCGGCGGCGCCCCAGTTGGGGATGATGCGATGGTCGACGTCCTGCGTGAACGCCCCCGCCGCAACGGAGGAAGCCCAGGCATTAAAGAAGAAGCCCAGGCCGAACGAGAAGTGAGAAGCTGGATCTCCTTCGCAGGAATTCAGTTCTCCCAGAGTACGAAACGCGCCCATCCCTTGAGTGGTAGGCGCATGAAACATGCGTGCAGCCCCAGCGCCGACACCAACGCCAACCAATGCGCCGATGATGAGCGATTTTATTAATATTATCAGGAACATAATTATGCCTTTTAATAGAAAAATCAGCGTTGCGTAACGAAATCCACCTTGTCGAGATTGATGGCAGTCACGTTGACGGTCACGTCCAGCTCCACGCTGAAAGTGCGTCTTTCCCGGCGCAAAAAGAGGAATAAAAACGCCTCTTTACGCACCGATTCATGCGCTTGAACAACCTGCACATCCTGTGGCTCAATACGCAGTAAGATATGCGGCGACGCTTTCATCACCGCAGCCTGAACGTGGTTCAGGGCATCGGCAAAGGCGCGAGCTTTGGTCTCGCCCTTACCCGTGACTCTCACCGTGGTGGTGAATTGCTCTTTCATGCTTAAGCGCCGTATTTCTTTTGCCACGCCTGCACCAGGCGCTCGCCGAGCTCTTCTTTATCCATAAAGCCGAATCCCAGTACGTTGCACCCTTCGTTGATGGCGGTTACCCCTTCATCGACCGAGCGCATGCCGTATTTCGCCTTGTAGCCGTATTTGGTCTGCGCGGTAATCGCTCCCGCACCACCGCTGCCGCAAAACGAGATACCAAAGGTGGCGTTTTCCGCTTTCATCACGTCACCCAGCTTCATATCTGCTGCAACGCCCGGCACCACAACGGCACGGCCACCCGCTTTCTCTACGCCTGCCGCCACTTTCTGGCCTTTACCCAGACGATCGCCAATCACTACGGTAATCTGTTCCATCTTTTGCTCCTTAAAGGTTGTCTTTCGCGACTTCGAAGTGCACCGACAGCAGCCAGGCCTCTTCCTCAGGAAGATTGCCAAACTCGGCGACCACGTCGCGGGCAAGCGCCATTGATTCGGCAGATATTTCATCAAACAAGCTGGCATCGACCTCTGGTAAGGGTTCACCCGTTACCGAGCGGTGCGCCATGGCGCGAACATGCGACGTCAGCATCTGTTCCTGTACGGCGTTGGGAATAATGTTGCGTTCACGCAGCAAGGCATACACCTGCGCCAGCATGCGGTCGGCCAGTTCCACCGATTTCCCCATGTCATTCATTACAGCTCCGTTATTCACTCGTCTTACCCCGTTAATGTCTCTGAGGGTAAATTAGCGACGGAGGTTATGAGTTTGTAGCGAGTTGTTTTCCACTTCGAAGTGGAAAGGTGTGCAGCGATAGTGATCTGTGCCGCAAAAAGAGCTGGAACCACGATTTATCACTGGAAGAATGTGATTGAGATCGCAAGAGCGAGCAGAAAAATGGAAGGAAGTGCGAACAATGAATGGGCGATAAAAATGAAAAAATGTGATGGGGATAGCATTTACTTATGAGACGTGCAGTAGCGGGGTGTTGTATCCGACCTACGGGTATGCAGGCCGGATAGCGCAGATTAGCGGAACTTCTTGTGGTTTTCGTTGCGCGTGGTTTTCAGCTCTTCCGCAACGGCTTTCGCCTCTTTAACTTTACCTTCGTTCGCCAGCTTCAACGCGCCGTCGATCTGACCGATCAGCGTGTCAAAGCCGTGGCGGAAATCCTTCATCTCCGGGCTGTCCGGGGATTTGTTTTCCAGCTTCGGCGGCGTTCCCTTTTGCGCGTCCAGCGCGGCTGCACGCATTTTGGTTAACGCATCTTTCAGTTCAGTCGCATTGTCCGTTTTTTCGACGATTTTCAGGTTGTCGTTGAGGATCCCCATATCGTCTTCAAGATCGGCTGCAAACGCAGAAGAACCAAGAACCAGCGTTGAAGCTGCGACGATCGCTAACAGGTGTTTACGCATTGCTCACTTCCTTTTTTATTATTCAAAAATAAACAAACGCCAGATACCCTCAATAATTCACGCCACAGCTTGAAGTATGACGGATATTATTGCCCGGCGATCTTCATCTCCGGCAACAGGACCGAACCACACTGAATATTACTGCGCGTTTCAATATCGTTGCCGACGGTGACGATATTACGCCACATCTCTTTTAAGTTACCGGCGATGGTAATTTCACTCACCGGGTACTGAATTTCACCGTTTTCGACCCAGAAGCCCGCCGCGCCGCGCGAGTAATCGCCGGTAATGCCGCTTACGCCCTGTCCCATCAGCTCGGTAACCACAAGACCTGTGCCCATCTCTTTGAGCAACTGCTCGAAGCTTAGACCCTGTCCCGGAATTCGCCAGTTGTGGATCCCGCCTGCATGACCGGTGCTCTTAAGCCCCAGCTTACGTGCAGAATAATTGGTCAGCAGCCACTGAGTCAGCACACCGTCTTTAATAATGTCGCGGCGTTCGGTCCGTACGCCTTCGCTGTCGAACGGCGACGACGCCAGCCCTTTCAGCAAGTGCGGATGTTCTTCAATGGTCAGCCATTCCGGCAGAATTTGCTTGCCCAGCGAGTCGAGCAGGAAGGTGGATTTGCGGTACACCGAGCCACCAGCAATCGCGCCAACCAGGTGTCCGAACAGTCCGGTCGCCACTTCATTGGCGAAAATCACTGGTGCTTTCATGGTGGAAAGTTTACGCGGAGACAGGCGAGATAAGGTACGGCGAGCACAGTCAGCCCCCACCCACTCCGGCGTTTGCAGATCGCCCATCGCCCGGCCAATGGTGTAGGCGTAATCACGCTCCATATCGCCATTTTCTTCTGCGATTACGCAGCTGGAAAGGGAATGGCGCGTGGAGCAATAGCCCTGCAGCATGCCGTGGCTGTTGCCAAACACTTTGATGCCATAGTGGCTGTTAAAGCTGCCGCCTTCGGTGTTGGTGATACGTTTGTCAGCCTGCAACGCCGCCTGTTCTGCACGAGCAGCCAGTTCGATAGCTTCATCAGGGGAAACTTCCGCCGGGTGAAACAGGTCCAGATCGGGCGCATCAAAGGCCAGCAGTTCTTTATCTGCCACGCCCGCACACGGGTCCGGCGAAGTGTAACGTGCAATGTCCAGCGCGGCCTGCACGGTGCGTGCAATCGCCTGCGGGCTTAAATCGGTGGACGATGCGCTGCCTTTACGGTTTTGATGGTAAACCGTAATCCCCAGTGCACCATCGCTATTGAATTCGACGTTCTCCACTTCACCATAACGGGTGCTGACGCTAATACCCGTGGTCTTGCTCACAGCGACTTCCGCGCCATCCGACTTACCTGACGCTAATTCCAGTGCCGTCGAGACTGCTTCTTCCAGAATCTTACGCTGCGCTTCAACTTGTGAGATTACTTTCATCGCAAATGCCATAATGTAGAGAGAGTTTCTCTGAAGTCTAACAGAGAACCGTTTTTCAGTGCGCATCTTAACTGGTAACATTAGCCTCTTTTTTTAAGGAGCCTGACATGACTAAGCAGCCCGAAGACTGGCTCGACGACGTTCCCGGTGATGACATCGAAGACGAAGACGATGAAATTATCTGGGTCAGTAAAAGTGAAATAAAACGTGACGCCGAGGAGTTAAAACACCTTGGTGTGGAACTGGTAAAACTGGGGAAAAACGCGCTGGACAAAATCCCGCTCGATGCGGATTTACGTGCCGCGATTGAGCTGGCCCAGCGTATTAAGATGGAAGGTCGCCGTCGTCAGCTGCAGCTGATTGGCAAAATGTTGCGCCAGCGCGATGTTGATCCTATCCGTCAGGCGTTGGACAAGCTAAAAAACCGTCATAACCAACAGGTCGTTGTCTTCCATAAGCTGGAGCAACTGCGTGACCGTATGGTTGACGGTAGCGATGAAGCTATCGAAGAAGTGATGAACCTGTGGCCTGACGCCGACCGTCAGCAACTGCGTTCGCTGGTGCGTAACGCCAGGAAAGAAAAAGCGGGCAACAAGCCGCCAAAATCTTCCCGCCAGATCTTCCAGTATCTGCGTGAACTGGCGGAAAACGAGGCCTAACCTCTTCGTCCGCCGAAAGTGCCGGATGGCGGTGCAAATACCTTATCCGGCCTACGATCCGTTGTAGGCCCGGTAAGCGTAGCGCCACCGGGCATTTTTTACTCTTCTTCCGCCTGAGCTTTCTTCGCCAGACCATCCAGCAGTTTTTGATGAATGCCGCCAAACCCGCCGTTGCTCATCACCAGAATGTGATCGCCAGGCTGCGCGGTTTTCACCACCATATCTGCCAGTGCATCCACATCGCCGCTCCAGTGTGCCGGCTGAACGCAGGCTTCAGCGACTTCTGCTACCTGCCACGGAATGTGCGGGGGTTGCAGCAGGAACACTTCGTCTGCACGCCCTAACGACGGCGCCAGGTCATCTTTGCACAGGCCCATTTTCATGGTGTTCGAGCGAGGTTCCAGCACAGCGATGATGCGCGCCGTGCCGCCCACTTTACCGCGCAGTGCCGCAAGCGTTGCCAGAATGGCCGTCGGGTGATGGGCAAAATCGTCATACACCGTCACGCCATTGGCTTCACCGCGCAGCTCAAGACGGCGACGGGCGTTGATGAACGAGCCCAATGCATTGGCCGCATCCGCAGGCACGACGCCAACATGACGCGCGGCTGCAATCGCCATCAGGCCGTTGTGCATGTTGTGCTCGCCCACCAGGCCCCACTTCACTTCGCCGACTTTTTCACCGTCCAGCCACACTTCCCACTCGGAGGCATCGGTGGTCAGTTTTTTCGCCTGCCAGTGACCTTGTTCGCCCACCAGCTCTTGTTCGCTCCAGCAGCCCATCGCCATCGTCTGTTTCAGATTGATGTCGTTTTCCGGGTAGATGATGCGTCCCTGGCCCGGCACGATACGCACCAGATGGTGGAACTGTTTCTGAATAGCTTTCAGATCGTCAAAGATATCCGCGTGATCGAACTCAAGGTTATTGAGGATCAGCGTGCGCGGGCAGTAATGCACGAATTTAGAACGCTTGTCGAAGAACGCACAGTCGTACTCATCCGCTTCAATCACGAAGAAGTCGCTCTCGCCGAGGCGCGCGGAAACCTCAAAGTTGCCCGGAACGCCGCCGATCACAAAGCCAGGTTTATAGCCGCAGGCTTCGAGGATCCAGGTCGCCATTCCGGCGGTAGTGGTTTTGCCGTGCGTACCCGCAACCGCCAGTACCCAGCGATCGCGCAAGACAAAGTCATGCAGCCACTGCGGGCCGGACATGTACGGAATGTTCTTTTCCAGCACCGCTTCCACGCACGGATTACCACGGGTCATAGCATTGCCAATGATCACCAGGTCCGGCTGTGGGTCGAGCTGGCTGGCATCGTAACCCTGAATCAGATCAATGCCTTGCTTCTCAAGTAAGGTACTCATCGGCGGATACACATTGGCGTCCGAACCGGTTACTTCATGACCGAGCGAGCGCGCCAGCATCGCCAGACCGCCCATGAAAGTGCCACAAATTCCCAAAATATGAATGCGCATACGTCACTATCCTTTTTTAATCTGGGGGCCATTTTACGCACATGTCCGGCAAGTGAGAAACGCATTTCAGGATATTCCGCAGTTTGCTGGCGCGATTCACCTAAGCGCAGCAATGGAAATATTTGTTAATATTGTTGCGGTCGCTTTACTCCACATAAATTGCAGGGAAAGTGTTATGAAAACGTTAGGTGAATTTATTGTCGAAAAGCAGCACGAGTTTTCTCATGCTACCGGTGAACTCACTGCTTTGTTGTCGGCAATAAAGCTGGGCGCCAAGATCATCCACCGCGATATCAATAAGGCCGGTCTGGTCGATATCCTGGGTGCCAGCGGTGCTGAGAACGTGCAGGGAGAGGTTCAACAAAAACTCGATCTGTTCGCGAACGAAAAACTGAAAGCTGCACTGAAGGCGCGCGACATTGTGGCGGGCATTGCCTCAGAAGAAGAAGATGAAATCGTCGTCTTTGAAGGCTGTGAACACGCTAAATACGTTGTGCTAATGGATCCGCTGGATGGCTCATCCAACATCGATGTTAACGTCTCTGTCGGTACGATTTTCTCTATTTACCGCCGCGTAACCCCAGTCGGCACACCGGTCACGGAAGAGGATTTCCTGCAACCGGGCAACAAGCAGGTTGCTGCAGGTTACGTTGTTTATGGTTCTTCCACCATGCTGGTGTATACCACTGGCTGTGGCGTACATGCCTTCACCTACGATCCTTCTCTGGGCGTATTCTGCCTCAGCCAGGAACGTATGCGCTTCCCGGCGAAAGGCAGCACGTACTCCATCAACGAAGGTAACTACATCAAATTCCCGAACGGCGTGAAGAAGTACATTAAATTCTGCCAGGAAGAAGATAAGCCAACCCAGCGCCCGTATACCTCACGCTACATTGGCTCTCTGGTTGCGGATTTCCATCGCAATCTGCTGAAAGGCGGGATCTACCTGTACCCAAGCACCGCCAGCCACCCGCAAGGGAAACTGCGTCTGCTGTATGAATGCAACCCGATGGCCTTCCTGGCCGAGCAGGCGGGCGGCAAAGCCAGCGATGGTAAAGAACGCATTCTGGATATCACCCCAGAAAGTCTGCACCAGCGCCGCTCCTTCTTCGTGGGTAACGACCATATGGTTGAAGATGTAGAACGCTTTATCCGCGAGTTCCCGGACGCGTAAGTATCATTCATCGCACGGACGTAGGCCGGATAAAACGCGTAGCGTTGCCATCCGGCCTACAAAATCCATCGTCCGGTTACGCTTTCTGTAGCTTAAATACGGCCATTGCTTCGATTAGCGCTGAAGACTGCTCTTCCAGCGAGCGGGTAGCCGCTGAAGACTGCTGTACCAGCGCCGCGTTTTGCTGCGCCGTTTCATCCATCTGAATCACCGCGATATTCACCTGCTCTATGCCGCGACTCTGTTCCTGGGACGCACTGGCAATTTCACGCATCAGTTTGGTCATACGCATAACCTCGGTCGCGATTTCATCCATGGTTTCGCCCGCCTGCTGCGCCAGTTCACTGCCTTCCCCCACATGGGTGTGCGAATCGCTGATTAGCGTACGGATCTCTTTGGCCGCCTCGGCGCTGCGACTGGCCAGATTACGCACTTCACCAGCAACAACCGCAAAGCCCCGCCCCTGCTCACCAGCTCGCGCCGCTTCAACGGAAGCATTGAGCGCCAGAATATTGGTCTGGAAAGCAATGCCATCAATCACGCTGAGGATGTCGGCGATTCGGCTAGAACTACCTGAAATATCGCGCATTTTCTCGATCACATAGCACACCATTTCGCTACCGCGATCGGCGGTATCCGACACCGATTTTGCCAGCTGGTGCGCCTGTTCCGCGTTCTGCGCATTCTGTTTCACCGTCGCTGTGAGTTCTTCCATGCTGGCGGCGGTCTGCTCCAGCGAAGTGGCTGTGGATTCAGTGCGTTGCGCCAGATGCTGGTTACCGGCCGTCAGTTCACGACTGCCAATATCAATTTGCGAGCTGGCATCGCGTACGCGCTGTACCGAGTCGCCCAGCGCATGGCGCATGTCATCCATTGCCGCATTCAGGCGGTTGAATTCGGCGCTGGCCGACAACGCGGTAACCGGCGACAAATCCCCCGTTGCCAGACGTTCCAGTTGCTCAACCATGTTATCCAACGGTTTGAGAAACTTATTTCGCAGCATAAACCAAATGACCGCCAGCAATGCGATAGCAGCCAACATCGCAGCGCTCATAATACCGTGATAAATCAACGATGTAATGACACGGGTAGAAGCATATAGCCCCATACCACCGGTCAGTAACAGAAGGAACGTCAGCAGAGACAATAACACCAACAAACTTGATCGAATTGAAAGGGATTTTGGCATCGTTATATTTCCGGTTGTAGGGTTAAAACAGACCTGTACAGAACCTATCGACTACAACCGGAAAAAGTTTAGGTATTTAAATGTTTTGTGCAAAATCAGGATGTTACTTTGGTGTTGCCGCCGTACCCACTCGGGTCACCGGCGAGCTTTGACGATTTTCCCAAAGCACCGTCAGACCGCGTTGTAACGCTATAAATATAAACAATAAAATGCCAATCGCGATCTTCGTCCACCAGGAACTTAATGTGCCGTCAAAATTAATGTAGGTCTGGATCAGCCCCTGAATGGCGACGCCAAACAACGTCCCTAACACTGTACCGACCCCACCGCTGAGCAGCGTTCCGCCAATCACCACTGAGGCTATCGCATCCAGTTCGACGCCAACGCCCGCCAGCGCATAGCCCGCCTGGGTGTAAATGGAAAAGACAATGCCGGCAAGCGTCGCAAGCCCGGTAGACAGCATATAAATGCGGATGGTGGTGCTGCGAGTTGAGATGCCCATCAGGTTGGCAGAGGTGGCGTTGCCGCCAATCGCGTAAACCTGATTACCAAAGCGCGTACGGTGCGCCAGGAATATGCCGATGACGACAACCGCCAGCATCAGCAATCCCATCGCGCTCAGGCGACCACCGCCGGGAATTTTCCATGCCAGGCTTGAGAGCGTGTCATAAACCGGATGATTAATTGGGATAGATTCTTCAGAGACCAGATAGCTGACGCCGCGCAGGAAGAACATTCCCGCCAGGGTGATAATAAATGCCGGGATCTTCAGCGCATCAATCAGTAACCCCATAAACGCACCAAACGCGCAGCCCATCAGCAAAACCAATGGGAACGCCAGCAGCGGGGAAATGCCCCAAAAACCAATGGCCTTTGCCAGAAATACGCCGGTAAAGGCGATCACCGAGCCAACGGAAAGGTCGATCCCGCCAGAGAGGATCACGAAGGTCATGCCTACGGCAATGATGCCCAGAAAGGCGTTATCGGTCAGGATATTGCAAATGACCCGGGTGGAAGCAAAAGCGGGAAACTGCGTCAGGCAGTAGAGATAACCCAGCACAAACACGCCGAGGGTGATCATCAGCGGTAAATTACGTTTTATCATGACCACGCACTCCTTTTATCAGGCTGATAAAGCGTTGCGACTGCACGACCAGCACACACAACACCACCACGGCTTTGACCACCTGATTCAGTTCCGGCTGGAAGCCCGACAGCAAAATCCCGGTGTTCATGCCCTGAATAATCAACGCGCCTACCACCGACAGCAGCAGGTTAAAGCGCCCGCCCATCAGCGAGCCGCCGCCGATAACCACCGCCAGGATGGCATCCAGCTCCAGCCATAATCCGGCGTTATTGGCATCTGCCCCCCGGATATCCGCCGTGACGATAATGCCAGCGATAGCCGCGCACAGGCCGCTCAGCACATAGGTGAGCATCACGATAATGCGGGTGTTCACCCCGGCGTTTTTTGCCGCACGAATGTTGATACCCACCGCTTCGATAAACATACCCAGCGCCGTTTTCCGCGTCAGCAGCCAGAACACCACCAGCGTGAGCAGTGCAATAATTACCGGCGTGGGGAATAGTAAAAGCGAGCCGCTGCCAAACCATGACAGTTCGGGCGAGTTAAAGGTGACGATCTGCCCGGAAGTGATAAGCTGCGCCACCCCGCGCCCGGCCACCATCAGGATTAGCGTGGCGACGAACGGTTGAATCTTGAGGATGGCCACCAGAATCCCGTTCCACAGCCCAGCCAGAATGCCGGAGCCTAAGGCGGCAAGCAGAACCACCGGCAGACTGTGCCCGGCCACCGTCATCGCCGCAGTAGTGGCACCGGCAATAGCCATGACGGCCCCCACGGAAAGGTCGATACCGCCGGTGGCAATCACCAGCGTCATACCAATCGCCAACAGCGCCACGGGAGCGGCGCGGTTGAGAATATCAATCGGGCTACCGAACAGCCGACCATCCTGCAAAATCACCTGGTAGAAATGCGGGGCGACCAGGCTATCCACCAGCAGCACCAGCAGTAACGCCACCAGCTGTGGCATCCCCTTTGGCCAACGGAACCGCCGTTTAGACGGATTGGATTGAGGGAGAGATTGAGGCATCACCATAGTCTCCTTAGGCCGCAATGGCGTTCATGATTGCCGGTACGGACAGTTCAGCCAGTGGGATCTCTGCCACCTGTTTGCGATCGCGCATAATAATGACCCGATCGGCATAGCCCACTAACTCTTCCAGTTCGGATGAAATGACCAGCAGCGCCAGACCATCCGCGCACAGCGTTTCGATCAGGCGGATGATCTCCGCATGCGCGCCAACGTCGATCCCACGCGTGGGTTCATCGAGGATCAGGAACTGCGGTTTGGTCAGTAACCAGCGCGAGAGCAATACTTTTTGCTGATTGCCGCCGGAGAGAAATTCGATCGGTTGCTCCGCGTTTGGAGTACGAATACCAAGCTGGCGGATAAACCGCTCGGCAATCTCGTTTTGCTCTTTACGGGGAATAGGCCGCAGCCAGCCGCGCTGCGCCTGCAATGCCAGAATGATGTTTTCCCGCACCGAAGCGGCGGCAATAATGCCATCCGTTTTGCGATCCTCCGGACAGAAACCGATCCCCAGACACGAAGCCTGATGTGGCGAGCGCAAAGTCTGCGATTTGCCTTTGATCAGCGCACTTCCGCTGTCGGCGGGTTTAATACCGAAGATCACCTCCGCCGTTTCCGTTCGCCCGGATCCCAGTAGTCCGGCGAGACCGACGATCTCACCGGGACGCACCTGTAGATCAAATGGCGCGATGGTGCCTTTTTTGCCAAAGCCGCTGAATGCCGCCACCGGTTTATCACTCAGCAACGTGCGGCCCGCACGCTGTAGTGCATGGGTATCCAGTTCACGGCCCAGCATCATTTTGACCAGTTCGATCTGAGGCAGTTCTCGGGTTTCACGGCAGCCAACGAAGCCGCCGTTACGCAGAACGGTAATGCGATCGCTGACCTGATAAACCTGATCGAGAAAGTGGGTGACGAAGATCAGACTGACGCCCCGATCGCGCAGATGTCGCATCAGGCCAAACAGCATTTCAACTTCCTGGGTATCAAGGCTGGCGGTCGGCTCATCGAGGATCAGCACTTTCGCGGAGAGATCGATCGCCCGACAGATGGCGACGATTTGTTGCATCGCCACGGAAAAGCGGTTCAGCGGCTCGCGCACGTCGAGGGAAAAACCGTATGACGCCATCAGCTCCGTCGCGCATTTTTCCATTTGCTTGCGCTGAAGCAGGCCAAAACGCCGCGGTTCACGACCAATAAATAAGTTATCGGCAACCGACATATTGGGCAGCAGGTTCACTTCCTGGTACACGGTGCCAATCCCCAGTTGTTGGGCATGGGCGGTGTTTTTGGGGGAGATCGGTTGGCCTTCGAGCCAGATTGTGCCGCGATCGGCATGGTAAACGCCGGTCAGCGCTTTGATGAGCGTCGATTTGCCGGCTCCGTTTTCTCCCAGCAGCGCCATAATCTCGCCACGACGCAAGCTGAAATCCACGTTATCCAACGCTTTGACGCCGGGAAAGAATTTGCTTAATCCTTCGGTGCGGAGGATTTCCTGATGTTGGTCGGTGGTCATGGCATTCCTCCGGTACGAGGTCACGGCGTTTCGTAGGCCTGATAAGCGCAGCGCCATCAGGCAACAAATGCCGGATGGCGGCGTAACGCCTTATCCGGCCTACGGAAGACCGACAGAAAAACTAGTAGCCCATGTTTTTCTTCTTCTCTAACTCTTCTTTCGCCGTATCCGGCAGATAGAGGATCGACTTGGTAATGGTCAGCTTCTCAGGCATCGTGCCGTCTTTTTTGAATTTCTCCAGCGCGTCGAATGCCGGGCCGGCCATATTCGGCGTCAGTTCGACGCTAGCATTGGCTTCGCCGTCAATCATCGCTTTGTAGATATCCGGTACGCCATCGATAGAACCGGTGAGAATATCTTTGCCAGGTTTCAGGCCCGCTTCTTTGATCGCCTGAATCGCACCGATCACCATGTCATCGTTGTGGGCGTAAACCATACAGATGTTCTTGCCGTTGTTTTCCGCTTTGATAAAGCTCTCCATCACTTCTTTCCCTTTACTGCGGGTGAAGTCACCGGACTGAGAGCGAATAATTTTGATGTTTGGCGCACTGGCAATGGCTTCAGCAAAGCCTTTCTTACGATCGATCGCCACGCTGGCCCCAACGGTCCCTTGCAGCTCAACGACGTTACACGGCTTGCCGTCCACTTGTTTAATCAGCCAGTCGCCGATCAATTTACCTTCCAGCACGTTGTCGGCGGTGACCGTGGTCATATAGAGAGATTTGTCTTTTACATCGATGGAACGATCGAGCAAAAAGACCGGAATGTCGGCATCTTTAGCTTCTTTTAACACCGGCTCCCAACCCGTTGCCACGACCGGCGCAATAAAGATGGCGTCGACGCCCTGCGCAACAAATGAGCGGACTGCTTTAATCTGGTTTTCCTGCTTTTGCTGGCCATCAGCGATTTTCAGCGTAATTCCCCGCTTTTCGGCCTCGCTTTTCGCGACGTTGGTTTCTGCGGCGCGCCAGCCGGATTCAGAGCCAACCTGCGAAAATCCTACGGTTAAAGGGGCTGCCATTGCCATAGACGACATGGCTGCCGAAACTGCTGTGACTAAAAGTAAGCGCTTCCACATAAGTGCGTCCTCGTAGGGTGATTATTGTTGGTTAATTAACCGTTGCGAAAAAACTATAGACAATTGAGCATGTAACGGATTGCGTTACATCACACTTCAAAAAAGTAAATAAAACGTTAATCACAACTTTGTAATCGCTTTCATCTCACTATGAAAAATGCGGCTGAAGATATGGATTTTTCTGTCACGAGAGAGAGGTAAAAAGAAGAAAATGCACGCAGAGAAAGCGAAAACAAGCGGAGACATTCCGCGCGAGTTGGCTATAATACCCGCCACTTGTTTGCCATAGCTTATTTAAAGGAAACAGACATGAGCTTACTCAACGTCCCTGCCGGTAAAGACCTGCCGGAAGATATCTACGTTGTTATCGAGATCCCTGCAAACGCAGATCCGATCAAATACGAAGTTGACAAAGAGAGCGGCGCCCTGTTCGTTGACCGCTTCATGTCCACCGCGATGTTCTATCCGTGCAACTACGGTTACATCAACCACACCCTGTCTCTGGATGGTGACCCGGTAGACGTTCTGGTCCCGACTCCGTACCCGCTGGAGCCAGGTTCAGTGATCCGCTGCCGTCCGGTTGGCGTACTGAAAATGACCGACGAATCCGGTGAAGATGCGAAACTGGTTGCTGTACCGCACACCAAGCTGAGCAAAGAATACGATCACATCAAAGATGTGACCGATCTGCCGGAACTGCTGAAAGCGCAGATCACCCACTTCTTCGAACACTACAAAGATCTCGAAGCGGGCAAATGGGTGAAAGTTGACGGTTGGGACAACGCTGAAGCTGCTAAAGCTGAAATCGTTGCTTCCTTCGAGCGCGCGAAGAAGTAAGTTCGCGTTAGCTTAAAGCCCTGAACGCCAGCCCCTGGTTAGTAAGGGTTTCTTAATTTCTACTTTCTTTTCCCCCTCCCCTTCGCTGTTTTCTTTTTGACCTACCAGATTGGGTAGTCACATTTCATTTATGTTAATTGCGAATGAGATTAGATCTCATTATCATTCTCAGCATGTAAATAAATGTGAATAAAAGTCAATGAACCTCCACAATGTGAAGTCCCTGAAACGCTATTCCTGCGTGGCTCTCGCCATAGCACTGTTATTTACCAGCCTGTCCAGCGTGGCACAGACGCTACCTGAGAAAGATTTTCTGACCCGCGACGTTGGCAACGGCGTGTATGAACTGGCGGTTGATAGCCAGCAGAATGCGCTTTTTGCTGCCTCGTCGCCGTCGTTTGATAAAGATAAAACCAGCGGGCTTATCTATAAACTCGATCTGGAGAAACTCACCACGACTGAAGTTATCGAAACCAGCCGTCGTGCCTTTGCCACTGCCCTGGATGAAGAAAATCAGGTGCTGTACGTGGGTAACACGCTGGAGGGTTCCGTCACACTCATTGATACCCGCAGCGGTAAAGAGCTGGCGATACTGCAACTGAGCGAAGCCAAAAACCCGAAAGAAATTGTCCATACCCGCGAAATGGTGCTCGATAAACAGCATCACCGCCTGTACGTTTCCGGCGTGGCTGAAAAAGGCATTGTCTGGGTGGTGGATACGCAAAAGCGCGAGAAAATCGCTACCCTTGAAAACATGGGCCAGTATCCGACCGGCATGGCCGTCGATGCAAATAAGAACCGCCTGTATGTCGTAAATGGCCGCAACGAACTTATTACACTGGATACCACCAACCATCAAATTATTAGCCGCTTTAGCATTGAGCCAGGCAAAAAACATTTTTTCCTGAATATTGCTTTGGATGCAAAAAATAATCGCGCATTCCTGACCGATCCTGATTTAGCGGATGTACTGGTTGTTGATATTAATACCGGTAAGGTTATTGCCCCCATTAAGGTTATCAACTCGCTGGCGGTGATATATAACGAAAAACGCCAGGAAGTGTATATCACCCACCGAAATGCAAAACGCATCAGCATTGTGGACAGCAAGACTTATCAGGTAAAACAAAGCATTGAAACCAATGCGTTACCTAACAGCCTGGCGCTCTCGTCTGATGCCAACACCCTGTATGTCAGCGTCAAACAGCCGGAAAAAATGGCAGGTGTGAAGCCCGACTACGTGCTGAAAATCGACCTCTCCAAATATTAATAATTAAAAACGCTTCTGACACCTTGCAGCTTTTCTGGGCTGCAAGGTGATGCTTTTATTTTTTACTTTTCAGGTGTCTATATTATGAAAACGCGTCAACTTATTACGCTGACAGGGATCGTTGCATTCTCAGGCGGTGTTATTTTCCCCACTCAGGCAGAAGAACTCACCGAAACCTCACGCAATAGCGAAGATGAAATGGTGATCACCGCATCCGGGTTCTCGCAGCAAAAGCGCGAAGCGCCAGCCACCATTTCCGTTATCGATCGTAAAACGCTGGATATTCAGCCGGACCGTAGCATTGGTGAAGCGATTAAAAACCTTCCTGGCGTCTCGGTCACTAACAGCAGCGGCATGAACGCTGGCAGCATTATGATCCGCGGCATGGACCCGTCCTATACCGCGTTTATGGTCAACAGCGTCAAACAAAATACCGGTGAATCTCGCCCTTACGGGCATGACATCGGTACTGAAGCCAACTTCTTACCGCCGATGGAGGCCATTGAGCGTATCGAAGTTATCCGCGGGCCCATGTCCTCGCTGTACGGCTCAGATGCCATCGGCGGTGTGGTCAACGTTATTACCAAAAAACCGTATGGTGCAACAGAGTGGACAACGGCAATTGCCGCCAATACCTGGCTTCAGGAGCACCAGTATTTGGGTAATACCAGCCAGATGAATCTGTTTACCATGGGGCCGATTGTGCCCGATGTTCTCGGCCTTAGCGTAGCGGCCGACTGGCTCGACCGTCGCGATGACGATCGCAATAACTATTTCGGCAAACACAACCGTAAATCCGTTGATATGACGCTGGGCCTGGCCGCTAGCGAAAATAACCTGTTCGACCTCAATGTGGTCACCGGTGAGCAGGAGAAAAACCGTACCCAGAAGCGCGGCGCGCCGTGGTCATGGCTGTTCGATCGTAACGCCGCCACCCTAACGCATACCGGCTGGTATGCCGACGACACCATCGCAACGACCAACTACATAAACTATGAAAAAGGCCGTTCAAAGTACGTTTATGACAGCCAGTCGCCGCAGTATGTGCAGATGGAGAACTACGTCGCCAATTCGCAAACCACCTTCACGCTCGACAACCATAAACTGACCGTTGGGGCGAATTTCACCCGCGAAGAGCTGAATGACCGCTTTGATGTGGCCAACAAAACGCTGCCCGGATCTGAGCCAGTGACAAAAATCAGCCGTAACGGTTGGGCATTGTTTGCTGAAGACGGCTGGAGCATTGACGACTTCATCCTGACCACATCAGCGCGTATGGACCAGGATGATAACTTTGGCACACATATTACGCCGAAAATGTACGGTAACTGGGCCTTCAGCAATGACTGGGCGCTGAAGGGCGGCGTTTCCGCAGGTTATAAAAAACCTGAGCTGCGTGCGACATCCAGCGACTTTGTCACCCCATACGGCTCGACTGTACCTTATCCCTTCCTGACCGTCGGTAACGACGATCTGAAACCAGAACAAAGCGTTAACTCTGAGCTGGGCCTCTACTGGACGGGGAATGCGCTGTCGCTGGATAGCACCGTCTTCTATACGCAGTTCAAAGACAAAATTGCTGAACAAACCATTTGCGAAACCACATCGACGAATCAGTGCTCCGTGAATGGCTACAAGGCGGACTCCGTCAGTAAATACTTCAACGTCAGCAAGGCGGACGTGTACGGTATAGAACTGAATGCCGACTGGCAGATTAGCGCAGATGTGAAAGCCAACGCTAACTACACCTGGAACCACAGCGAACAGAAAAGCGGCGTAAACAAAGGCTACGCGCTCAACGATTATCCGCGCCATATGGCGAACCTGTCGCTGAACTGGGCGGCAACGCAGAGTCTGGACGTATGGAGTACGGTGAATTACCGCAGCAGTAACCGCAACAGCGGCAATAACTATAAGTATGATGACTACACGATGGTCGACGTAGGCGTACGTTATAAGCTCAATAAGCACACGCAGCTGATGGCAGGGATCTACAACGTGCTGGATGAGGATCCGAAACTGACGACTGCATGGAATGAATCCGCGCAGGTGGAAGGACGCCGCTATAACCTCGGCGCGCGCGTGGAGTTTTAAGCCTTTAATAAACAACGCCACCCGAAGGCGGCGTTGTTTATTCTGGTAGGCGATATATCAGTACTGGTCTCTGTCTAACCAGTTACCGCTTTCAATCAGCGTTAAGCCATCAACCGGACGTTGGTACACGTACATCCATGCACTTCCGTACGGCGTTTGAATTAACTGGCGTGCGTATTCACCGCCGCGGGTACGCAGAGCGTCAAGCTCTGCCAGCGTGGCGTTATCAATACGATAAACTTCCCCGTGTACTGTTCCATTTCCCGGAACCGCGCCTGGATAGTGGCCCAGGCTGTACAACTGGTAGTTATCGATACTGAAATTTCCCAGCAACAGGGCATTGGTCATCCAGTGGCTGTTGCCTTGTTTGGTTCGTAAACTGCCGTAGACAAATATTCGCATTGCTAAAACTCGAACTGATAGAGCAAATCAAGTGCCTGATCTACGCCAGACACTGCTTCCAGATATAGCTTAGGCATCAGACGATAACGTAGCGTGAGTGTCGCTAAGGAGTCAAATATACCCACACCATATTTCACCTGCAGACCTGGCAGTACGTATCCGCTGACAACCACCTGAGATGAGTCGCCCACCCCTTGCGTGTCCAGTGCCAGATTGCTTACGCCAAATGTCTCCCCGATTTTACCCACAACCTGACCACTTTGTGCAACCCCCAGACCAATAAGCATTGAAGTCATCGCTGCGCTATCGCTCTGTTCGCTATCCAGCCCTTGTCCACGTAGCAGGTAGGAAAGCGCCATTTGCTGCGACATTGCCGGGTCGGAGAAGATCTCCGCCTTCGGTTCATCGGCGGTACCGGTGACGCGAACGCCAGCGATCACATCGTCTTCGGTGGCATCTGGGTTACGAATCGCTTCGATGTTGAGCAACGGCTGATCCGGCGGACCGGAGAACAACAGCTCGCCCTTACGCACAATCAGATCCTGACCATAGGCGTGGAAGCGACCGCTCGGGATATTAATTTGCCCGTTAAGCCCCAGACCTTGCTTATCCTGCACCACTTTCAGATCGCCCGTCAGACGCGCTTTCAGACCAAAGGCGTCAAGACGCACGTTGTTACCAACGTGGATGTTCAGGTTGCTGTTGATCGGAATACCGGCGGTCTGCGGTTTCTCGGGCTGCAGATTGTTGTTAAGCATGACCATATCGCTGGAAACCCCAACCGCGCTTTCCGGCAGGTCATGTACCACGATACGCGCCCACGGCACATCCACGTTGCCATCGAGAGTAAACAGGCTTGGTGTAGCTTCAAAGACCACGTCCGGCGATACATCCAGGCGGACCATCGGCGGTACGGTAATACGTACCCTGCTGCCTTTAGCCGCAACGCGCGCCCGCCAGTTGTCTATCTGACTCCAGTCGGCATCGCCGCTCAGGTTAATTTCGCCCTGCTGCGTACGCACCACGCCCGCCAGCGTTGAGCGTGTTCCGGCGAAGTTAACAGCTAACTGGCTTGGCTGCATGTCAAACGGCATGAAGTTACCGTCAATATCCAGACCGCTCAGTTGCAGCTGTCCGAGCAACTGCGGGCTTTGCACATCTCCGCCCAGCCGCAGGTTGGCGTTGATCATCCCTGCCGCTTTTTCACCGCGCGAGAAGATGGGGTTCACCATCGCCAGATTGAAGTTGCGAATATTGACGTTACCGCCCAGATTACGACGCCCTTGCGGGTCCGTTACCTGCACCTGCCCGTCAAACTGCCCGTTGTTGGTCAGACGAATCAGCCAGCCCAACTCGGCACGGTTATTGTGCAGGTCGGCGGTCAGATTCAGCGTTTCAAACGCTACGGGGAGCGAGGCATCATTCACGCTTTGCGTGACCTTGACGTTACGTCCGCTCAGGGTGACCTGCCCCTGTGGCAGCCCCTCTTTGGTGGTGTCCCAGCTCACATCAGCTTTGCCAGTGAACACACCGCTGGCCTGGGTTGTCTCCGGCATAAACGGTTTTAGCATAGCCAGGTCGAAGCGGTTAAGGTTCACCACCGCGCGACCTTCTGCACCGGCATCAATGGTTTGTGGTACGCACAGCTCCGCATTCGGGTTGTTCCAGCAGTGCGGCCCGATACTAATTTTCTGTTCCTGATTACGATAATCCAGCGCGATAGCCCGGTTGAGCGACCACGGACCGACCGGCGTCTGGAAACGGGTATTGCTTAACTCTCCTTTCCAGCGCTGTTCTTTGCGATCAAAGCTCCCGGCAAGATCCAGTTGCCCGGAAACCGGCTCACCCTGAATGCGTAACTGCAGCTCATGCTGCTTTTCACTGCCTTTGGCGTTGAGCGTCACCAGACCAATATTCACGTCAGGTTGTACAATCCGCTCTACGCGAACGTTGAGATTACCGGCGATTTGCTCGGCCGATTTCACATCGCCTTCGACGCGCACCTGAGCAACGGAAAGTTCCTGCCAGCGCAGACCACGGGCGGTAATATCCGCCAGCAGCTGTGGTGCTTCAACCGTACCGCGAACTTTTACCAGCCCTTTCGCCGTACCGCCCAGCCCCGGCAGCGCGTTATCCAGGCTTGGGGCATCAATCGTCGCGTCGAGGTTAAGGTCTTTAACCCCCAGTTCGCCTTTTACGTCCGCACTGTTACGTCCCAGCTCCAGATGCAGGCCCGGGATCGTCCACTGCAGGTAGCTATTCCCCTTCAGCGAACCGTTCACATTGACCTTGTTCTGTTTCACGTTGCCGGTCAGCTTCAGCTCCGGAACCTCCATCTGCCAGCTTCCGCCGTACAGACTGCCGCGCGTTTTCACCAGGCCATTCAGTTTTGACGGCCAGTCCGGGATCGCTTTCACGGTATTGATACCATCCAGCGTTAGCTCCCCGCGCCAGCTGATCGCCTGCTGCCAGTCCACCAGCGCTTTCAGCTCAGTTTTCCCTTCCAGCGCCGCAACGCTGAGTTTATCGAGATTGATCTGTTGCTCGTTGCCTTTGGCGTCCAGCGTGATAATAGCCGGAGGAATATCCTGACCTTTCACGGCGGTACGCATCGACAGCGTATAGTCGGTCATCTTGCCGGTCAGTTTGAGCTTGATGTCATCGGCCTGGAACTGTTTCTCACCGGTAAACGGCCAGTAAACCTGCTTACTCACCACCTCAATGTTGAGCGGCAATCCGGCTTCTGCCAGGCGCGTCTGCGCACGCAGGTCCATATCCACCGGACCAGACAGATTGACGCCGACTTCCAGCTGTTCGCGCAGCGCGCCGCCAACCTTCAGCTTCACCTTTTCGCCTTTTAACGGGTCGATGTTTAGCGTGCTGTTTAACGTAATATCAACCGGCCACGTGTCGGTCAGTTGCGCCGTGCCGCTGGCTTTTACCGTTCCCTGATTCGAGTCGATATCCAGCGCGTCGAGCTTCATGTTGCCGTCTATGCTGCTCACTTTCAGCAGCATGCTATGTACCGTTAAATCCGTATCCCCAGTCACGCGCAGCTGCTCGCCGCGAAACTCTTCAATATTGAGATTGAGCGGCAGATGGACATCGGTCATTTCCGGCAGTACCGGCTTTGAGAACAGATCTTTTAGCGTTTCGCCGAGCGGCTTTTCATCCGGCTGCGGGTTTTGAATCTTCGGTTCGACAACCTCTTCCTGTGCCACTTCCGCCACTTTAGGCAGAGCAATCAGCAGCCCCTGTAATGACGTTGGCTTCAACGTCAGCGTTTTTTCCTGCCAGTTCAGGCCGGAAGTAAAATCCAGCACTGAAACCGTGGTGTCATCGATTTTGATATTGATGTTGTTCAGCGCCACGCGCGAAAGCGTGATGGGGTAAGGCGTGGAAAGATTAAGCGGACCGCTCTCTTCTTCCTCTACCGGCGCGGATGGCGGCATCTTTTTGCTGTCGATTGCCACGTTGATGTTTTTCAGCGCCAGATCGTTGACGCACAGGCTGCTGTCCCACAGACAGTTAAGCCCCACGGCCAAATGCACTTCACCAGCATTCACCGCCACGCCTGGCTGGTCGTAGCGAATATTTTTCAGTGATAGATCCCGCCAGCCGCCGGTGACCTGACCAATTTCCAGACCCGGAACCCACCGATTAGCTGCTTTGAAGATCAGATGCAGGCCCGAGGTGGTACCGACGAGGAACGCCACCGAGCCTAACAACAGCAGGATAAAAATCAGCACGCCGAGGCTTATCTTCTTCCATAAACTCATAATTCAGGCCCCAGACCGATGTAAAACTGTAAACCATGTTCATCTTTGTCGCCGACCGGGACGGCAAAGTCGAGCTTGATAGGTCCCACTGGTGATTGCCAGCGTACGCCGACCCCGGCACCGGTTTTGAAATCGCTTCGGCGAATATCGCTGACCGCTTCACCGCTATCGACAAACATCGCGCCCCACCATTTACCGGTCACGTTGTACTGGTATTCCAGCGAGCCAGTTGCCAGCTTAGAGGCCCCTTTCAGCTTGCCGTCGCTGCCTTCCGGCGAAATAGATTTGTATTTGTAGCCGCGAATACTGCGATCGCCCCCGGCAAAGAAACGCAGGTCCGGCGGTACTTTGTCGAAGTCTCCGGTTTCAATCCAGCCGAGGTTGCCGCGCATCACAAAGCGATGCCTGTCGTACAGCGTGCGGATCCAAACGTTTTGCGCCTGGAAGACGGAGAAATCAACGTCTGAACCCCAGGCCGTGTTGGAGTAATCAATGGAATAACGCTGAGAGTCGCCCCAGACAGGCATCAGGCCGCCGCGTGAGCGCGTCCGGCTGATCATCACGCCCGGATAGAGCAGCATAGTGGTGTTGGTGACGTTACCCTGGGTAAAGTGGTCGAGGCTCCAGCGCAGGTTAATCGCGCGCTGCCAGCCGCTGGAGAGGTCCCAGTAGCGGGAAACCGCAAGCGTTGTAGAATCCTGCTCGGTGTCGTTTAAATCGGTACGCTTAAAGCCGCCCTGTACCAGGTAATACTGTTCCAGCGGGTTCTTTAACAGCGGCATTTTATAGCTGAAATCAAGCACCTGCTCTGGCGCCGAGATACTGGCGCTGGTCGTCAGGCTATGGCCGTAGGAGTTCATCCACGGCTTTTTCCACGAGGTCTTCACCCGTGGCCCGACGTCAGTTGAATAGCCGACCCCGGTTTCGATGGTGTTTTCGGTTCGCGGTGAGACCACGCCTTTCAGCGGCAGCACTTTGGTTTTGCGGGCTTTATCAAACTCCGGTGCGACGACCACGGAATTAAACCATCCGGTCGCCGACAGACGACGGTTCAGTTCGCCCAGATCTTTCGACTCGTACTCTTCACCTTCTTTAAAGGGCACCAGATTTTGCAGATACTCATCGCGAATTTGCGAGCCTTCAAAAGTGACATGCCCAAAGCGATAGCGTTCGCCGCTGTTGTAATCGATATCCCAGAACGCCTGGCGACGCTCAAGCGCTATTCCAAGCTGGCTTTTATTAAATTCACTGTCGAAATAACCTTTACGCAGCGCCACGCTGGTGAGTGACTTTTTGAAGTTGTCATAGTCCCCCTGATTCAGCACGGTGCCGATTGCCGGGCGCGTTTTCAGCAGATCCAGATAATCTTTATCCGTACGCGCGCCACCGCGCAAAATCACCTCAGTGCCACCAATCAGCACCGGCTCGCCGGGGGTCACTTTGGCAATCAGCACCTGGCGGCCTTTCGCCGGCGGTGGACGCAGTTCAAAATCAATGGTCGGCTCAAAGTAGCCCAGCGCTTTTAGCCCTTCGCGGATGGCATCATCAACGCGCGCACGAAAGCGTCGGTCTGGAGTGACTTCATCACTTTGAATCGTGGACAGCTGCGCACGGACGTTTTTCTCCAGCGGTCCTGATAATCCTTCGACCTGTAAGCGAACATTCGCGGCGGCGGCGGATCCACTTAAGCACAGTAATCCCACCCAACATAACTGACGGATATGTGGCACATTTTCTCCTGAATATCCTTTTTTCCCACCCCTGGAAAAAAATACTATGCCGTTCCTCGGCTTAACAAAAAATCAACAATAAGAGTTGAAAAACAGACGACAACCCAAATATTTCTTATGTTTAACTCTAGACGTATTCACGCCGTTTATTGTGGGCAAAGACGCGTCTCGTTACAACCTTAACCCAAATGACTGATTTCGGGAGAACGGCCGTGAGTTTATTTGATAGAAAGCATCTTGTTACTCAAGCAGATGCGCTACCTGGACGCAACACCCCGATGCCAGTGGCAACGCTGCATGCGGTTAACCAACATTCGATGACCAATGTGCCCGACGGTATGGAGATAGCTTATTTCGCCATGGGATGCTTCTGGGGCGTTGAGCGTTTATTTTGGTCATTGCCAGGGGTCTACAGCACGGCGGCCGGGTACACCGGCGGCTACACCCCAAACCCAACCTATCGGGAAGTGTGTTCTGGCGATACCGGGCATGCCGAAGCGGTACGCATCGTCTATGACCCGCATGTTATCAGCTACGAACAACTGCTGCAGGTGTTCTGGGAAAATCACGACCCGGCTCAAGGCATGCGTCAGGGGAACGACCAGGGCACGCAGTATCGCTCCGCCATTTACCCGTTAACGCCGGAACAAACCGCCGCCGCACAGGCCAGCCTTGAGCGTTTTCAGGCAGCAATGACCGCCGCAGGCGACGAGCGCACCATTACTACGGAAATCACTACGGCAACCCCGTTCTATTATGCCGAGGACGATCACCAGCAGTATCTGCACAAAAATCCTTACGGATATTGTGGCATTGGTGGTATTGGTGTTTGCCTGCCGCCACAAGGATAATTTCCCCCTCTGGCGACTTTACAGTGCCTTACGCTATACTAGCTTCTGAATTTACCGGCTCACTTCCACGAGCCGGTTTTCAATGTGTATTTCACACGGATTTATCAACTTCTCCCTTCCGAGGATCTGACCTGAACGGTCGGATAAGATATGTTAAACAGTATTTTAGTCATTCTCTGCCTGATCGCCGTGAGTGCGTTTTTCTCGATATCTGAGATCTCGCTTGCTGCATCACGCAAAATAAAACTTAAACTGCTTGCCGATGAAGGCAACGTAAACGCACAACGTGTTTTGAAGATGCAGGAAAACCCCGGCATGTTTTTTACCGTCGTGCAAATTGGCCTTAACGCGGTCGCCATTCTCGGCGGTATCGTCGGTGATGCAGCATTCTCCCCGGCGTTTTACAGCCTTTTCTCGAAGTACTTCACTCCAGAGCTGTCCGAACAGTTAAGCTTTATTCTGTCGTTCTCGCTGGTTACTGGCCTGTTCATCCTGTTCGCGGATTTAACCCCGAAACGCATCGGTATGATTGCGCCAGAAGCTGTGGCTTTGCGTATCATCAACCCGATGCGCTTCTGCCTGCTGGTCTTCCGCCCGCTGGTATGGTTCTTTAACGGTCTGGCAAACAACATTTTCCGTCTGTTTAAGATCCCAATGGTGCGTAAAGATGACATCACCTCGGACGACATTTACGCCGTGGTCGAAGCGGGTGCGCTGGCGGGTGTTCTGCGCAAGCAGGAGCATGAGCTGATTGAAAATGTGTTCGAACTGGAATCCCGTACCGTCCCGTCTTCAATGACCTCGCGCGAGAATATTATCTGGTTCGATCTCCATGAAGATGAGCAAAGCCTGAAGAACAAGGTGGCGGAACATCCGCACTCCAAATTCCTGGTGTGTAACGAAGATATCGACCACATCATTGGTTATGTTGATTCAAAGGATCTCCTCAACCGCGTACTGGCGAACCAAAGCATGGCGCTGAACAGCGGCGTACAGATCCGCAATACGCTGATCGTCCCGGACACGCTGACGCTCTCTGAAGCGCTGGAAAGCTTCAAAACCGCAGGCGAAGACTTTGCCGTCATCATGAACGAGTACGCGCTGGTGGTGGGGATTATCACGCTCAACGACGTTATGACGACGCTGATGGGCGATCTGGTAGGCCAGGGTCTGGAAGAGCAGATTGTGGCGCGCGATGAAAACTCATGGTTGGTCGACGGCGGTACACCGATTGATGACGTGATGCGCGTGCTGGATATCGACGAATTCCCGCAATCTGGCAACTATGAAACCATTGGTGGTTTTATGATGTTCATGCTGCGTAAAATCCCGAAACGCACCGACTCGGTGAAGTATTCAGGCTACAAATTTGAAGTGGTGGATATCGATAACTACAAGATCGATCAGCTGCTGGTGACGCGTCTGGACAGCAAACCTACTGTTTTGGTACCAAAACTGCCAGATGCAAAAGAAGAGGCAAAGGCGTCTTAACGCCCTACAGAAACATCAACGGCTCCCATCAGGAGCCGTTTTTTTAACTACTGCATAGCACTTTGATCAAGCCATCTCAGTTTGCAGACGCAAGACCTGACGGTTAACTTCGGACATCACGGAAAAATGCAGTTTGTCCTTCACTTTTGGGATAAGAATCTTACCCTTATCAAATTCAAAAGCGCCTACATCCTTGATATATAACCGTCCACGAAACAGGATCTTCACGTACTTCGCCACCTGCAGCGGGTTGTATCGTTGGAAAATTTTCATTGTTGTCTCCTGCTGAGCATTACGCCTTTGCGGTACCACAATCGGTCCGACAATCCTCAGGCGCAAATTTTAATGCCCTATGACTATAGACTATCTCGTTGATGTTTCCAGCGTGTATAAGTTTATTTACCTTCAAGTTACAATTATTCAGAATTATCTTTTCAACGCTTCGCTGTCTTCAGTATAAGCCTTCATTTTTCGCAGGATTTGTGCGCCCGTCCGCAAACTGGCATCGCGCTTGCGGGAAAAAGCATCATTCGCACATATGATTAAATTCCAGACCCAAGTGGTCGGATCACCTGCAAAATAAAAGAAAGAAGGAAAAACTATGACCTTACGAAAACTGCTGGCGCTGTCGTGCCTGCTACTGCCGATGATTGCCTCCGCACATAAGTTTGAG
The DNA here is from genome assembly GCF_030332565.1 of Citrobacter sp. Cpo109. Lineage (NCBI taxonomy): Bacteria > Pseudomonadati > Pseudomonadota > Gammaproteobacteria > Enterobacterales > Enterobacteriaceae > Citrobacter > Citrobacter sp. Cpo109. The sequence continues at coordinate 417,046 of NZ_JAOWHQ010000071.1, forward strand.
ACTGACCAGCGCGTACCGCCGGTGGGGATCGCCGATCGCGGCGAACTGATTCTCGATAACGATAAGTTTAGCTACAAAAGCTGGAATAGCGCGCAGTTGCCAGGCAAAGTGCGAATTGTGCAACACATTGCCGGACGCACCTCCGCCAAAGAGAAAAATGCGACGCTGATCGAGGCAATCAAAGCCGCCAACCTGCCTCACGACAAATACCAGACCACCACTATCGTCAACACGGATGACGCCATTCCCGGCTCCGGTATGTTTGTGCGCAGCAGTCTGGAGAGCAATAAGAAGCTCTACCCGTGGTCGCAATTCATTGTCGACAGTAATGGCATTGCGCGTAAAGCCTGGCAACTGGATGAAGAGAGCTCCGCTATCGTCGTACTCGACAAGGACGGACGCGTGCAGTGGGCAAAAGATGGCGCATTAACGCAGGAAGAGGTGCAGCAGGTAATTGCCCTGCTGCACAAATTACTCAGTAAATAGAGACGCGGAAGCCGGGGTTGAGGAACGATTCACGTGGGGTGTAATCCAGAGGTTTCCCCTGCCAGTCGTGAACGTGCGCTCCGGCTGCGGCGGCAACGGCATGGCCAGCGGCGGTGTCCCACACGTTGGTTGGCCCAAAACGCGGATACAGCTGTGCGTGCCCTTCCGCCACCAGGCAGAACTTCAGCGATGAGCCAATCGAGGTGGTCTGGTGCTCACCCAACTGTTGCAGATACTCTTTTAACTCATTGTCGGCATGCGAGCGGCTAATGACCACCAGCGGCGGACGCGCGTCACGAACCTGAATTTGTTTGCGTACGCCGCACTCTTCTTTCCACGCTTTACCTTCTGCTGCGCAGTACATCACTTTCATTACCGGCGCGTAAACCACGCCCAGAACCGGCTTTCCTTTCTCGATTAGCGCAATATTGACGGTAAATTCACCGTTACGCTTAATGAACTCTTTGGTCCCGTCCAGCGGGTCCACCAGCCAGTAGCGCTGCCAATGCTGGCGAACATCCCAGCCAGGAGGCGCCTCTTCAGACAGAACCGGAATATCCGGCGTCAGCGCCAGTAATCCTTCGAGGATCACCGTATGCGCGGCGATATCTGCCGCCGTGACCGGAGAATCATCCTGCTTGCTGGTAATCTCCATCGGTTTGATTCCATCGTAGACCTGCATAATGGCATCGCCCGCGTTCCGTGCAAGCTGGCATACATGTTCTAGCATTCTCCACCTCGTTTCTGTCAGTGGTGTTAACTTATTGTTTTACTTATACCCGATCGTCAGGGGATCCGCCAACTGTGATAGCGTCTGCGGTTTTAAACGCTATATTCATGTCATGATTCACAGTTCTGTAAGCAAGAAGATTTATATACATTTTCTTTTGTGGCTTAGATCTTAAAAGGATGCCCCTGATGATTAAGTTTAGTGCAACGCTTCTGGCAACGCTGATTGCAGCCAGCGTCAATGCCGCGACCGTCGATCTGCGTATAATGGAAACCACTGATTTGCATAGCAATATGATGGATTTCGATTATTACAAAGATACACCGACTGAAAAATTCGGTCTGGTACGTACGGCAAGTCTTATCAACGCTGCGCGTGGTGAAGTCAAAAACAGCGTGCTGGTTGATAATGGCGATCTGATTCAGGGCAGCCCGCTCGGGGATTACATGGCGGCCAAGGGGCTGAAAGCGGGCGAAACACACCCGGTATATAAGGCGCTGAATACCCTGGATTACGCGGTGGGTAACCTCGGCAACCATGAATTCAACTACGGTCTGGAGTATCTGCACAACGCGCTGGCCGGGGCGAAATTCCCTTACGTTAACGCCAATATCATCGACGTTAAGACCAAGAAGCCGCTATTTACGCCTTACTTGATCAAAGACACTGAGGTGGTCGACAAGGAAGGGAACAAGCAAACGCTGAAGATTGGCTATATCGGCTTTGTGCCACCGCAGATTATGACCTGGGATAAAGCCAACCTCAGCGGCAAAGTCACGGTGAACGACATTACGGAAACTGCACGCAAATACGTTCCGGAAATGAGAGAAAAAGGCGCCGATGTCGTGGTGGTGGTTGCTCACTCCGGGCTTTCTGCCGACCCATATCAAACGATGGCGGAAAACTCCGTTTATTACCTCAGTGAAGTACCGGGCGTGGATGCCATTATGTTTGGTCACGCTCACGCCGTCTTCCCGGGTAAAGACTTTGCCAATATTAAAGGCGCAGATATCACAAAAGGTACGCTGAATGGGGTTCCTGCTGTGATGCCGGGTATGTGGGGCGATCACCTGGGCGTGGTGGATTTAGTGCTGAATAACGACAGCGGTAAATGGCAGGTCACTCAGGCGAAAGCCGAGGCGCGCCCGATCTATGACGCCGCAGCAAAAAAATCACTGGCAGCAGAAGACAAAAAAATCGTTGAGATCCTGAAAGCCGATCACGATGCCACGCGTGAGTTTGTCAGCAAACCGATCGGTAAATCCGCCGACAACATGTACAGCTATCTGGCGCTGGTACAGGATGACCCGACCGTACAGGTGGTGAACAACGCGCAGAAAGCCTATGTGGAACACTTTATTCAGGGCGATCCGGATCTGGCAAAACTGCCGGTACTTTCCGCCGCCGCGCCGTTTAAGGTCGGTGGACGCAAGAACGATCCGGCAAGCTTCGTAGAAGTCGAAAAAGGTCAGTTAACCTTCCGTAACGCCGCTGATTTGTATCTCTATCCCAACACTCTGGTGGTGGTGAAAGCCAGCGGTAAAGAGGTGAAAGAATGGCTGGAATGTTCCGCCGGGCAGTTCAATCAGATTGATATCCACAGCAGCAAACCACAGTCGTTGATTAACTGGGATGGCTTCCGTACCTATAACTTCGACGTGATTGACGGCGTGAATTATCAGATTGATGTTTCACAACCCGCCCGCTACGACGGTGAATGTCAGACCATTAACCCGAAAGCGGAACGTATTAAAAATCTGACCTTTAACGGCAAACCAATCGATCCGAATGCCACCTTCCTCGTCGCGACCAACAACTACCGCGCCTACGGCGGTAAGTTTGCCGGAACCGGCGACAGCCACATCGCGTTTGCCTCTCCGGATGAAAACCGCTCGGTGCTGGCGGCGTGGATTGGTGCAGAGACGAAGCGTACCGGTGAAATTCACCCGGCGGCAGATAACAACTGGCGTCTGGCGCCAATTCATAGCGACACACCACTGGATATTCGCTTTGAAACATCACCGTCTGATAAAGCCGCGGCATTTATTAAAGAGAAAGGCCAGTATCCGCTGAAGAAAGTCGCGACCGATGACATCGGTTTCGCTATTTATCAGCTGGATTTAAGTAAGTAATTTTCGTGCCGGATGCGGCGCAATAGCGTCTTATCCGGCCTACAAAACTACGCAGCCCGTTCGTCCCGCTGCGCTAAAACCTGCGGCAAATTCAGTTCTATCCAGTCCGCCAGCGCGGCAACTTTATCGCTCACCTGCTCACCCAACGGCGTCAGGCTATACTCCACGTGCGGCGGTACCACCGGATACGACACCCGATTGATAAACCCGTCATGCTCTAACGCTTGCAGGGATTGCGCCAGCATCTTTTCACTGACCCCGCCCATCTTACGGCGCAAATCGCTGAAACGGTGCGTACCGTCGCGCAGCGCCACCAGAATCAACACGCCCCAGCGGCTGGTGACATGTTTTAACACCTCGCGGGAGGGACACTGTTCGGCAAACAAGTTGCCATCGCGTAACTGCTGGGAGAGCGTCGAAGCTGTCATTTTCATACTAACCTTTTTGTGCGTACTTACTAAAAGTAAGTTTAGGTGTTAGCGTGATTAAACACAAGACCAATACCAAGGAGTCACTCCATGATCGCAATTACCGGCGCCACCGGCCAACTGGGCCAACATGTTATTGAATCTCTGCTGAAAACCGTTCCTGCCAGCCAGATTGTGGCAATTGTGCGTAATCCCGCTAAAGCGACGGCGCTTAGCCAGCAGGGCATTACCGTTCGTCAGGCGGATTACAGCGATGAAGCCGCCTTGACGGCTGCCTTACAGGGTATCGACAAGCTACTGCTAATCTCCTCCAGCGAAGTGGGACAACGCGCCTCGCAGCATCGCAACGTGATTAACGCAGCGAAAGCCGCGCACGTGAAATTCATCGCCTACACCAGCCTGCTGCACGCCGACACCTCCCCGCTGGGGCTGGCTGATGAGCATGTGGCAACCGAGAAGATGCTGGCTGAATCCGGTATCGCATACGCGCTGCTGCGTAACGGCTGGTACACCGAAAACTATCTCGCCAGCGCACCGGCTGCACTGGAACACGGCGTGTTTATCGGGGCTGCAGGTGAAGGCAAAATCGCCTCAGCGACCCGCGCCGACTATGCCGCTGCCGCCGCGCGCGTCATCAGTGAAGACGTTCATTCCGGTAAAACTTATGAGCTGGCGGGCGACGCAGGCTGGACCCTGAGCCAGTTGGCTGCCGAGCTGGCAAAACAGAGTGGTAAAAAAGTGGTGTATCAGAATCTGAGCGAAGCAGATTTTGCCGCCGCACTTAAAGGTGTAGGCCTGCCTGCCGGGCTGGCGGACATGCTGGCTGACTCAGACACTGGCGCCTCCAAAGGCGGTCTGTTCGACGACAGCCATACGCTGAGCAAACTGATTGGTCGCCCGACCACCTCGTTGGCTGACAGTGTCAAAGGCATCGTGTAAGTGTTAAAAATTAGTTAATTGTGGTGGCATCCCCGCGCATCCTCTCTGATAATGACAGGATGATGCGTGGGGAGAGAAAACGTGCAAGGTGTACCTGAGCAGTTTATTGATGAGAAAGACAGCGCCCGCTTTCGCCATCTGGCGCAGGTGCCGGGCGTTGAGCTGTATCATGCGCACATCTCGCGTTACGCTTTCGAGCCGCACACCCATGAAGCGTTTGGCATTGGCGCGATAGAAGTCGGAGCCGAACGTTTTCGCTATCGCGGCACGCAGTATGTTGCCCCCGCCCATTCCGTCGTCACCATGAATCCCGATGAGCTGCATACCGGCGAAGCCGAAACCGCCGACGGCTGGCGCTATCGGATGATTTATCTTGAACCCTACCTTCTGGAAGAGGTCACCGGGATCCGCCACTGGTGGTTTCATGACGTAACGCGTCACGATCCGCTGCGCTCGCGCCAGATCTGCTCGCTGATCCACAGCCTGTGGAACACGGAAGATCCGCTGGCGCAAAAAGGACTCCTACTCGATCTGATCGACACGTTCCAGCCACTGGCCCGCCATGCGCCGGTATTGACGGAGGGGGCGCATCGCTTTGAACGGGTACGCGAGTATCTGCACGATAATTATATGCATCCGGTCACGCTCGACGAGCTGGCGCGGGTTGCATCGCTGAGTCCCTGGCATTTTCAGCGCCAGTTTAAATCTCATTTCCACGTCACGCCGCATCAGATGCTGATGGCGATCCGCCTATGGCGAGCCAAAGGTTTTCTCACTTACGGTATGCCCGCCGCAGAGGTCGCCGCCGCAACCGGCCTCACCGACCAGTCGCATCTCACCCGCGCGTTTACTCATCGCTACGGCATTACGCCGGTACGTTATCAGAAACAAGTCGTCCGGCGTTGATCAGCAATCTCATACAATACGGCGGCATTTTTCCTGCCTACACTCGACTCATTGTTAAACGATGTGGATGTCAAAAATGATTAGCGGTGTGTTGTATGCCCTGTTGGCCGGGCTGATGTGGGGATTAATTTTTGTTGGACCGCTGATCGTACCGGAATACCCGGCGGTATTGCAGTCGATGGGGCGTTATCTGGCGCTGGGGCTGATCGCATTGCCGATTGCCTGGCTGGGACGTGCGCGCCTGCGTCAACTTGTGCGGAAAGACTGGGTAACTGCGCTGACGCTAACAATGATGGGGAATCTGATTTATTACGTTTGCCTGGCAAGCGCCATCCAGCGCACCGGCGCACCGGTCTCCACGATGATTATTGGTACATTACCGGTGGTGATCCCGGTCTTCGCTAACCTGCTCTACAGCCAGCGTGACGGCAAATTATCATGGTGGCGTCTGTCGCCTGCGCTGGTATTGATTGGTATAGGACTGCTGTGCGTGAATATCTCGGAGCTGAATCAGGGGTTACCAGACTTTAGTGGCTGGCGTTATGGTTCCGGCATCGCGCTGGCGCTTGTCTCGGTGGTGTGTTGGGCATGGTATGCGCTGCGTAATGCCCGCTGGCTGCGCGAGAATCCGGATAAGCACCCGATGATGTGGGCGACGGCCCAGGCTCTGGTAACGTTGCCTGTTTCTCTGGTCGGTTACATTGCCGCCTGCCTGTGGCTTAACGGGCAAACGCCGGACTTCGCTCTGCCCTTCGGTCCGCGTCCGGGCGTGTTTATCGGTCTGATGATAGCCATTGCGGTATTGTGTTCGTGGGTTGGCGCATTGTGCTGGAACGTCGCCAGCCAAAAATTACCGACGGTGATCCTCGGCCCGCTGATTGTCTTCGAAACGCTGGCTGGCCTGTTGTACACCTTTATTCTGCGCGAGGAATTTCCACCTCTGCTGACGGTTAGCGGAATTGCGCTGCTGATGGTTGGGGTGGTGATAGCCGTCAGAGCCAAGCCACAGAAACCGAGCGTCGTGGTGGTTTCACAATCATAATGTGCCGGATGGCGCTGCTTATCCGGCCTACAAGGATTGTACGATCTCATGTAGGCCGGATAAGGCGTTTACGCCGCCATCCGGCGCGACACTTTAAACACCGCTACCGTCTGGTTCAACCGCGCGGCCTGCTCTTCAAGCGCGGCAGCGGCGGAAGCGGACTCTTCTACCAGCGAGGCGTTTTGCTGGGTCACGCGATCCATTTCGGCAACCGCCTGGCCTACCTGATCGATACCCCGACTTTGTTCATCAGAAGCTGAGGCAATCTCCCCCATGATGTCGGTCACGCGGGTCACGGCGCTAACTATTTCCGCCATCGTTTCGCCCGCTTCATGCACCAGCGCCGTGCCGGCATTGACCCGATACCCCGAGTCATCAATCAGCGCTTTGATCTCCTTCGCCGCCTGGGCACTACGCTGCGCCAGCGTCCGAACCTCGCCTGCGACCACGGCAAATCCGCGTCCCTGCTCGCCCGCACGCGCCGCTTCCACCGCCGCGTTTAGCGCAAGGATATTGGTCTGGAAGGCAATGCCGTCGATAACATTGGTAATTTGCGCGATTTTGCTGGAACTGGTGGCGATTTCATCCATCGTACGCACCACGCCATCGACCACGTTTCCGCCTTTTTGCGCCGTTTGTGAAGCATTTTTTGCCAGACTGGTCGCCTGACGCGCGTTATCTGCGTTCTGTCTCACGGTTGCGGTAAGTTGTTCCATGCTGGCAGCAGTCTCTTCCAGAGAGGCGGCCTGCTGCTCGGTACGTGAAGAGAGATCGTTACTGCCTGCGGCGATTTCACCCGCGCCGGTATAGATGGTATCGGCCCCGTCACGCACCACGCTGACCGTATTCGCCAGCGCCTGCTGCATGTCACGGACGTTGCTTGCCAGCAGCGCCATTTCATTACTGCCATCGGCGCTGATGGGGTGCGTCAAATCGCCTGCGGCAATGTGGCGAATATGTCCCATCACCTCGTGGAGCGGCTTGAGCAGCACTCGCTGCATCGCCAGCCAACTGGCGATAATCACGGTGACGACAATCAGCATCACCGCGGACAGCAGCCAGATTATCTTCTGGTAATCACTCTCATTGTCCTGCACTCCGGCAGTGGCCAGCGCCGTTTGCGCACTACGCCATTGCCGATAAACTTCCTGCATGGCCGTTTGCTTTTGCTCGGCATTCTGCTTGAACATCTCTTCCAGCTTTCCTTCAGCCAGCAGCACGTTCATTTTTGCCAGCGTCGCAGAATAGATGCCGTACTGCTCTTCCAGTCGATCGGCCAGATGCTCATCCAGCCCAGGCGTTTCCGGCAGAGCGTAGTATTTATCGTAATGATCTTTCGATTCGGCCAACAGGCGATTTGCCGTGTTCACCAGCTCCTGCAACTGACCGCCGTTAATCTCGCTGGCCATCGTTCCCTGTAAACGCAGCATGCCCCGGTTGAGCGTGACGCGAGCCTGGTTCAGGCTAATCCACGCATCGGTAAACTCGGCCACGTTCTGGCTGGAAAGTTGAGACACGTTAAAGTTCTGCTTATCGTTATTGAGTGCGCCAATAAAGACGCCCGCGGAGATGAGCTGCATTGCGCCCAGCGCGAGTAACACGGTGATAAGTAAGGTTATCACTTTGATTCGTTTGAACATCTGTAGCCTTTTATTATGCAGGTATTGTCTGAGGTCTAACTATCGGCAGCGGCGTGCGCTTATTTAATCCTGTCGTGCGGCTTTTTTCACCGTACCTTTCCTTTCCAATAAGATTCAGCATCTTAACGAGATAAGAAATTTTCGTGACGTCCATCACAAAACACCCCACCCCGAAAGGGTTATATCCTTTGCCATAAGTTGCATTTAAAATACATCTTATATTATTAAGAATGAGGTAACGGCAATGTCATATCGCGATCAACCTTTAGGTGAACTGGCGCTCTCTATTCCTCGCGCTTCGGCCCTGTTTCGTAAATACGATATGGATTACTGCTGCGGCGGTAAGCAAACGCTGGCACGCGCTGCCGCGCGTAAAGAGCTGGATTTAGACGTTATTGAGGCGCAGCTTGCGCAGCTGGCTGAACAGCCGCTGGAGAAAGACTGGCGTACCGTGGCTCTGGCTGAAATCATCGACCATATCATCGTGCGTTATCACGACAGACACCGCGAACAGCTGCCGGAGCTGATCCTGCAGGCCACTAAAGTTGAACGCGTTCACGCAGACAAACCGAACGTACCGCGCGGTCTGGCGAAAAACCTGACCATGCTGCATGAAGAGCTGTCCAGCCACATGATGAAAGAAGAACAGATCCTGTTCCCGATGATCAAACAGGGCATGGGTAGCCAGGCGATGGGGCCAATCAGCGTGATGGAAAGCGAACATGACGATGCGGGTGAACTGGTAGAAGTGATCAAACACATCACCCATAACGTAACGCCGCCACCAGAGGCCTGCACTACCTGGAAAGCCATGTATAACGGCATTAACGAGATGATCGACGACCTGATGGAACACATCAGCCTGGAAAACAATGTTTTGTTCCCGCGTGCCCTCGCAGGTGAATAAAAAAAGGCGCCCGAGAGCGCCTTTCTGAAGTCCGAATTCGGCCACTGCATATGTGGCCTTTTTTGTGTCAGAACGTAGACCTGATAAACGCAGCGCCGGCGGCATATGCCGGATGCGGCGTAAACGCCTTATCCGGCCTACATCTCACTGCTTAGCGATTATCGCGTACCTGCCATACGTTTCTTACCGATGAACAACCAGCCCAGACCCAGCGCGATGAACCACAGCGGCGTGACGATCAGCGCCTGACGGGTATCATCTTCCAGCGTCAGCAGTACCAGTACGAAGACGAAGAACGCCATACATACCCAGCACATCAGCTTGCCTAACGGCATCTTGTAGATTGATTTTTCATGCAGGTGAGGACGCTGCTTGCGGTACACCAGGTATGAGCAAAGAATGATGGTCCAGACGAACATGAACAGAATCGCCGATACGGTGGTGATCATGGTGAAGGCGCCAATCACGCTCGGGTTCACGTACAGCATCACCACGCCGCCCAGCAGACAGATACAGGAGAAGGTTAAACCCTTCGCCGGAACTGCGCGTTTAGACAGCTTGGCAAACGCTTTAGGCGCAACGCCTTCCTGCGCCAGACCGAACAGCATACGGCTGGTAGAGAACACGCCGCTGTTTGCAGAAGAGGCAGCTGAAGTCAGCACCACAAAGTTGATCAGGCTCGCCGCAGCAGGCAGACCAACCAGCACAAACAGTTCAACGAATGGGCTCTTGGTTGGCACTACCGAGCTCCACGGCGTAACGGACATAATCACGATCAGCGCAAAAACGTAGAACATGATGATACGGATCGGAATCGAGTTAATGGCGCGCGGCAGCGATTTTTCCGGATCCTTGGTTTCCGCTGCGGTCGTACCCACCAGCTCAATACCCACAAACGCGAACACCGCTATCTGGAAGCCGGCAAAGAAGCCGCTCAGACCTTTCGGGAACCAGCCACCGTCATTCCACAAGTGCGTGAACGATGCCTGAACGCCGGTTGGCGACTGGAAGTGCGTCAACACCATCACCAGACCGACGACAATCAGGCCGATGATGGCGACGATTTTGATCATCGCAAACCAGAACTCCATCTCACCGAACATTTTTACGGTGGCGAGGTTGAGGCTCAGCAGCAGCACGATCACCGCCAGCGAGGCGACCCAGTCTGACAGTTCGGGGAACCAGAATTGCGCATACGCGGTAATCGCGACAACGTCTGCCATTCCGGTAACGACCCAGCAGAACCAGTAGGTCCAACCGGTAAAATACCCAGCCCATGGCCCGAGCAGGTCGGAGGCGAAATCACTAAACGATTTGTACTCCAGATTCGAGAGCAGCAATTCACCCATTGCACGCATCACGAAAAACAGCATAAAACCGATGATCATATACACAAAGATGATCGACGGTCCGGCGAGACTGATGGTTTTACCGGAGCCCATAAACAGGCCAGTACCGATAGCGCCACCAATGGCAATAAGTTGAATATGACGGTTTGTGAGATTGCGCCGTAGCGACTGTTCAGACGACGCCTCTTCAGCGGTGTCGACTTTTACCTGATCTACCATGTTTTTTCTTCCTGTACCTGTCTGTGTTGTTCAGGCTCTACGGCCTTTAGTGTGTCTATGATACGACGATCCTGTTATCAGGACTCATCGATATTAGGTAAGAATTGGCGGGATGAATACTAAGATTTAGATATAATGTTAATTTAATGTTTAAAGTGAGTGTCATATCACTCTGATAGCGCGAATCAGCTCACAAAAATACACGCTGATGGGGCATTTGCAAGATAAAATATCGACAACGACGTAACTATAGATTTTCACGCTATTTTTTTGTTCCCCCCGGCCTTGGGGGGAACAGAAGTCACTGCTTACAGGATCTCAAGCAGCTCAACTTCGAACACCAACGTGCTGAACGGAGGAATGGACGCGCCAGCGCCACGCTCGCCGTAAGCCAGTTCCTGAGGAATAGTCAGTTCCCATTTGGAACCTACCGGCATCAGGGTCAGCGCTTCAATCCAGCCTGGGATTACGCCGTTAACCGGGAATTCAGCTGGTTCGCCACGTGCGACAGAGCTGTCAAACACGGTACCGTCGATCAGTTTACCGGTGTAGTGCACGCGAACGCGGTCAGTACGTGCCGGAATAGCACCTTCACCCTGGGTCAGAACACGGAACTGCAAACCAGATTCAGTGCTGTTCACACCGTCTTTCTCACGGTTTTCTTCCAGATATTTGACGCCATCAGCCGCCATAGCCTGGAAACGCTCGCGACGTACTGCGTCAGCGCGTTCGTGGATTTCACGCAGTGCGCGATGCACAACATCAACCGGCACTGCCGGGTGCTTACCTTCCAGCGCGTCAGCGATACCCGCTACCAGCGCTTCAGGCAACAGTCCTTCCAGTCCGGATTCGCTCAGCTGTTGTCCTACCTGCAAACCAATGCCGTAGCTTGCTTGCGCTTCGATAGTGTCAAAAGTCGGGTTAGCCATCATATTTCCTTTCATCGGATGTAAAGTAGCGGGCAGCATATCAGCCATGCCGCATCCGGTAAAACTTTGTCTCGGGAACAGATGACAAATCGCGAGGAAACATAAACAATAGGAATATCCCGCGTTGACGTCACGAAAGCGGGTAATATGACGAACATCATAGCGTTAGCCATCTATACTCTATGATCGAGGAACGAGACGCGGAGCAGGAGGAAAGCCATGCCCGGGCGCTTTGAATTAAAACCAACCCTGGCGAAAATCTGGCATGCACCGGACAATTTTCGCATTATGGACCCGCTACCGCCTATGCACCGCCGCGGCATTATTATTGCCGCTATTGTGTTGGTGATAGGTTTCCTGCTCCCTTCCAGTGACACCAGCGATGCCCCTGTGGTGACGCGTACTGCCCAGCTGGATTTACAGTCACAGTCGCAGCCACCGACCGAGGCTCAACTGCAGGCACAGCTCGTCGCGCCGCAAAATGATCCCGGCCAGGTCGCTCCGGTTGCGCCAGAGCCAATCCAGGAAGGAGAACCTGATGCGCAGCCTCAGGTCCAGCAATCTCAGCCGCAGACACAACCTTTCCAACAGGATAGCGGAATTGACCAGCAGTGGCGCTCCTACCGCGTAGACTCAGGTAAAACGCTGGCGCAGGTATTCCGTGACCATAACCTCCCGCCAACCGATGTCTATGCGATGGCACAGGTTGAAGGCGCCGGAAAACCACTGAGCAATCTGAAAGACGGTCAGATGATACAGATCAGGCAGAATGCCAATGGCGTGGTGACGGGATTAACCATTGATACCGGGAATGGTCAGCAAGTACTGTTTACCCGCCAGCCTAACGGCAGTTTTATCCGCGCCCGTTAAGCGCTGTGACCCCGCGATTCCAGGCCTGATAAGCGATAGCGCCATCAGGCATCAAGGTGAAACGTCAGCGTTTCACCTTGTTCACCCACCAGATCCCCGAACACACCAGCACCAGCGCTACCGCATATTTCCATTCGAGAATGTTTTCACCGAGGAATATTGCCGACAGTACTGCTCCCGAAACCGGGATCAGGAAGTTAAACGGCGCAATCATCCCCACGCGATTATGCTTGAGCAGAATACTCCACAAGGCGAAAGCGACCGAAGAGAGTAACGTCAGGTAGCCGAGAATCGCCACCGAAGATGCACCGTGTACGGTTAGCGTGCCGCCAAAAGCGTAGCCGCCGATAACCAACGCCAGGCCGCCACCGCCCAACTGGTACCCTGTCATTACCGTCGGGTCCACCGTCTGAGAAATACGTTTTCCATATAGCGTGGCAGCAGAGAGAATAAAAGCTGCCATCACTACTGAGCCGTCACCTAACAGGCTGAAGCTAAAATCCATTCCGCTGCTAAAGTTCACCACCATTACGCCGGTAAAGCCGAGAATACAGCCCAGCGCTTTGTTGTAACTCAGTTTGTCGTTATGGTAGATAAAATGGGCCAGCAGCACGCTGAAGAAGGTCCCGGTCGCATTCATGATGGACCCTTTCACTCCCGTCGTGAACGCCAGGCCAATGTAGAAAAAGATGTATTGCAGCGAGGTTTGCGTTAGCCCCAACAGCGTGAGTTGGCCGTACTGACGCGGACTTAACCGGCCAATCGGTTTACGCTGCGCTACCGCCAGCAGTAGCAGCAATAATCCCGCAAACAGAAAGCGATATCCGGCAAAGACAATCTTTGAGGGAATGTCATCCGTGGCAATCTGGAAGATCTCATATCCGCTTTTGATCGCCGGATAGGCACTCCCCCACAGCAGGCAGCAGAACGCCGCGCTCAGGTAGACAACATTTTTACGTGCAAACAGAGGTTGGTGCGTTGGTTCCATTCCATCACCACTTTGAAATAATGTTTTATTTTTGTGATTATCCCGAAAAGGATAAAGAATAGCCAGAGAGAAAAGCGGGGGAACAGAAAAGCAAAACGCCGGCACAGGGCCGGCGCTTTTACGCGGTCATCAGAATAAAAACTTATTCTGCAACTACGTTTACAGTCAGCTTAGCAAACACTTCGCTGTGAACCTGGAAGCTCACTTCGTGCTCGCCAGTGGTACGCAGAACGCCGTTCGGCAGACGAACTTCGCTCTTAGCTACTTCAACGCCAGCTGCAGTTACAGCGTCAGCGATGTCGCGAGTACCGATGGAACCGAACAGTTTACCTTCGTCGCCAGCTTTAGACGCGATGGTTACGGTTTCCAGTGCGTTGATTTTCTCAGCACGAGCTTCAGCAGCGGACAGAACGTCAGCCAATTTAGCTTCCAGCTCAGCGCGACGCGCTTCGAAAAATTCAACGTTTTTCTTGGTAGCAGGAACAGCTTTACCCTGTGGTACCAGGAAGTTACGAGCATAGCCCGCTTTAACGTTAACCTGATCACCCAGGCTACCCAGGTTTGCTACTTTATCAAGCAGAATAACTTGCATTACCTTATCCTCTCAAAGTCGTATTAATGGACCGTGACCGATTACTGATGACGATCAGTGTACGGCAGCAGGGACAGGTAGCGAGCGCGTTTGATAGCGCGAGCCAGCTGACGCTGGTATTTTGCACGGGTACCGGTGATACGGCTTGGGACAATCTTACCGCTTTCGGTGATGTAGTTTTTCAGCGTAGCGATATCTTTATAGTCGATCTCTTGAACGCCTTCCGCGGTGAAACGGCAGAACTTGCGACGACGGAAATAACGTGCCATATGGCTAGTCTCCAGAATCTATCAATTCAATCTGCTCGGCATGCAGAACCATTTTGCTCAGGCCGTTCTTTGCTTTGTGGCAAGAGATGAACCCCTGAACGGTCACTGCGCTACCGACCGTTATACTGTGAGTAATGGCCTGGTTTTCGTGTCCGCTAATAATAACGGGCATTTGGCACCACGCCTGCCGGTGAAACCCGGCTTCCTCCTGCACAGAACGATGCTCAAGCACGAACTGGCAATGAGGAATTCCTGATGGACTGACCTTTCGAAGGGGGGCCCTGCACACAGTGCCGGACAACGCCAGACGGTTGGTCATCAGAAATTACTCTTCAGAATCCCCAGCTTCAGCATCATCTGCGGTTTCGTTAGCGAAATCATCGCGACGTTCACGACGCTCGTCTTTCGCTTTAACCATCGGAGATGCTTCGGTAACAGCGTGTTTAGTACGCATAACCATGCTGCGGATAACGGCATCGTTGAAGCGGAAGGTAGTTTCCAGCTCATCGATCACTTCCTGCGGCGCTTCAACGTTCATCAGAACGTAGTGAGCTTTGTGCAGTTTGTTGATCGGGTAAGCCAGCTGACGGCGGCCCCAGTCTTCCAGACGGTGGATCGTGCCTTCTGCACCAGTGATGGCAGCAGTGTAGCGTTCGATCATACCCGGAACCTGTTCGCTCTGGTCAGGATGGACCATAAAAACGATTTCGTAATGACGCATCGAATTGCTCCTTACGGATTATTCAGCCTCCTGTCTGGGTCAGCCGAGGCCCATGGAGGCAAGGAACGTGTTAAAGGTCGGCTGAAAAATGACGCGTCATAATACTGGGGTCAGCAGGTAAACTCAAGGTGCTTGTACGATTATTTATCATGTCGCTATTAATACATATCCAGCAGCATTTTGATGCTGATGCAAATGGAGACAATGACAATCATGGGTCGGATGACTTTCTTACCGCGCGTCAGTACGACTGTCGCACCAAGACGTGCGCCAAGGGATTGCCCTGCAAACATCACCAGCCCAAGCGACCAGATCATTTTACCGCCGAAAATGAAGAACAAAATCGAGGCGATGTTCGACGCCAGGTTAATAAAATTCGAGTGGATTTGCGCTTTATCAATACTGTATCCCCACAGCAGGATATAGCTGAGGGTATAAAAGGAACCTGCCCCAGCACCGAGAAAGCCATCATAAAAACCAATACATCCCCCACCGATCAACGAGAAGAGAAACAGGGATACCTGCTGCTTTCTTTTCGGTTCGCTAAGGTTTGGCGCAAAAATAAAGTAAATGGCGACTGCGATAATCAGGATTGGGAGCAGTTTCTTCAGCAGTTCCGGTTCAATGAACTGGATAAGCGTCGTTCCCAGCGCAGAACCGATAAAGGCAGATAAAAACACATACTTGTGCTCCTGCACGTTGATATGTCCCCGGCGTAAAAAGTAAATTCCAGAGGTCAGAGAGCTACCCAGAGCCTGAATTTTATTGGTTGCCAGCGCATTAGCCGGGGGTAAACCAGAAATTAAGAGTGCGCCAATAGAGAGAAATCCACCACCGCCCGACACCACGTTAATAAAGCCAGCCACCAGCGCGACCATAAACATAACCACGAAATAGCTGAAATCCATGAATGAAGTATCCATAAGTTTTTGCCTTATTATCATAAAGTTATATTAATTATCCGGCTCACTATAAACGGCGTACTCAACCGATTAAATTGACTATTTGGTAAGAGCTTATGCGCGAAAGGCAGGTATTTTTTCACCGCAGCGGTATACACCAGCAGACTGTTAATTAAAGAAAAGATGGCTATGCGGTAATTTTTTGAACAACTGCATCAGAAATGGTCGCTATCGACTGCGCTGGTAGCGGTTAAAATTACATCAGAAGTTAATCACTCACAGGAGAGAGGCAACCAGAGACCGCAGTCGAGGAGGTACATATGCGAGCCCGTGTTTTGACCCTTCTGGCTGTGCTTTTGCTCAGTGCAAATGCAACGGCAGCCATCAAAATTGATAACCATCAGGCCAGGAACATGGATGATGTGCAGAGCTTAGGCGTCATTTACATAAATCATAACTTCGCCACTGAAAGTGAAGCCACTCAGGCCCTGAATGAAGAGACCGATGCGCAAGGCGCAACCTACTACCACGTGATCCTCACCAGGGAACCCGGTAGTAACGGAAATATGCACGCCAGTGCAGATATTTATCGTTAACACCAGAAATAACCAACGAGAACATTGCCACAGTTTGACTTGCCCCCTTCACTGGGGGCTTTTTTTGCAAAACAATCCCGAAGCCAGACCGATCTCATCCCCATGAAGAGTTGGCTCCGGAACGTTTATTCCTACTTCTGCCCGTAATAGGCATTTGGGCCGTGCTTACGCATGAAGTGCTTATTCATCAGATAACTGTCGATGGGGCTGAGCGCCGGATTAATACCGCGCGCAATCCATGCCATTTTTGCCACTTCTTCCATCACCACCGCGTTATGTACCGCGTCGTGAGCATCTTTGCCCCAGGCAAACGGGCCATGCTGGTACACCACTACGCCTGGCGTATGCAAAGGTTCCACCTCCCCCAGCGTTTCAACAATCACCCTGCCGGTATTTAGCTCATACTCATCCTGAACTTCCGCTTCAGTTAACGCCCGGGTGCAGGGAATATCACCAAAGAAGTAGTCCGCATGCGTCGTACCGAGCGCGGGTATTGCCAGACCTGCCTGCGCCCATGCCGTCGCGTGGGTTGAGTGAGTATGCACCACGCCGCCAAGAGAGGAATAGCGACGATACAGCGCCAGATGGGTGGCGGTATCGGAAGAAGGACGATAGCGTCCTTCCACCACGTTGCCGTGCAGATCCACAACTACCATGTCGTCCACTGTCATTGTATGGTAGTCGACGCCGCTGGGCTTAATCACCACCAGCCCGCGTTCGCGGTCGATGGCGCTGACATTACCCCAGGTAAACGTCACCAGCCCGTAGCGCGGCAGATCCATATTGGCCTCAAAAACCTGCTGTTTGAGTTTTTGCATTATACCGCCTCCACCAGACCGGCGCTGGCCATACGCGCTTTCACCCAGTCGCGCGCCTTCACCACTTCACGTGCCGGGTCGTCCGACGTTTCACTCCACATCTCAATCAGGTATGGCCCGCAATACCCACTCTGTTTGAGCGTCGCAAAACAACGTTCGAAATCGACAACCCCTTCACCAAACGGCACATTTTTGAATACGCCGGGTTTGGTATCCTTCACGTGTACGGCAACGATATGGCCCATTCCCGCCTGCAGCTCCATCTGCACATCGTTGTCCCACGCCGACAAATTGCCGATATCGGGATACAGCTGGAACCACGGATTGTTGAGATAGTGAGCGTATCCCAGCGCCTTACTGATCGAATTCATCAGTGGATAATCCATGATTTCCATCGCCAGCGTCACCTGTGCACGGCTCGCCATCTCTACGCTTTCTTTCAGCCCATCGCGAAACCGACGACGCGTTTCGTTATTGGCCTGCTGGTAATAAACGTCGTAACCCGCCAGTTGAATAACGCGAATACCGATATCCTGCGCAAACTGAATGGCTTTACGCATGATCTCCAGCCCCTGTTCGCGTACCGCATCATCTTCACTACCAAGCGGGAAACGACGATGAGCGCTCAGGCACATGGACGGTACCCGTATCCCTGTCTCAGCGATTGCGGCCACCAGCGCCAATCGCTGCTCGCGGTTCCAGTCAAGACGCGCCAGGCGAGCGTCGGTTTCATCAACCGACATTTCGACAAAGTCAAAGCCCAGTTCCTTCGCCAGCTGCAAACGCTCCAGCCAGCACTCCCCGCCGGGGAGTGCCTTTTCATAAATACCGAGCGGGACCTGTTTCGACAACATAGTCGCTCCTTATCCCCACAGCTGGGCGATAGAACGTTTGAACTGACGGGCCGCTTCCACCGGAGAGGCGGCATCGCGAATGCTGCGACCGGCAATAAATACGTGAATCGGAATTCCCTGAAACAGCGGCAGATCTTCCAGCGCCAGACCGCCGGTGACGGTGACTTTAAAGCCCATCTCGGACAGGCGTTTGATCGCGCTGATATCCGCTTCTCCCCACGCCACGCCCGCCGCCTGCGCATCACGGCTGCGGTGATACACAACTTGCCCAATCCCTGCGTCACGCCATTCCTGGGCCTGCTCCCAGGTCCAGTAACCGGTCAGTTCAATCTGCACGTCGCCGTTAAATTCTTTCGCTACCTCCAGTGCCCCCTTGGTGGTGTTGATATCCGCACAGCAGATGACGGTGACCCAGTCAGCGTTGGCTTCGAAACACATGCGGGAGAGGATTTTTCCCGCATCGGCAATTTTGGCGTCCGCCAGCACAATTTTATGCGGGTAAAGCGCCTTCAGATCGCGAACGGCGCGCACACCCTCTGCCACGCAAAGAATAGTTCCCACCTCAATGATATCGACCTCTTCGGCAATCAGACGCGTCGTTTCATACGCAGAAGACATTGATTGGTTATCCAGCGCAACCTGCAACATAGGTAATGACATTTTGGTATCCTTTTAAACAGCCGCCGCAGTGGCGTTATCAATTAAATCCAACACTTCCTGCGCGGTGCGACAGGCGCGTAAACGGTCGAAATTGGCTTCGTCATCAAAGAGATTCACGATCTGCATGATGCCCACTTCCTGATGTGTGTTGGCGTCAACTGCCGCCATCGTTATCAGAATATCGACCGGGTCGTTATCTTCGTGGTTAAACACCAGCGGTGATTTCAGCGTCACCAGCGCAAAACCGGTTTTCTTGACCCCTTCCTCCGGACGGCCGTGCGGCATTGCCAGGCCAGGCGCAATCACAAAGTACGGGCCAAACTGCTCAACGCCATCAAGGATGGCCTGGTAGTAGCGTGGTTCAACCACATCGGCCTTAACCAACAGATCCACACCAAGCTTTACCGCTTCCTGCCAGGTACTGGCCTCGGCTTGCAAAAGGATGGAATTATTGTCTGTTAGCGAGTCACGTAATTTCATATGCCGCCCCTTACTTCACGTCCTGCGGGAAATGCGCTTTGATCACTTCCAGCAGTTTTGGCCCAAAATCGGCAGGAGACAGCATGTTGCGTACGCCAACGACATATTTATTGCCAGAAACGGTAATCTCACCGGCGATATGCGTAGAGGCGATGATGATATCCGCGCCGCTCAGTTCACTTTTGTATTCACCCACAGCGCAGCTGTTTACCGTATGGTCAATATTTGACTGGGTTAAAAACTGGTCCACCTTCATTTTCATGATCATGGAACTGCCCTGCCCATTGCCACACACAGCCAGAATACGTACGGTCATAATCGGAACTCCTTATTAAGCAGAGTGTTCTGCCAGTTGTTTTTCTGCGTCTTCCTCAGCGCGCAACGTGCGTCCTGCGAAAAACATATAAGCCAGTGCAATCAGAATAATGACGGCCATAAACACGATGCCGATGGAGGCAAAGCCTTGCATCATCGGCGGTGCCAGAATTGACCAGTCCGCCATGCCCATCCAGGCGCTCATACCGGTGAGTTTCACCGCCCAAACGCAGCCGAAGATTTCGATCATCCCCATCACCAGGCAAATCTTGAGCGCCGCGCGCCAGCCGCCAAAGTGGTTAGCAAATACGCCGATGGTGGCGTTCGAGAAGAACATCGGGATAAAGCCTGGGATAATCAGGATGGAAGAGCCGCAGGCAACCAGAATACCTACCGCAATCAGTTGGCCGATGGTGCCCCACATAAAGCCCCAGACCACCGCGTTGGGGGCAAAGCTGTAAATGGCTGCGCAGTCGATAGCCAACACCGCGCCGGGGATCAGACGTTGAGAGATACCGTTGAACGCTTCTGAAAGTTCAGCAACGAACATACGTACGCCCTGGGTGATGATGAAGATAGCGACAGCAAACGAAAAACCGGTTTGCAGGATATACACCGTCCAGTGGGTTTTACCCGCCATCGCCTGAACCACATCAATGCCGAAAGAGAGCAGGATCGCCCCGAAAAAGATGGTCATCACAATCGCGGTGGAAACGATGTTGTCATGGAAGATATTCAGCCAGCCTGGCAGCTTGAGATCTTCTACGCTCTCCTCTTTCTTACCCAGATACGGCGCGACTTTGTAAGCAATCCAGGAGGCGAACTGCTGCTGGTGACCGATGGAAAAACCGCAACCGTCAGTTACTTCCTGCGTCGGTTTGTACATCATATTGGAGGTAATGCCCCAGTAGAGCGACACCAGCACCGCGGTACAGATGATGGTGGTCCACATCGGGTAACCAAAGATGTAGAAAGAGACAGCAATCAGCCCCGCCTGCTGGAACATGATGTGCCCAGTCAGCATGATGGTTCGAATGCCGGTAATACGCCGTAGCAGTACGTAACAAATGTTCAGCGCCAGCGCTAACAGTACGGCGTACCCTACCCAACTGTATGCATCGCCCATTCGTTCGATGGTTGCCATCATGGAGGCATAGGTATCGGAGATCGCGCCATTGATACCGTAAACCTCAGACATCTTCGCCACCACCGGTTTAAACGTGCTGGTCAGAATGCCCGACCCTGCCTGCAATAACATAAAACCGATAATCGTTTTGATCGTGCCTTTGATAATGACGCTGACACTTTTACGCAACAGGATGTAGCCGAGGCAGGTCACAATACCCAACAGCAACGGTGCATTGGTCATGACCTGATTAAAAAAGACGGTAAAGATGTTGTAGAGGATCTCCATAACGATCTCCAGTAGACGAAGTTGCTGAACATTCATTACAGATGCCCAGGATGTTGTGCCCTCACTCTAATTTTCAAAAGTAATCACAACAAGATTGAATTTGATTAAATGTGATGAAGTACGCAAATAATTCTCTTACTTGCAGAGTGGATTTACTTCAAATTCACACTCGTCAAAATAAATTCATTTAAAACAATAAAATACAAAAATACATTTCATATAAACCATCTTGTCACGTTGTAATTTGTTCGCATTTTCCCATTCAACACCAAAAATCAGCGCATTGCCTTCTTGAGAAAATGATGTCAGTATCAATCAAAACAAATCATAATTTGATTCAACTTGAACAAACATGAAGGTAATTGCGATGAGTAAAGTAAAAAGCATCACGCGTGAATCATGGATTCTGAGCACATTCCCGGAGTGGGGAAGCTGGCTCAATGAAGAGATCGAGCAGGAACAGGTCGCACCTGGCACTTTCGCTATGTGGTGGCTTGGCTGTACCGGTATTTGGCTAAAGTCTGAAGGCGGAACTAACGTCTGCGTCGATTTCTGGTGCGGTACGGGTAAACAGAGTCACGGTAACCCGCTGATGAAAACCGGTCACCAGATGCAACGCATGGCGGGCGTGAAGAAGCTGCAGCCAAACCTGCGCACCACGCCGTTTGTTCTTGATCCGTTTGCCATTCGTCAGATCGATGCGGTGCTGGCCACGCACGATCATAACGATCACATCGACGTAAATGTTGCGGCAGCCGTCATGCAGAACTGTGCCGACGACGTGCCGTTTATTGGACCGCAGACTTGTGTGGATCTGTGGATCGGTTGGGGTGTACCAAAAGAGCGCTGCATCGTGGTAAAACCTGGCGATGTGGTGAAAGTGAAAGATATTGAAATTCATGCGCTTGATGCGTTTGATCGTACGGCATTGATCACGCTTCCTGCCGATCAAAAAGCGGCAGGCGTGCTGCCGGATGGTATGGATGCCCGCGCCGTAAACTATCTGTTCAAAACGCCGGGCGGTACGCTTTATCACAGCGGTGATTCACACTACTCCAACTACTATGCAAAGCATGGCAATGAGCACCAGATCGACGTCGCGCTCGGATCCTACGGCGAGAACCCACGGGGTATTACGGACAAAATGACCAGTTCCGACATGCTGCGTATGGCGGAGGCCCTGAATACAAAAGTGGTGATCCCTTTCCATCACGATATCTGGTCAAACTTCCAGGCAGATCCTCAGGAGATCCGCGTACTGTGGGAGATGAAAAAGGATCGGCTGAAGTATGGCTTTAAGCCTTTTATCTGGCAGGTGGGTGGCAAGTTCACCTGGCCGCTGGACAAAGATAACTTTGAATATCACTATCCGCGCGGCTTTGACGACTGCTTCACGATTGAACCGGATTTACCGTTTAAATCGTTCTTGTGATCCACACAAAATGCCGGGCCATCCCGGCATTTTTTCCCATTTACTTTAGTATTTCCAGGCTATTTCAAATATCATCTTTTCAAATCAATTTGTATCGGAATAGCTCATGACTGAAGCACAAAGACATCAAATATTGCTGGATATGCTGGCGCAGTTGGGCTTTGTTACCGTTGAGAACGTGATTGAGCGTCTGGGGATTTCACCCGCCACAGCACGCCGGGACATCAACAAACTCGATGAAAGCGGCAAACTCAAGAAAGTCCGCAACGGCGCAGAAGCTATTACCCAGCAGCGACCGCGCTGGACGCCAATGAATCTGCACCAGGCACAGAACCACGATGAAAAAGTTCGCATTGCCAAGGCGGCATCCCAGCTTGTGAATGCAGGTGAAAGCGTGGTGATCAACTGCGGATCGACCGCCTTTCTGCTGGGTCGCGAAATGTGCGGCAAGCCGGTGCAGATCATCACTAATTATCTGCCGCTGGCGAACTATCTGATCGACCAGGAGCATGACAGCGTGATCATCATGGGAGGGCAATATAACAAAAGCCAATCCATCACGCTTAGCCCGCAAGGCAGTGAAAATAGCCTGTATGCCGGGCACTGGATGTTCACCAGTGGCAAAGGGTTGACCGCGGACGGACTGTATAAAACGGATATGCTGACCGCGATGGCCGAGCAGAAGATGCTTAACGTGGTGGGCAAACTGGTGGTACTGGTCGATAGCAGTAAAGTCGGTGAACGTGCGGGAATGCTGTTCAGTCGCGCCGACCAAATCGACATGCTGATTACTGGCAAAAATGCAAACCCTGAGATTCTGCAACAGCTTGAAGCTCAGGGCGTGAGCATTATGCGCGTTTAAAGGTGCTGGCGGAAAAACGTCACTGTTGCGGCCAACGCTTCTGGCGTGATGCGATGTCGTACGCCCGCTTCCCACAGGCAGGTCAGATTGTTGTCCAAACCTGCCTGAATCAGCGCTTGCTGTAAGCGGAAGGTTTCAACAGCCGGCACCACATCATCATCCTGTCCATGCCACAGCAGCAACGGCCTGTCAGCGAGGCGTGGTAACTGATGCGTAACATCCCATTCGGCAAGCGGGGCGATAACGGCATCAAATTCCGCCTGCTGCTCTGGGGTCTGAACCTGTAAAGGGGGAAAAAGCGTCTGCGCAAGCCGGGTAAAATAGCCTGAACCCATCAGGCTGGCTACACATTTAACCTCAGGATGGCGCGCCATTATGCCCAATGCTGTCATTCCCCCCATCGACGCCCCACCGACGGCAAGCCGCTCATCTGAAAGCCAATTTTCCGCCTCCAGCGCCGCACGTAACGTCGTAAACTCCTGCATATTTTGCTGCAAAATATGCCAGAAGCGGCGCATTCGCACCCTGGCATCGCTTTTGAAGCGAGCGCCATGGTCGGGCGCATCTGGCATGACGACACGGAACCCGGCCTGAGCCAGCGCAACGGCAAAATAGCTGTAAACCAGGCTTGAAGAGGTAAACCCGTGATAGAAGATAACGCAAGGGAGTGAACATTCGCGTTTGCCAGCCGGAACGGCGTGCAGGACAGGTATACCCGCCAACTGTCGTGTTTCAATTTCGATCATTTGTCGCCTCTTTCTTTCTGGTATGCCATGCAGCAATACTTAACGCAAGCGAATGTGTTCGGCAATGATTCATAATGTTGAGAACTGGGTTACGCTTTCGCAACATTTTCATTCGAAAATCGCGTGAGAGATAACAATTCGGGAACATTCCCCTAAAGGGAAATTAATAAGGCACTACACTATGGCTATCAGGAAACGAGATAGAGTTATGCGTCGGTTTGCCTCTTTGTTGTTGGTTATGTTTTTAAGCGCCTGTAGCGTGCTACAGGGAACGCCACAACCCGCACCGCCCGTTGCCGACCACCCGCAGGAGATCCGCCGTGACCAGAGTAATGGGTTACAGCGATTAGGGACGGTTAGCGCGCTGGTAAGAGGCTCTCCGGATGATGCGCTGGCAGAGATCCGTGCCAAAGCCGCCGCGGCTAAAGCTGATTACTACGTGGTTTTATTAGTGGATGAAACTATCGTGACAGGCCAATGGTATTCACAGGCTATTTTGTATCGTAAATAACATTGGGTTGAAATTTAGTCAGCTTTACATTGCTTTGCGCCCCTATGCGTTTACCTGTGCACAATAAACCAACAGCAGGAAGCTTGAGGTTTATTATCGCGATGGAATGCCCTGCCGTGTGTAGGGGTACGAATAATGGAGCTGACGATGAAACAATCACTTGCCTTATCCTCACTGCTGCTTTCTGCCGGACTGGTAGGTACTACGGCGCAGTCTGCCGAATTCGCCAGTGCTGACTGTGTTACTGGCCTGAACGAAATTGGCCAGATATCTGTCAGTAACATTGCAGGAAATCCGCAGGATGTAGAACGTGTTGTCGCGTTAAAAGCGGATGAACAAGGTGCCTCATGGTATCGGATCATTCAAATGTACGAAGATCAGCAGCCCGACAACTGGCGCGTACAGGCCATACTCTATGCTTAACACATTGCCGGATGGCGTAAACTTATCTGAGCTACAGTGAACTGTAGACATGATAAGACGCGAAAGCGTCGCCATCAGGCATATTATTACCGTAATCCCCCAGTTGCCCGCAGAAGCAAATCGTTCAGCACCTGCTCAGACAATCGTAGTCCCCCCCGCGTATCAAGCATAATTTGGCACCAGGCCTGCGCCACTGGTGGAGAGGCATAGCGCAACATCTGCGCTCCGCAACCAAGCAGGAAAAGCTGCTGCGTAATCTCCCGCCCCAATGCCTCGCTGGGTTTACGTAAACGCTGCTGGAGCTGACGCACCATTCGATCGTAATGTCGGTCTTGCCCTTTGACTTCCGCAAAGGCTTCACTGAGCATCTCGTATATGCCGGGTTGTTTGGTTAGTACCCGCAATACATCAAGGCACATAATGTTGCCAGAGCCTTCCCAGATACTGTTTACCGGCATTTCACGATACAAACGCGGCAGCTCGCTCTCCTCGCAATAGCCAATCCCACCCAGCACTTCCATCGCTTCTGCCACAAATGGCATACCGCTTTTGCAAACGGAGAATTTCGCCGCTGGCGTGAACAACCTGGCCCACAGCGCTTCTTTAGCATCAGCACGACGGTCCCAGGCCCGCGCCAGTCGAAACAGTAACGCCGTTTGACCTTCCAGTTGGAGCGCCATCCGACCTAACACTTGGCGCATCATCGGTTGTTCAATCAATGGCTTGCCAAAAACTTGCCGCTGGTGAGCATGGTAAATCGCGACGGAAAAAGCACGTCGCATCATACCGTGACTGCCGAGCGCACAGTCAAAACGCGTCATCCCCCCCATTTTCAGGATATGGCGTATACCTTCCCCTTCTTCACCCAATAGCCAGCCAATCGCATCGTGGAATTCTACCTCGCAGCTGGCGTTGGAGCGGTTGCCTAACTTATCTTTCAATCGCTCAAGACGGATAGCATTACGCTGCCCGTCAGGTAAAAATCGCGGCACAAAAAAGCAGGATAATCCTCCCTTAGCCTGGGCCAGCACTAAATGGGCATCGCTTTGCGGCACGGAGAAAAACCACTTATGTCCCACCAGCCGATACGAGCCGTCAGCAAGACGTTCTGCCTGAGTGGTATTGCTCAGCACATCTGAACCACCCTGCTTCTCGGTCATGCCCATGCCGATAAGCAGCCCACGCTTTTGCCCTCCGGGCAGTAAATGCGAGTCATAACGGTCGCTTAGCAGCGGCGTAAGCCAGTCGTGAAAGGGGGCGGGTAACATTTGAAGTAACAGCGGCGTGGCGGCAAAAGTCATGGTCACCGGACACAACGTGCCAGCTTCAACCTGCGCATGCAGCATGAAACGCGCCGCCCGTGCAACAAATGTTCCCTGCCTCGCATCTTCTTCCCAGGCCAGATTATGTACGCGGTTGGCGCACAATCCCTGCATCAGCAAATGCCAGGCAGGATGAAAACGCACATCATCCAGCCGCTGCCCCTGCGGGTCGTAGCGCAACAGTTCAGGTGGAAAAGCATTGGCCAGACGACCCAGTTCGAGCGACTCGGCAGTCCCTAGCTGCTGACCAATACTGGCGAGAAGATCGCTGTCCCAACCAGCGCCTTCGCGGATAACCGCTTCGCACAGCGCGCCATCGGACAAATATAAGTTACTGTTATTGAGCGGTACAGGTTGGTTAAAAACGGTATGCGTTTGCCAGTGCATTGTGTCTCCCTCCTTCAATGGCCGTCGCTTTAAGTATGGTCAGAACCACATTATTCGCGACGGAGGGAGATCACAAAAGTACGGTTAGCCAGCAATATAATGAGGAATAAAACGAGAAGTATCTTTAGTGATCAAAGTATTATCCTCGCGGATCCCCATACCACAGGCTTCATCATCCACAATCCAGCTGCCAATCAAAGTGTAGCTGTCGCCAAAGCGCGGTAATGGCTGAAATGCCTGATAGATCATCGGTTCTTCGGCGTAATCACCCTCGGCATGCTCAACGACCTGCTGCTGACCATCAAAAATGGTGACATTTCCCCCTTCACGGGAAAATATCGGTTTGCGTACATAGCTTTCACCAGCTGCAATTTGTGGTGTTTCACCGTCAAACCAGGCGGGCAGCAGGTTGGGATGGTTGGGAAAAAATCGCCACAGCAATGGCATCAGCCCTTTATTGCTGAGTACGCTCTTCCATAACGGCTCAACCCACTGTTCGCGGCGATGGCGCAGTAAGGGGCCATTTTCATCTCGCATCATCCACTCCAGGGGATAGAGCTTAAAGGCGCGACGAATGACGTTATCATCCAGGTCCGTGAGAACACCGCCAACGCCAAGCCCCAGATCTTCGACGTAAATAAACCGTGACTCTTGCCCAGCCTGCTGCGCGCAATCCTGTAAATACAGCACCGTGGTACGATCTTCGTCAGTATCTTCGCAGCAGCAAAAATAGAAGGGCTCCGGGCTATAAAGCTCAGCAAAACGGGAGATTAGCCGCTCCTGAATGGCGTTGTACTGGTCGGCGTCGCGTGTGATCACCCCGCTGCGACGCGCATCTTCCAGCCATAGCCACTGGAAATACGCTGACTCATAAAGCGACGTTGGTGTATCCGCGTTGTACTCCAGCAGCTTGACCGGGGCGTTATTTCCGCACCAGACAAAATCCATGCGGCCGTACAGGGAGGGATCGCGATTGCGCCAGCTTTCGGCAATAACGTCCCAATACAGCGGCGGGATCGCCAGTTGCTGCATAATCTGTTCGTCGTTAACTGCTCGTTCGACGACATCCAGACACATCTGGTGCAGTTCCGCAGTGGGTTTTTCGATCTGCTCTTCCACTTGCCGGAGCGTAAAGCGGTATGCCCGGCTCTCATCCCAGTAAATCTCGTTATCGATAATATGAAAATCAAAGCCGTGATCGTAGGCGATCCGGTCCAAATCCTGACGAACAGGGACATCATGTCGCAGCATCGTTAACCTCCCCAGTGCCCACGCGCGCTGGACGAACGCCCGTAGCCGCCGCGTGAAACCGTCGAGACTTTCTTCGTCGTATAACTATGGCTGGTTGCAGTATCATGTTTTCCACTACCGGAACGCCAACTGTAATCCCCGGAAGTTGTACGCCAGACCGGGCGCGAAGCATAGGAAGAACCGCCGCTGCTATAAACATATTGTTCGTCGCGATTTTTGCGAATGACGCGGCTGAGTAAAAAACCGGAGAATATCGGCACCCAGCTTTGATCGATGCTGTCGAGATAACAGTCGCCAAACTGTGTCTGACAGCTCTGCTTGCTCATTTGCTTTGGCAGGTTAGAGTAGAACTCTGCTTTCGCATTGTTCCAGCCATCGGCACAAACGGTGGCGCTATTGCCATCGTCAATACATTCACTCACCGCGGAGTAAAAGGTACCATCACCATCGTTATTGCCGTCATCAGCACATCCTTTGAGGACAAAAAACGCCGCTCCGCCCATAATGGCCAGCGTCAGGTATTTTCCACTGTAACGGCTGCGTTTTCTTGCAAAGGGGTTCGCCGGACGCCCAATTCGCGTGATGGCAGAATGCCCTTGCCCCCTGTTTTTGTTTCCGGATTTACGTTTTCTTGCCATGATCGTCCATTACCATGTCATGCAGGCGGCGTTAAAAATACCCCCCGCCAGGGCGGCGGTCCCCATAAATAATCCCGCTGCAGTATTATGATTAATAATTTTTTCACTCAGTGCCGGCATGTATAAACGCACACCGCCGTAAATGACGAGTTGTATCACCAGCGCGATGCCGCCCCAGGCGAAATAATCCGGAATGCTGACGGCGTTAATTGCCGCGCTGGATAACGGAATAACGTAGCCCAGCAACGTGCCGCTAAAGGCCAGTGACGCTGCTGTATTATTATTTTTAATCAGTTGCCATTCATTGTGCGGCGTAATTTTTGAGTATATAAACAGAAAAACGATCACCATGGCTGCGCCAATAAAAAAATAGGCGCAAAAAGCCAGCAATGAATCCAGTATGTGCATTGTGTAACCTTCCCTGAAATTAACCAATTACATTAAGTGATGTTAATGGAATATCTACACCCAGCGCCCGCGAGAATACCCATTCAGGCTCTCCCAGCTCATTAAACGATTCTTCACCGTTCAACAGCAGGTATTCCCAGGTATCATCTGTAACCTGTCGCTGATAGCCCATGGTAAAATTATGTACATTCCATATGGCATGCTGATGATTTTCTACTTTTTCCAGCATATAAACCGGCTCAATATTCCCCGGTTCTTCCTCGTTAAAAAAGCGTTGCCAGCGCTCTTCCTGCCAGCTCAGCGTCGGCGTCCCTATTACGGACGGGCTAATGGCAGACTGCCAGTGTTTTTTCTGCGAAATCCCGTAACTTTCCGCATAAACAAAGAATTTGATATCGTCGATATCATCGATGTCTGAGCCGCCCGTGGTATTGATTTGCAGAAACTCTTCTCCGGACGTGTAGTAGCGAAAAATCTGGCTTCCGCCGCCTAAATCAATGTGGCTGGCGGCTGCAACGGTGTACTCCTCACCAGGCAATTCGATCAATAGTGACCCTTCAAGCAGACGAAATGCCAGCGTGTTAAGCGTAAAACCAGCATTCAGATGTAACCCTAACGGCCCGCGAGCTGGCGCAACAGCAGCCTCTTTACCGAATAATCGCTGGAAAAAACTCATCATAATTTTCCCTTAATGATCTGCCAGCCTTCTTTCGAGGCTGGCGCATTTCACGACGTTTACTCGCCTTGCTGACGCTGCAGTCGTGCCAGTACATCCTGAGCCGAACTTTTATTGCTCGCCCCAATGCCGGCTTCGGCCAGCTTCTCATCCAGGTCACGCCCATCCGCAACCTTTTCCAGCTGCGCAGCGGCATCCAGACGGGCCTGACGCTCAGCCTGTCGCGTTTGCAAACGCTTGAGCGACTCTGCGGCTGTAGACACACTCGAAGACGCGCCTACGGTCGAGGTAGTCACTGTCTGCTGGGCGCGCTGCATCGCTTCCGTCGCCTTTACCACCTCAAGCTGCTGTTCAAACTGTGCAATCCGTTGTGCGGTTGCACTCACCGCTTTTTCAACGCCATCCCGCGACACTTCAAGGTTAGCGAGTACTTGCTCTTCTGCAGCAATGACATTCTCTAAGCGGGCAATTTCTTCTGCAACTTCGTTGATTAGTGACGGGTTAGCGTTTTTACTCAGCGCTTCCAACACTCGTGTTTCCAGACTAGATTTACGCTCACGCAGATCGTTCAACTTGTCATTACTCAGCCTCACGCGCGCCAGCAAGTCTACTCGTGATTTTCCGGCTTTATCCAGCTCACCTTTCGCATCACGGATATGCTGCTCCAGCATGCGGACCCCCTGCGCTTCTTCAATTGACTCTTCCGCCTGAGAAAGTACGGACTTGCCGAGGGTAAACAGGCTTTTTAAAATTCCCATAAATAGCGTTCCTTGTTATTCGTGAGTGTATTCTTCAGTGATTTCAGCCAGATCTAGCGCGTTTTCCGCAAGCGTAGTCATCTCCAGCACTACATCATCCAGTGATGAATTAAGCGAAAGTGCTCCAAATGCGACGTAATATTCATCCTGCTGAACGCGAGAAATCCCCACGGAAGACAGAGGAAGGAGTTTCTGATTACGTAATAAGAAAATATTGAATTCATTTTGCTGATTAATACTGCAGACAGGACAAATAACTGTTTCAATAATTATCTGGCGGGATGTGAATAAAATACCGAGTGATAAATCACCATAATCATTCATTTTGATAATTAATGATTGCTCGTTATATTCAATATCTATATTTAATTCAGGAAGAGTTTGTACTGCTTCAGCAAGCAACTGCGGAGTCCATGCCATATATTATCCATATATAATTTAATTAGAAATAAATGAAATGAATATCATTTTCTACCCTTTATCATACTCGTTTAAAATAAAAAAAAGCCACCCGAATCCGGGTGACTTAGTCTGAAAAATAAGTTTAACCGCGCTGGCGGACGGCTTCAAACAGGCAGATACCCGTCGCAACTGAAACGTTCAATGACGAAACGCTCCCTGCCATCGGGATGCTGATCAGTTCGTCACAGTGTTCGCGGGTCAGACGGCGCATACCTTCACCCTCTGCGCCCATCACCAGCGCCAGACGACCGGTCATTTTACTCTGATAGAGAGTATGGTCGGCTTCACCTGCGGTTCCGACGATCCAGATATTCTCTTCCTGCAGCATACGCATGGTGCGCGCCAGGTTGGTCACGCGGATCAGCGGTACGCTTTCTGCCGCACCACAGGCCACTTTTTTCGCCGTCGCATTCAACTGTGCGGAACGATCCTTCGGTACGATTACAGCATGTACGCCAGCGGCATCGGCGCTACGCAGGCATGCACCCAGGTTATGCGGATCGGTGACGCCATCGAGGATCAAAAAGAACGGCTGATCGAGCGTGGCAATCAGATCCGGCAGATCGTTTTCCTGATACTGACGACCCGGCTTCACGCGAGCAATAATTCCCTGATGTACCGCACCCTCGCTTTTCTCATCCAGAAACTGACGGTTAGCCAGTTGAATGACAACACCCTGTGCTTCCAGTGCATGGATCAGCGGCAGCAGGCGTTTATCTTCACGACCTTTGAGAATAAAGACGTCCTGGAAGCGCTCAGGCGCACGTTCCAGCAGGGCCTGCACCGCATGGATGCCGTAAATCATTTCACTCATGAATGTACTCGTTAATAGTTTATGCGTAACGCCGGGCAACGCGAAGGTTGCCCGACTTACAGTCTATGGCTGTTATTGTGCGACTTTCTTTTTCGCCGCACGTTTAGCTTTAGTGGCGGCAGCAATTTTAAGCGTTTTTGCCGAAGGCTTTTTCGCTTTTTTATCGCCTTTCTTCTCAGCCGCATTCTTTTCCGCCTGAGGTTTGGCTCTGCCTTTCTTCTCGCCGCGGAAAGCGCTGTCCGGCTCGAAATTCACCTTTTTGCCCATCTGACGACGTTTACCGGTATTTTTACCCGCATCGCCTTTTTTGGCTTTTTCGCGGGCGGTTTTACCTTCATTACGCGGCGCACGTTCGCTGGAGATCAAGCTGAAGTCGATCTTACGCTCGTCCATGTTGACTGCTTCCACGCGAACTTCCACTCGATCGCCCAGGCGATACATCTGGCCGCTGGATTCCCCCGTCAGGCGCTGCCCAACCTGGTCGAAACGATAGTAGTCGTTATCCAGAGAGGAGACATGCACCAGACCATCGATAAACAGTTCATCGAGACGGACAAAGAAACCAAATCCGGTCACGCTGGCAATCACGCCTTTGAAGACATTACCCACCTGGTCCAGCATGAAGTCGCACTTCAGCCAGTCAGAGACATCGCGCGTGGCTTCATCAGCACGGCGCTCGGCCATCGAACAGTGCTGACCCAGTTGCAGCATCTCTTCCATCGAATAATGGTAGCCACCAGTTTCCGTGGTGTTGCCCTTATGGCCCTGCTCCTGCGCCAGCAGATACTTAATCGCCCGGTGCAAGGAGAGATCCGGGTAACGACGGATCGGTGAAGTAAAGTGCGCATAAGATTGCAACGCCAGGCCAAAGTGACCACGGTTTTCCGGATCGTAAATCGCCTGCTTCATCGAACGCAGCAGCATGGTTTGCAGCATTTCTGCGTCAGGACGGTCAGCAATCGACTCCAGCAGTTCAGCGTAATCACGCGGCTCAGGTTTGTTGCCACCAGGCAGCTCCAGCCCCAGCTCTGCCAGGACGGAACGGAACGAGTTAATCGCTTCGGTCGTCGGCTTATCGTGAATACGGAACAGCGCTGGCTCTTTGGCTTTCTCAACGAATCGTGCCGCGGAGATGTTCGCCATGATCATGCACTCTTCAATCAACTTGTGCGCGTCGTTACGCTGCGTCTGCTCGATACGCTCGATACGGCGTTCAGCATTGAAGATAAACTTCGCTTCTTCACTCTCAAACGAGATACCGCCACGCTCTTCACGGGCTTTATCCAGCACTTTGTAGAGGTTATGCAGCTCTTCAATGTGTTTAACCAGCGGTGCGTACTGCTCACGCAGCTCCTGGTCGCCCTGCAGCATGTGCCAGACCTTAGTGTAGGTCAGACGTGCGTGGGAACTCATGACCGCTTCGTAGAATTTAAAGCCGGTTAAACGGCCTTTCGACGAAATGGTCATTTCACAGACCATACACAACCTGTCCACCTGCGGGTTGAGTGAACACAATCCGTTAGACAGCACTTCCGGCAGCATCGGAACAACCTGCGACGGGAAGTAAACGGATGTGCCACGGCTACGAGCTTCCTGGTCCAGCGGAGTCGGCGGGCGAACGTAATAGCTTACGTCAGCAATCGCCACCCATAAACGCCAACCACCGCCGCGTTTCTTCTCGCAATAAACCGCATCGTCGAAGTCGCGCGCATCTTCGCCATCGATAGTCACCAGCGGCAGATCGCGCAGATCGACACGTCCTACTTTCGCCTCTTCCGGCACTTCTTCTTTCAGTCCGGCGACCTGTTTCTCAACCGCCTGAGGCCAGATATATGGGATTTCATGAGTACGCAGGGCCATATCAACGGCCATGCTGGTTCCCATGTTGTCACCCAGCACTTCAACAATTTTACCCACCGCTTTGGTGCGGCGAGTCGGGCGCTGGGTCAGCTCAACCACGACCACAAAACCCATACGAGCGCCCATTACCTCTTCCGGCGGGATCAGGATATCGAAGCTCAGGCGGCTGTCGTCTGGGACGACAAACCCAACACCAGCATCGGTGAAGTAGCGGCCGACAATCTGGCTGGTTTTCGGCACCAGTACGCGCACAATACGCGCTTCGCGGCGACCTTTACGGTCCGCGCCCAACGGCTGCGCCAGCACCTGATCTCCATGAATGCAGGTTTTCATCTGCTCGCTGGACAGATACAGGTCATCTTTGCGGCCTTCAACGCGCAGAAAGCCGTAGCCATCACGGTGGCCAATAACGGTACCTTTCAGCAGGTCGAGACGCTCCGGCAGCGCATAGCATTGACGACGGGTGAAGACCAGTTGTCCGTCACGCTCCATCGCGCGCAGGCGACGACGCAGCGCTTCTTGCTGCTCTTCACCTTCAATATTGAGTTCAGCGGCCAGCTCATCGCGGTTGGCCGGCTTTTCACGTTTAGTTAAATGTTCGAGGATAAATTCCCGGCTCGGGATAGGATTCGCGTATTTTTC
Organism: Citrobacter sp. Cpo109; assembly: GCF_030332565.1. Taxonomy (NCBI): domain Bacteria; kingdom Pseudomonadati; phylum Pseudomonadota; class Gammaproteobacteria; order Enterobacterales; family Enterobacteriaceae; genus Citrobacter; species Citrobacter sp. Cpo109. Next base: position 451,424 of record NZ_JAOWHQ010000071.1, read on the forward strand.
TGCTTCGCGTTCCTGGAAAGGATCTTGTGACATGTCGGTTCCTCCGTCATCATCGCTGCTGGCGGGAGTCGTTACTCCACCAGCAATAATTTATAAAGCGGTTGATTCTTTTCAACCAAATCAGCAAGTGTGTAGTTGTCCAGTTCCGTGAGAAAACTTTGCACTGCTTTAGAAAGCGCCTGTTTGAGTCTACAGGCCGGGGTAATGTGGCAAAACTCGCTGCTACAGTTGACCAACGATAAGGGTTCCAGCTCGCGAACCACATCACCAATACCAATATCCTTAGCGGGTTTACCCAGGCGGATACCGCCATTTTTTCCTCGAATAGCAGTAACAAAGCCCGCCCGGCTAAGTTGATTGATTATTTTGACCATATGATTACGGGACACGCCGTAGACTTCTGTCACCTCAGAAATACTGGTCATACGTCCTTCGGGAAGTGACGCCATGTAGATTAGCGCACGTAATCCGTAATCGGTGAAACTTGTTAACTGCACATCAACCTCAGGAAAAGGGATAAAACGGATAAACCTGGTAGTATTAATTACATTGATGATAAACCAGCCACCAGCCAGGTCGCTAATTTATTTCAGTTCGGGAAGGAAAAAAGCGAGGAACTTACGTGATTTTAAGCCGGATTCTGATGCAAAGCACCTTATCCGGCCTAAATTAGTGCAAGCGCAGCGCCGTTTGACGCTACGCTATAACCAGAATTATGCGTCGAACGGGTCGCGCAGGATCATGGTTTCAGTACGGTCTGGGCCAGTTGAGATAATATCAATCGGCACACCGGTCAGTTCTTCAATACGCTTGATGTAGTTCAGCGCTGCCTGCGGCAGACCGCTACGTTCCTTCACGCCGAAGGTGGATTCAGACCAACCCGGCATGGTTTCGTAAATCGGCTCGATACCTTTCCAGTCGTCAGCTGCCAGCGGAGTAGTCGTTACTTCGCGGCCATCCGGCATACGGTAAGCAACACAGATTTTCACCTCTTTCAAACCGTCCAGTACGTCCAGTTTGGTCAGGCAGAAGCCAGACAGGGAGTTAATCTGTACTGCACGGCGTACAGCAACGGAATCCAGCCAACCGGTACGACGACGACGACCGGTGGTCGCGCCATACTCGTTACCTTGTTTGCACAGGAACTCGCCAACGTCATCAAACAGTTCTGTCGGGAACGGACCCGCACCTACACGAGTAGAGTAAGCTTTGATGATACCCAGAACGTAGTCCACATAACGTGGGCCCAGGCCGGAGCCGGTTGCCACGCCACCTGCGGTGGTGTTGGAGGACGTTACGTACGGATAGGTACCGTGGTCGATATCCAGCAGCGTACCCTGCGCACCTTCAAACATGACGAAATCGCCACGCTTACGCGCCTGGTCCAGCAGATCGGAAACATCAACAACCATTGAGGTCAGGATGTCGGCGATAGCCATCACATCATCCAGCACTTTCTGGTAGTCAACTGCTTCAACTTTATAGAAATTCACCAGCTGGAAGTTGTGATATTCCATCACTTCTTTCAGTTTTTCAGCGAAAGTTGCTTTATCAAACAGATCGCCAACACGCAGACCGCGACGAGCTACTTTGTCTTCATAAGCTGGACCGATACCACGACCGGTAGTACCGATCGCTTTCTCGCCACGCGCTTTCTCACGAGCGTTATCCAACGCAACGTGATAATCAAGGATCAGCGGACAAGCTTCAGACAGCAGCAGGCGCTCGCGAACCGGGATACCACGATCTTCCAGTCCTTTCATTTCTTTCATCAGCGCGGACGGAGACAGAACAACACCGTTACCGATGATGCTGATTACGTTTTCGCGAAGAATGCCTGATGGAATAAGATGGAGGACGGTTTTTTCACCGTTGATTACGAGAGTATGGCCTGCGTTGTGACCACCCTGGTAGCGCACAACATATTTAGCCCGTTCAGTCAGAAGATCGACGATCTTCCCTTTACCTTCGTCACCCCATTGGGTGCCCAGTACGACGACGTTGTTACCCATTTTTCAAAATCACCGTTTGCTTAAAAATGGATTCTACCACCGCTTTTTCAGATATACAGCACTTTTTGCATGCGAAAATCCGCAAATTAGTCTACTTATTGATCAGCCAATCGTTTTCCTCAACATGTAGTAGACCACAACGCCCGCAACCACAAGACCTCCACCAAAACGACGCAAAATATTTTCGGGAAGTTGCGCCATTGCGGAGATCATTTTCTTCCATGCGCTGGGATAAAGCATCGGACCCAGCCCTTCCAGCACCAAAACCAGCGCGAGCGCCAGCAAAATTGTTGAATTCATCCATCGCCCTTATATAAAAAGAAAACCACCGCATCCCTGGAGATGCCGGTGGTTTTGCTGCTTTAAAACCGCTGGAACGCGATTAGCGTGTCGCGGTATTTGGTGTCTTCATGTAGCGGAAGAAATCGCTGTCCGGGCTCATGACCATCACGTCCTGATTCCCTTCAAAGCTCTTCTCGTAAGCACGCAGGCTACGGATGAAGGCGTAGAAGTCAGGATCCTGACTGAACGCATCGGCAAACAGCTTAGCGGCTTCTGCATCGCCTTCACCGCGCATAATACGGCCCTGACGCTCAGATTCTGCCAGCGTTTTAGTGACTTCATAGTCAGCCGTTGCACGCAGTTTTTCCGCCTCTTCCTGGCCTTGTGAACGATGGCGACGCGCTACCGCTTCACGCTCAGCGCGCATACGGTTGTAGATAGCCTCGGACACTTCAGCAGGCAGGTTGATTTGCTTAATACGCACGTCAACCACTTCGATGCCCAATGCCGCCATACTGTTCGGATTGATGACCGGTACTTTACCGTTCGTTTCAGCCTGAACACGTTCAGCCGCTTCGGCAATCGCGCTATCTGCTGCCGGAGTCGCCACTTCATCTTCCGTGCCAGCAGAACCGGAGTTCAGCGCGTCACGCACTTCCAGGGTCAGACGACCGCGGGAATCGGTAACGATGTCCTTCACGTCCAGACGACCAATTTCAGAACGCAGACGGTCAGAGAACTTACGTTTCAGCAGGACTTCCGCCTGAGAAACATCGCCACCGCCCGTTGCCAGGTAGTAACGGCTAAAGTCACTGATGCGCCACTTGATGTAGGAGTCAACGATCAGGTCTTTCTTCTCTTTGGTAACAAAGCGATCGGCCTGGTTGTCCATGGTCTGAATACGCGCATCCAGCATCTTCACAGATTCAATAAACGGAATCTTGAAGTGCAGGCCTGGTGCAACAACCAGCGGCTTGTTTTCATCGTCACGCAGAACTTTACCAAAGCGCAGAGTAATACCGCGCTCGCCTTCTTTGACCACAAAGACAGACATGAACAGAACTACCAGAACGATGATGATAATCGCAATAACTGACTTACGCATCGTTATTCCCCCTGACGCTGGTAGTCGTTACGCTGCGCATTCGCGCGGCGTTGGTCCATAATATCGCCCTGACTGGTGGACGAAGTGTTGCTTGCTCCAGTGCTGGAAGTCGTTGCTGGCGGAAGACGCAGCAGGTTTGAACTGCTGTCAGTCTTTGTTGCTGGCGCACTACCACCTTTCAGCATTTGATCCAGCGGCAGAACCATAAGATTGCTACCTTTATCGTTAACCAGGACTTTGCGGGTATTGCTCAGCACTTTTTCCATGGTTTCGATATACAGACGCTCGCGGGTAATTTGCGGTGCGGCTTTATATTCCGGCAGAATTTTTGCGAAGCGAGCCACTTCACCCTGTGCTTCCAGGATGGTCTGAGTCTTATACGCACGTGCTTCTTCCAGAATACGCTGCGCCTGACCGTTTGCACGCGGCTGAACTTCGTTGGTGTACGCTTCCGCTTCACGGATGTACTGCTGTTCGTTTTCACGTGCTGCGATAGCATCGTCAAACGCGGCTTTTACTTCTTCCGGCGGACGTGCAGCCTGGAAGTTGACGTCCAGCAGGGTGATACCCATGTTGTACGGACGGATCGTTTCTTCCAGTTCACGTTGGGTGTCGCTACGAATAACGGTACGCCCTTCGGTCAGGATACGGTCCATGGTGTATTTACCGATAACCCCACGCAGGGCGCTGTCAGTAGCCTGACGCAGACTGTCATCCGCGCTGGTTACGCTAAACAGGTAACGCTGCGGATCGGTCACGCGGTACTGTACGTTCATTTCGACGCGCACGACGTTTTCGTCAGAAGTCAGCATGACGCCGGATGCGGCAAGTTCACGCACGGCTTCAACGTTGACCGGTGTCACTTCGTCGACAAAGGTCGGTTTCCAGTTCAGACCCGGTTCAACCAAATGGCTGAATTTACCGAAGCGTGTCACCACGCCGCGTTCCGCTTCTTTAATGGTATAGAAACCGCTGGCCGCCCAGATAATGACGATAGCGGCCGCTGCGATAGTAAAGACTCGACCGCCCAGTTGCGGACGCGGGCCTTGCGATGAACTACCGCCGCCAGAGCCAGTACCTTTACCGCCACCCAGACCACCGAGCTTTTTACTCAGTTTGCGGAAGATATCGTCCAGATCGGGAGGTCCCTGCTCGCGACCACCTTTGTTTCCATTTCCCTCAGGGTTGCCGCCAGGTTTGCTGCTTCCCCAGGGGTCGCGGTCTTGTCCGTTATTACCGGGCTGATTCCACGCCATTTTTGTGCTCCATATTTGTTATGCGATGCTATACCTGCGTCTTTTGCGCTGCCGTTGCGTTGGCTGCGTCCCTCAACGCCAGTCACATAGTTGACTATGCTCCTGGAGATTTCAGGACTTGCCGCCTTCCTGCCGCACAAAATCCACAAGGTATAGAGGCGAAAAAATCTTCAGGCCATATCCGTCAGATCAGACAACATAGTCTTCCAGTGCCGGTTCTTGTTTACAGAGGCGACGCCAGTCTACGATCGGCATACGAACCTGCAGACCTACGCTGCCGTCCTCCTCCATCCACTCTTTTTCTATTGCCTGAAGTTGATAAAACCGGCTTCTCAAACGCCCTTCCTGCGGCGGCAAACGCAACGTATGCTGCGCCACCTCACCGGAAAGTCGCTCAGTCAAAGCCTGAAAAAGTTGTGGTATACCAATCCCCGTTTGCGCTGATACCCAAACGCGAATGGGTTTATTCTCTTCATCTCTGTCGATACGCGGCTCAAAGTCATCCAACATATCGATTTTATTCATCACCAGCAGAGTCGGGATCTCATGCGCATCGATCTCTTCGAGCACCGTATCGACGGCCTCAATGTTTTCCTGCACACGAAAGTCTGCTGCATCAATAACGTGCAGCAGCAATGTCGCCTGACGTGTTTCCTGCAAGGTGGCCTTAAACGCCGCCACCAGGTCGTGCGGTAAATGACGGATAAACCCAACGGTATCCGCCAGCACTGTCTCACCCACGTCCGCAACGTCTATTCTGCGTAGCGTCGGGTCCAGGGTCGCAAACAGCTGATCCGCTGCGTAGACCTGGGCTTCGGTGATCTGGTTGAACAGGGTGGATTTTCCGGCGTTGGTATATCCCACCAGTGATACGGTTGGGACATCCGCTTTCTTGCGCGACTGTCGCCCCTGCTCACGTTGCTTTTCAACTTTTTCCAGGCGCGACTGTATCTGCAAAATGCGATTACGCAGCAAACGACGGTCGGTTTCGAGCTGGGTTTCACCCGGGCCGCGCAAACCAATCCCGCCCTTTTGCCGTTCAAGGTGAGTCCAGCCACGGACCAGACGCGTAGCCATATGGCGCAACTGCGCCAGCTCAACCTGCAACTTACCCTCATGGGTTCGCGCACGCTGGGCAAAAATATCTAAAATGAGACCAGTCCTGTCGATAACAAGACACTGGCACAACTGTTCCAGGTTACGTTCCTGGGCAGGGCTTAGAGCATGATCAAAAATCACCACCGCAGCGCCAGTCGCTTTTACGGCTTCGGCAATTTCGATTGCCTTACCTTCACCAACAAAATACTTCGGGTGCGGTGCTTTACGGCTCCCGGTAATCACCTGCATTGCTTCGACACCGGCGGAAGAAACCAGAGATTCAAACTCCTGGAGGTCTTCCATATCTTTGTCTTGCGAAAAATAGATGTGTACCAGTACCGCCTGCTCACCGGCATCATAACGGTCAAACAAGCGTCAACCCCTTAATATAAATCAACGGGGAACGCAGGATCGCTGGCTCCCCGTATGTAAAACAGCTAATAACCTTATTCGGTTTCTTCGCTGTCCTGTTGCGCAGATGAACCTTGCGCGTTGCTACCGTGATGGTAGTTGCTGCCTGTGCCGCCGGTGGCATTATTGCTGTGATGAGAAACCGGACGAGACGGGACAACAGTAGAAATCGCGTGCTTATAAACCATCTGGCTGACCGTGTTTTTCAACAGGATCACGAACTGATCAAAAGACTCGATTTGACCTTGCAGCTTAATACCATTCACCAAATAAATAGAAACTGGAACACGTTCCCGACGCAGTGCGTTCAGGAACGGATCTTGTAAAGATTGCCCCTTAGCCATTCTCTCTTTTCCTTATATGCTTATTTGTACTTTGAACCTTTCGATTCTGAAAAATTGCGCACGATACGTTTCAATTGTACACATTCAGTTCGCGATAGCACCAACAACCTGTAATACTTCGTTTCGCGCCTGGTCAGGCTTTTCACTGTCAAGCCAGTGCACCCCTTCCCAACCACGCAACCAGGTTACCTGTCGCTTCGCCAACTGCCTCGTGGCGCAAACACCTCTATAAACCATTTCATCGTATGAAATTTCACCTTCAATGTATGACCACATCTGGCGATACCCTACACAACGAATGGAAGGCAAATCCGTATGCAAATCTCCACGGGCAAAAAGCGCCCGGACTTCTGCTTCAAAACCTGAAGCTAACATCTGATGAAAACGCTGCTCAATTCGCTGATGGAGCAGTTCACGGCTCGCCGGGGCGATTGCAAACTGATGCACCTGATACGGCAAAGCATCTCCTGACGTTTGCGTCAGCTCCGTTAAAGTTTTACCCGAAATGAAAAAAACTTCCAGTGCCCGGGAAAGTCTTTGCGGATCATTTGGATGAATACGCGCCGCAGCCACGGGATCGATGTCCTGAAGCTGTCGGTGTAACGCGTCCCAACCCTGCTCTGCCGCCTGCTGCTCAATTCTGGCCCTGACTTCCGGGTCCGCCGACGGTAACGGCGACAGTCCTTCAAGCAAGGCTTTGAAATATAACATTGTGCCGCCCACCAGCAACGGGATACGCCCCGCGGCGGTAATGTCGGCCATCTCGACTAACGCATCGCGACGAAAATCCGCAGCGGAGTACGCTTGCGACGGATCGCGGATATCCAACAATCGGTGCGGCGCGGCCTGTAATTCAGCTGCATCAGGCTTGGCTGTACCGATATCCATCCCCTTGTAAATAAGGGCGGAATCAACGCTTATCAACTCTATAGGCAAAACTTTACGCAATTCAATTGCTAATGCCGTTTTACCGGAGGCCGTTGGCCCCATCAAAAAAATCGCCTTTGGCAGGCTCGCCTTACGGGTATCACTCATGTTTCAGGGCATTCATTACCGAATGTAAATCAACAGGTTGTAACAGACCACCCGGCGGTGCCTTCACGAGTTGTGGGCAGAGCCGCTCAACATCCGCTAACAGCGTAATCGCCTGTGCCATGCTCCACTGTGGATGCTCGCTCATCAGGTTACGTGCGATCCACTGTGCAATATTGCCCGGCTCGAATACGGATTGCTGCGCCAGGTAGCCTATCAGTTCAGGAATCAAGATTTGTAAATTTTGTTGGCGTAAGGGTAAAGGCACAGCCCGGATGGTCACATGCTGCGCATCCAGCTGAAATTCAATGCCCAACTCAGCCAGTTGGCTCTGTCCTTTTTGCAGTGCCGCTTTTTCATCGGCGGTCACTTTTAAACGTAAAGGGATCAGTAACGGTTGAGCACAAACCGTTCCCTGACCCGGCGTTAACTGCGCCTGACACAGCCAACGCTCAGCCACCGGCAATGCCAACAACTGAATATGACCATCGCATTCGAGTAACGCGCAGTCTGCACCAACAATCGTTAGCACCCGGCCAAAGCCCTGACTACTGCCAGTCAGAGGCGTCGATGACGTTTCAGAGACCGGCGTTTTCCGCGTTGGAGCCGGCGTCTGCATCAGTTGCTGATAGATTTCGCCCTGCTGCTTTTGGTATCCGGGTTGAGCATGAGGCCAACTGGCTCCCGCCTGACGGCCACCGCCACTACTACTGCCACCGCTACTGCCACTTCCAGCACCAGCGGATGCTGAGTACCGCGGTGTCGCAGGTTCACGCGCGGGAGCAGGCTCGGCAAAATGGTTGCGTCCAGCAGCTAGGCGGTTTTCCGGGATGTGCCTTGGGGCGGGTTCGTCGTTATCAGCCAACGGCAGCGGCGTTTCAAGCTGCTGTTGCAGGACGCTCAACACGCCCTGGTAAATAAAATCGTGCACCAGGCGGGATTGATGGAAACGGACCTCATGTTTAGCTGGGTGTACGTTGACATCCACTTGATGCGGATCGATTTCCAGATACAGCACAAATGCGGGCTGTTGATCGGCTCCCAGCTTATCTTCACAAGCCTGGCGGATAGCATGGTTGATCAGCCGGTCACGCATCATCCGACCATTCACATAGCAGTACTGGATTTCTGCCAGTGCTGCCGTTGTGTGGTTAGGATCGGCCACCCAGCCACGCAATGTTAAATCGCCATGCTGCCATTCGATCGCCAGCGCATGCTCCAGAAATGGCGTGCCGCAAATCGCGCCCAGCCGGCGCTCTTTCTGCCCATCCGCGGCCACTGCCCGGTACTGTCGCACCACTTTGCCGTTGTGCGATAAATTTATCGTCACATCAAAACGTGCCAGCGCAATGCGGCGAATAATCTCGTCGATATGATTAAATTCGGTTTTCTCGGTGCGCATAAATTTGCGCCGCGCCGGGGTGTTGTAGAACAGATCTAGCACCTCCAGCGTGGTTCCCACCGGATGCGCAGCGGGTTTAACTGTGACATCCATGTCACGCCCTTCGGCATACGCCTGCCAGGCTTCGGGTTGTTCTTGCGTACGCGACGTCAGGGTTAAGCGAGACACGGAGCTGATACTGGCCAGCGCTTCGCCGCGAAATCCGAGGCTCACGATGGCTTCAAGATCGTCAAGCGAGGCTATTTTACTGGTGGCATGACGCGCCAACGCCAACGCCAGCTCGTCTTTTTTAATCCCACAGCCGTTGTCACGAATACGGATAAGCTTCGCGCCGCCGCGTTCAATATCGATATCAATGCGCGTCGCACCGGCATCAATGCTGTTTTCCACCAGCTCTTTCACCACTGACGCAGGCCGCTCTACCACCTCGCCTGCGGCAATCTGGTTCGCCAGCTGTGGCGGTAGAACCTGAATCGGCATGGCTAATCCTTAATTTGTTAACGTGTTACCCGGCGATATGGCGCTGGCGGTTTGCGCCGGTGCGCCCTGCGGCCCGGTTTGCATCGGGTGCGCCTGGAAATAGTTACGCAATCCTTTGTAAATCGCCTCAGCCAGCTGCTGCTGGTAATCATCGCTCGCCAGCAGACGTTCTTCGCTGTTGTTACTGATAAAGCCGGTTTCAACCAGCACTGACGGGATATCAGGCGAACGCAGTACGCCGAGGCTAGCGTGTTCCGGGCGACGCTTATGCATCGAACCAATACGTTCTAACTGGCCGATCATGCTGGTCGCCACATCATACCCGACGCGTTGCGAATGACCGAACTGCAGATCCAGTACAGCCTGGCTGAGATAAGGATCGGACTGGCTGTTTGCCAGCACATCGCCCGCGCCGCCCAACAGCTCCGATTGCTTCTCGTGCTGTTCCAGCCAGCCGGCCATCTCACTGTTCGCCCGACGGTTTGACAGCACCCAAACGGAAGCACCTGTGGCATCACGGTTTGGTGCGGCATCCGCGTGAATAGAAACCAGGAAATTGGCGTTTTGTTTACGCGCGACGTCTGAACGCCCCATCACCGAGATAAAGTAATCACCATCACGAGTGAGAACGCCTTTAAACATCGGGTCATCATTGAGCAAACTGCGCAGCTTGCGCGCCACGGCAATCGTGACGTTTTTCTCACGCGTGCCGCCAGGACCAATAGCACCAGGATCCTGTCCACCGTGTCCGGCATCAATGGCAATCACCACTTTATCGCCGTTGCTGGAACTGGCGCGCGCCGCAGGGCGCGTAGAGGTATTGCTGTTAGTCACAGCCGTAGTGCGATCGTTTTCCGCTTTAAATGGATTGCGCGCTGGCTCGACAGGACGTGGGGCAACAATCGGCGCTTCAACACGCTTTGCAACCACGGGAGGTGGAGGCGGCGGCGGTGGCGCATCAGCGTTGATGGTAAACACGACGGTATAATTGCCGCCGTTCTGGCGTTTTACTGCTTCGGCTTTACCGTTCTCTGTTAAATCCACCACCAGTCGCAGAGACTGCGCATCTTTTGGCGTGCCGGAACGGATAGATTTCACCAGATTATTGCCGCTAAACAGCAGCGGTAATCCCTGAATCACTCCGGTTTGTTTAATATCCAGCGCGACGGTTCGTTTCCCGTCCTGCGAAACGGCATATTCAGGATCGCCAATAAAGCTCAGCGTAATCCGCGCCTGCTGATCGCCATTAGATACCTGAAGATCGGAGAGGCTGGCGGCCCCTGCCTGCGCGCACAGCAGGACCAGGGTTGCCATCAGCCAGTTTCTGATGCGATAAATCATCCCGCCACCCTTAAGGTTAATCGGCTAAACGCGCCAGCAATAAATCACCTGATGAGGAGACTGCGCTTACACGCGCCTCTCGACCTTGCGCCTGATATTCAATGTGTATTTCGACGTCCGGGTCTGGCAGTACACCTTTACCTTGTTGCGGCCATTCCACCAGGCAGATGGCATCATTGGCAAAATAATCGCGGATCCCCATAAATTCCAGCTCCTCTGGGTCCGCAAGTCGGTATAAATCGAAGTGATATACCATCATGTTATCGAGTGAATAGGGTTCAACCAGCGTGTAGGTGGGGCTTTTTACATTACCTTTATGACCTAATGCCTGCAGAAATCCCCGGCTGAAGGTGGTTTTACCCGCCCCCAGGTCGCCGTACAAATATATAACCGTCGCGCCGTCACAGGCTTTGGCTACCCGCAGTCCCAGGTCTAAAGTCGCCTGCTCATCAGGTAGTGGAATTACTCGATTCATCATGATAAACGTCAATCACATCAGGGTTAACAATACGCTGTAGCGTGGTAAAGAGATCTGTCGCCAGCATGCCGCGCGTACCAAAACGCGCCGCCAGCACATCCGCCGCCGCTCCGTGCGCAACACATCCCGCACATGCTGCATCATACGGGGTAAGCTTCTGTCCGAGCAATGCGCCAATAATACCGGAAAGTACATCCCCCATTCCGCCGCTGGCCATCCCGGCATTGCCGGTATCAATAATACCCAACTCCGCCTGTTCAGCAGCAACAACCGTACCCGCGCCTTTCAGCACCACAACGCCTCCGTACCGTTTTACCAGACGTTGTGCACAAAGTAAGCGATCGTCTTCAATTTCTGCAATGGAACAACCCAGCAGTCGCGCGGCTTCACCTGGATGCGGCGTGATCACGCGATTGTGACGTTTATCGGGGTTGATTGCCAGCAGGTTCAGCGCATCCGCATCCCAAAGCATCGGTTTGCGAAAATTCTCCACTTTTTGCAGCGCTTTTTTGCCCCACTCCTGCTGACCAAGCCCGGGGCCTATCACCACTACATCCGCCCACGCCAGGCTCTCTTCCAGCGTCTGCGGCGTCAGCGTATCGACCATCAGTTCCGGTCTGGCTGTCAAAATAGGCGCAATGTTTTCACTGCGCGTCAGCACTTTGACCAGCCCGGCGCCTGCACGCAGCGCGGCTTCCCCGGCCATGCGTATTGCGCCTGCCGTTCCGTGGTCACCGCCGATAATCACCAGCCGACCGTGGGAGCCCTTGTGCGAGGTGGGTCGACGCGGCGTTAGCCAGTGCGCAAGCTGTTGAGCATCAAAACGTTGAATTGGCGCATTCTGCCCCGCCAGCCAGTCGTCCAGCCCAAGTGCGTTAACATGCAGACGCCCGGTGACATCGCGCGCTTTACCGGTGAGCAGGCCCGGCTTGAGTGCAATAAAGGTAATGGTATGCGCTGCGTTGATGACCGCGCCCGGCGTCGCTCCCGTCTGCGCCAGCAGGCCGGAGGGAATATCTATCGCCACGGTGGGGGCTGGGTGAGAATTGGCACGTTCAATCAATACTGACAGAGATTCACGCGGTGCGTGTTTTAAGCCAGTGCCTGTCAGCGCGTCGATTATCACGTCCACGTTATCTGGCCAATTGATATCAACCGCGTGAATGACGCCACCCGCGTTAAGCCAGCCATCACGCGCATGCTGCGCCACCTCGGGGAGCGGTTTGTCACTCTCCTGTGCCAGCAACGTGACTTCAAGACCCAACGCTTTGGCAAGTCTTGCTACTACGTAACCATCGCCGCCGTTGTTGCCATGACCACATAGCACCAGCCAGTGCCGGGCGTTCGGATAAGCCTCACGAGTGATCTGAAACGCCGCCTCTCCCGCCCGTTGCATCAGTTCGTAAAGCGTCAGCCCAGAACTGTCTGCCGCCTCTCGCTCCATCCGCCTGATGTCATCGGCGTGCCAGATGGAGTGTGGTATACTTGCGGGGTTTTTCTTCATTGTATGGTCCGTCATGTCAGAGCCCCTCGATCTCAATCAGTTAGCGCAAAATATTAAGCAGTGGGGGCTGGAGCTTGGCTTTCAGCAGGTCGGTATTGCCGATACCGACCTCAGCGAAGCGGAGCCCAAACTGCAGGCCTGGCTGGACAAACAATACCACGGCGAGATGGACTGGATGGCCCGTCACGGCATGATGCGCGCCCGACCTCACGAATTATTGCCCGGTACGCTACGTGTCATCAGCGTACGTATGAACTATCTTCCTGCCAATGCGGCCTTCGCCAGCACGTTGAAGAACCCTTCGCTGGGTTACGTCAGCCGTTACGCGCTTGGCCGCGACTACCATAAGCTGCTACGTAACCGCTTAAAAAAGCTGGGGGAGATGATTCAACAGCACTGCGTTTCGCTGAATTTTAGACCTTTTGTCGATTCTGCGCCCATTCTTGAGCGTCCGTTAGCGGAAAAAGCCGGGCTTGGCTGGACAGGTAAGCACTCACTTATCCTCAATCGCGAAGCCGGTTCATTTTTCTTCCTCGGGGAATTACTGATCGATTTACCCTTACCGGTCGACCAACCAGCAGAAGAAGGATGCGGGAAATGCGTCGCCTGCATGACCATCTGTCCCACCGGGGCCATCGTTGAACCCTACACGGTGGATGCGCGCCGCTGTATCTCTTATCTCACTATCGAACTGGAAGGCGCGATCCCGGAAGAATTTCGTCCCTTGATGGGGAATCGAATTTACGGCTGCGATGATTGCCAGCTTATTTGCCCGTGGAACCGCTATTCACAGTTGACGACAGAGGATGACTTCAACCCGCGCAAGCAGCTTCATGCTCCGGAGTTAATAGAGCTGTTTAGCTGGAGCGAAGCGTGGTTTTTAAAAGTCACGGAGGGGTCTGCCATTCGTCGTATTGGCCACCTGCGCTGGTTGCGAAATATCGCCGTTGCGTTGGGTAATGCTCCCTGGAATGAAGCCATTCTTCGCGCACTGGAAAGTCGCAGAGGTGAGCACCCACTTCTCGACGAACATATTGAGTGGGCGGTTGCTCAGCAAATTGAGAAGCGAAATACCTGCGTAGTTGAGGTGCAGCTACCGCAGAAACAACGTTTGGTCAGGGTCATTGAGAAGGGTCTGCCGCGCGACGCTTAAGTCATCCACAGCTTGTGTATAAAAATAAAAACACATTGATATTCAAGAGGGAAAAAATCGTCAAGTGATCGTATTAACAATTTGAAATGATAATTAAACCAGTAATTTCAAATAGTTAAAATGATACTATTCACCCGGCGAAGTTTTTTGCATTCCAGGAATAATACCCGAACCTGTGGATAAGTCTGTTTACAAGAGTATGTCAATGACGAAACAAAACGTCCCCAACGTGATTATTCGTTGTGGATATTTTTATTGAGGTAAGAATTTGGAGCGGGAAACGAGACTCGAACTCGCGACCCCGACCTTGGCAAGGTCGTGCTCTACCAACTGAGCTATTCCCGCTTGGGTGTGTCTGTGCTTTACAAGCACTTTCAAATTTTGGAGCGGGAAACGAGACTCGAACTCGCGACCCCGACCTTGGCAAGGTCGTGCTCTACCAACTGAGCTATTCCCGCAAATCTGTACTGCTTTTGTTGCTGTCGTAATTCGCATTTCTGCGTCGTTACGGGAGGCGCATTATACGAGAAATCCGTTTAGCTGCAACCCCCCTGAAAGCGTTTTTTTCGAAAATTCGTTCAAGTGATTAATTTACAATCAAGCTGAGCAATTTAGCGTCAAAAACCCGGTGACGCAAGCCACCGGAGAACAAAATCAAAGATTAATAAAATGTTCGCGATAGTAAGCAAGCTCTGCAACAGATTCACGAATGTCGTCCATCGCCTGATGTGTTCCCTGCTTGGTGAAGCCCGCAAGGATTTCCGGCTTCCAACGACGCGCCAGTTCTTTGAGCGTGCTGACGTCCAGATAGCGATAATGGAAATACGCCTCCAGCTCCGGCATGTATTTAAACAGGAAACGACGATCCTGCCCGATGCTGTTGCCACAGATAGGTGATTTCCCTTGCGGAACCCACTCTTTCAAAAAAGCCAGCGTGGCCAGTTCTGCTTCACGATCGCCCATGGTGCTCGCCTTCACGCGCTCCACCAGCCCGCTCCCGGTATGCGTACGTACGTTCCAGTCATCCATTAATGCCAGCTGTTCGTCGGACTGGTGCACCGCAATTGTCGGTCCTTCAGCCAGAATATTCAGGTTGGCATCCGTCACCAGCGTGGCGATCTCAATAATGCGATCGCGCTCGGGATCCAGACCTGTCATCTCCAGATCGATCCAAATCAGGTTGTTTTCATTGGCACTCATGCTATTTTCCACCCTTCAGCGTCACATTCAGTGTGACTACATTCATCTAAAATTGTGTGTATCATAAATGTTTTGCCCATCATGGGCGACCAGGAGCCAGTCCGATTGAGTAAGAATAAACTCTCCAAAGGCCAACAGCGCCGTGTGAACGCCAATCACCAGCGTCGTCTTAAAACGTCCACGGAGAAGCCCGACTACGACGACAACCTGTTTGGCGAAACCGCCGAAGGCATCGTTATCAGCCGTTTTGGCATGCATGCCGACGTAGAGTCTGCTGACGGTGAAATTCACCGTTGCAACATCCGCCGTACAATTCGCTCGCTGGTGACCGGCGATCGCGTAGTCTGGCGCCCGGGTAAAGCGGCAGCTGAAGGCGTGAATGTCAAAGGTATCGTTGAAGCGGTACACGATCGTACCTCGGTACTGACACGACCCGACTTTTACGACGGGGTAAAGCCTATTGCCGCCAACATCGACCAGATCGTTATTGTCTCAGCCATCTTACCCGAGCTGTCACTCAATATTATCGACCGGTATCTGGTAGCCTGCGAAACGCTACACGTTGAACCGATTATCGTGCTGAATAAGATCGATCTGCTGGATGATGAAGGCATGGCCTTCGTTAACGAACAGATGGATATCTATCGCAACATTGGCTATCGGGTGTTGTTGGTATCAAGCCGCACAAAAGACGGCCTAAAACCGCTTGAAAAAGCATTAACCGATCGCATCAGCATTTTTGCCGGTCAATCGGGCGTAGGTAAATCCAGCCTGCTCAATAATCTCCTCGGCCTGCAGGAAGAGATCCTGACCAATGATGTCTCTGACAACTCCGGCCTTGGACAGCACACCACCACGGCCTCTCGCCTGTATCATTTCCCGCACGGCGGCGACGTTATTGACTCCCCTGGCGTGCGTGAGTTTGGACTGTGGCATCTGGAGCCGGAACAAATCACGCATGGCTTTGTCGAATTTCATGACTATCTGGGCCATTGCAAATACCGCGACTGCAAGCATGATACCGATCCAGGCTGCGCTATCCGTGAGGCTGTAGAAAAAGGGGCCATAGCCGAAACCCGGTTTGAAAATTATCACCGCATCCTGGAAAGCATGGCGCAGGTAAAAACGCGTAAAAACTTTTCTGATACAGACAACTGACAACTAAGCTAAGCATCGCTAGAATCGTCCCCCTTTTTTCAGGATCCGGCCCGTATGCCGGATCGGGAACAAATTATGGCCTGGAGGCTACCTTGTTAAACTCATTTAAGCTTTCGCTACAATACATTCTGCCGAAACTATGGCTCACTCGCCTGGCGGGTTGGGGTGCGAGCAAACGAGCGGGATGGCTGACCAAACTGGTTATCGATCTGTTCGTGAAATATTACAAGGTCGATATGAAAGAGGCGCAAAAGCCGGACACCGCCAGCTATCGCACCTTTAACGACTTCTTTGTTCGCCCGCTGCGCGACGATGCTCGCCCGATTAACACCGATCCAAACGTACTGGTCATGCCCGCTGACGGCGTGATCAACCAGTTAGGTAACATCGAAGAAGACAAACTGCTGCAGGCTAAAGGGCACAGCTATACCCTTGAAGCGCTGCTGGCTGGCAACTACCAGATGGCGGATAAATTCCGCAACGGTACGTTTGTAACCACTTACTTGTCTCCACGCGATTACCACCGTGTACACATGCCGTGTAACGGTATCCTGCGTGAAATGATGTACGTGCCGGGCGATCTCTTCTCTGTAAACATCCTGACTGCGCAAAACGTACCGAACCTGTTTGCCCGCAACGAACGTGTAATCTGTCTGTTTGATACCGAATTTGGCCCGATGGTGCAGATTCTGGTCGGCGCGACCATCGTCGGCAGCATTGAAACCACATGGGCTGGCACCATTACCCCACCACGAGAAGGCGTCATCAAGCGCTGGACCTGGCCGGAAGGCGAAAGCGAAGGGTCGGTGGCGCTGTTGAAAGGTCAGGAAATGGGCCGCTTTAAGCTCGGTTCCACCGTCATCAACCTGTTCGCACCTGGCAAAGTTAACCTGGTTGAGCAATTGCAGGATCTGTCCGTGACTAAAATCGGCCAGCCAATGGCCATCTCGACCGAGACTTTCGTGACACCAGAGGCAGAACCGGCCCCGCTGGCGAAAGAAGAGATCGAAGCAGAACACGATGCCAGCCCGCTGGTTGACGACAAAAAAGACGAAAGTTAAACATAGGAATCGCTGCTGTGCGCCTGATTATCACTTTTCTGATGGCCTGGTGCCTCAGCCTGGGGGCGTACGCTGCGACGGCCCCCGATGCCAAACAACTCACCCAGGAACTGGAGCAAGCAAAGGCGGCAAAACCCGCTCAGCCAGAAACCGTTGAGGCGCTCCAGTCCGCGCTGAATGCCCTTGAGGAGCGTAAAGGCTCTCTCGAGCGCGCCCAGCAATACCAGCAAGTTATTGATAACTTCCCCAAGCTGTCCGCAACGTTACGCGCGCAGCTTAGCAACCTGCGTGATGAACCGCGCAATGTGCCAACCGGACTCACTACCGATGCGTTAAACCAGGAGATCCTCCAGGTTAGCAGCCAACTGCTGGAAAAGAGTCGTCAGGCCCAGCAGGAGCAGGATCGCGCCCGGGAAATCGCCGACTCGTTAAGCCAGCTTCCTCAACAGCAAACCGATGCCCGCCGCCAGCTCAATGAGCTTGAGCGACGCATTGGTACCGCCAACGGCAATTCCGCACAGAATCAGGCGATGCAGGCTGAATCCGCCAAACTTAAAGCCCAGGTCGATGAACTGGAGCTGGCGCAGCTTTCTGCCAATAACCGTCAGGAACTGGCGCGTATGCGCTCCGAACTGGCGGAAAAACAGAGTCAACAACTCGACACTTACCTTCAGGCTTTGCGCAATCAACTCAACAGTCAACGTCAGCGTGAAGCTGAGCGAGCGCTGGAAAGCACCGAACTGCTGGCGGAAAACAGCGCGGGACTGCCGGAAGGCATTGTCGACCAGTTCAAGGTGAACCGCGAGCTGTCTCAGGCCTTAAACCAGCAAGCACAGCGTATGGACCTGGTCGCTTCGCAGCAGCGTCAGGCCGCCAGCCAAACACTGCAGGTGCGTCAGGCATTGAATACGCTGCGAGAGCAGTCTCAGTGGCTTGGGGTTTCAAATATGCTGGGAGAAGCGCTGCGAGCGCAGGTATCCCGTCTGCCGGAAATGCCTAAACCTCAGCAGTTGGATACCGAAATGGCGCAGCTTCGCGTACACCGCATGCGCTATGAGGATCTCCTCAACAAACAGCCGCAGCTGCGTCAGATTCATCAGGCCGATGGACAACCGCTGACCGCTGAACAGAGCAGCATCCTCAACGCCCAGCTACGGACCCAGCGTGAGCTGCTGAACTCATTGTTACAGGGTGGCGATACGCTGATCCTTGAGCTGACCAAGCTCAAAGTTTCCAACAGCCAACTGGAAGATGCGCTAAAAGAGGTCAACGAAGCGACGCACCGCTACCTGTTCTGGACGTCAGACGTTAGCCCTATCTCCCTCTCCTGGCCTGTCGACATAGTTCAGGATCTGCGGCGTCTGATTTCATTAGATACGTTTAATCAGTTGGGCCAGGCCAGCATCATGATGCTGACCAGCAAAGAAACGCTGCTACCGCTGTTCGCGGCGTTGGTGCTGGTTGGCTTTAGCCTCTCTTCGCGCAAGCACTTCACCCGTTTCCTTGAACGCTCGTCCGCGCGGGTCGGGAAAGTCACCCAGGACCACTTCTGGCTGACAATACGCACGGTATTCTGGTCAATACTCGTCGCTTCGCCGTTGCCAGTGCTGTGGGCAACGCTCGGTTACGGATTGCAGGAAGCCTGGCCTTATCCGTTGGCTGTCGCGATCGGCGATGGCGTTACCGCCACGGTGCCCATGCTGTGGGCGGTAATGATCTGCGCTACCTTTGCGCGTCCCAACGGTCTGTTTATTGCCCACTTTGGCTGGCCGCGGAACCGCGTCGCGAAAGCCATGCACTATTACCTGATGAGCATCGGGCTGATTGTCCCGTTGATCATGGCGGTGATTATGTTTGATAACCTCAATGACCGGGAATTCTCCGCCTCACTGGGGCGTCTGTGCTTTATTCTGATTTGCGGTGCGCTGGCTGTCGTAACCCTGAGCCTTAAACGCGCCGGGATACCGCTGTACCTCGATAAAGAGGGCAACAGCGATAACATGGTCAACAGCATGCTATGGAATTTGCTGATGGGTGCGCCGCTGATTGCTATTCTCGCCGCAGCGGTGGGCTATCTCGCTACGTCACAAGCCTTGCTGGCGCGTCTTGAAACGTCCGTAGCGATTTGGTTCTTATTACTGGTGGTGTATCACGTTATCCGCCGTTGGATGCTAATTCAGCGCCGCCGCCTGGCGTTTGACCGCGCCAAGCATCGACGCGCTGAAATGCTGGCGCAGCGCGCGCGAGGCGAAGAAGAACCACCGCATTCCACCAGCCTTGAAGGCGCGATTGACGTTGATGAAAGCGAAGTGGATTTGGATGCTATCAGCGCACAATCACTGCGCCTGGTGCGTTCTATCCTGATGCTTATCGCCCTGCTCTCGGTCATTGTACTGTGGTCAGAAATTCATTCCGCTTTCGGCTTCCTGGAAAACATCTCGTTGTGGGATGTCACCTCCACGGTTCAGGGCGTGGAAAGCTTAGAACCGATAACGCTGGGCGCAGTGCTTATCGCGATTCTGGTGTTTATCATCACCACCCAGTTAGTACGCAACCTGCCCGCGTTGCTGGAGCTGGCACTACTGCAACATCTTGATTTAACCCCCGGTACCGGTTATGCCATCACCACCATCACCAAGTATCTGCTGATGCTGATTGGCGGTCTGGTTGGCTTCTCGATGATCGGTATTGAATGGTCCAAACTGCAATGGCTGGTGGCGGCTCTCGGTGTCGGTCTGGGCTTTGGTTTGCAGGAGATCTTCGCCAACTTTATTTCCGGCCTGATAATCCTGTTTGAAAAACCAATCCGCATTGGCGACACGGTGACGATTCGCGATCTTACCGGTAGCGTGACGAAGATTAATACCCGTGCCACCACTATCAGCGACTGGGACCGCAAAGAGATCATCGTGCCCAACAAAGCCTTTATCACCGAACAGTTTATCAACTGGTCGTTATCCGATTCCGTTACCCGTGTGGTGTTAACCATCCCGGCACCGTCGGAGGCGAACAGCGAGGAGGTTACGCAGATCCTGCTGACTGCCGCGCAGCGCTGTTCTCTGGTTATCGATAATCCGGCACCTGAAGTCTTTCTGGTTGACCTGCAGCAGGGGATTCAAATCTTCGAACTGCGTATTTATGCCGCAGAGATGGGGCATCGCATGCCGCTGCGCCATGAAATCCACCAACTGATTCTGGCAGGCTTCCGCGAGCACGGTATTGATATGCCGTTCCCTCCGTTCCAGATGCGTCTGGAGAGCCTCGGCGGTAAGCAAACAGGGAGAACATTAAGTTCTGCAGGAAGAGGTAGTCGCCCGGCAGGGAGTTTGTAACGCACAATGCGGGCAAGAAATGCCGGATGGCGACCCGTTGGGTCTAATCCGGCCTACGAAGATGCTACTTTGTAGGCCGGGTTAGGCAGGTCGTTTATTCCACCGCCCACTCAGGCTCGTTGATCGTGCGACGGCTGTAGTTCTGATAAATCGCCATCGCCAGCAGTGAGAAGAAGATCGGACCGCCGGTCATCCACAGTGCGCTGTTCCAGTCTCCGGCTTCAATTACCGGCTGGATGATAGTGAACACGTTGGCAAACGTCACCACCAGCACGACCACTCCCGTTGCCAGCAACGTCGCCGCTCGGGTTTTAAACACAACAAACGGCCTTTCCAGACCCGGATGGGATTTAAAGAACGGAAACGCCAGCGCCAGGAACAGATACGGCAGCGTCATCGAGACGTTCGCCATCAGCGTCAGTTTGTTATAGAACGCTGAAGCCGTATCGCCACCAAATGAAACCAACAGGATAAACAGGCTCACCAGCAGGCACTGTAACCACATTGCCGTCGTCGGCATCCCTACGGCATTCAGTTTGGTCATCGGCGCGGGCCACAACGCCTTCGGCGTGCCCTGAATAATCGCTTTCAGCGGTGAGTAGCTGAGGGTGAAAAAAGCGCCGGTGTAGGCAAGGAACATGGAAAGCCCGGTAATACGTGCAAACCATACGCCCATCACCATTGCGGCATCAGGGGAAAGATGTAGCGCATTACCCAACGTCATTCCGAGGCTTTTCATCAGGATATAGGTAATATTCCCGAGGTTAACTGAGCTATTACTTAATACCTGCTGCCAGTTAGTGCTAACGCCCCATAAAAAGATGGCCAGTGAATAACCAACAGAAATGACAATAGCGGCAAAAACAATGCCTTTAGCAAAGTTCTTTTCTGGTTTTTCTGTTTTATCAACCAGTCCCCCCACAGCTTCAATTCCGCCGTAAGCAAAAATGGCAAACACAACAAATGACAACATTGCCAGTCCGGACTGATATCCGGGATTAGGCGAAGTGATGAAATTAATATCCTGTGCAAAGTGGCCACCAGTTAATAACAAAATAGCGACACTCACTAACAACAGAACTAAATTAAGACACATTACGGCAATTCCACCTACAGCCGTAATACGCGCAATCTTATTAATACCCCGGGATGCCACGCAGGTCACCAGGATCATCCAACCGACGGCGAGCAACCCGACAACCTGCGTAGGCTCAAGCCCTGCAATACGCCAGTGCTGCGTCATGTCTGCGCCAAACAAGAAGGTTGAAAAAGGTACCCAGACTTTCGCCGCAGTGCTTACCATCCATATCACATAAGAAGAAAACCACATAAACGTGCCGATAAACGCATAACGCGGTCCAACGCTATTATTCATCCACGAATAGATTCCCCCCTCTTCTTTCCGATAGGCAGAACCCATTTCCGCCATCATTAAAGCAAATGGAATAAAGAATAATAATGCAGAAAATATATACCACGGTATTGCACTATACCCCATTAAATAGAACGCGGAGGGGCTATTAGCAAAACCGAAAACTGACGTAAATATCATGAGAATGAGACCTATCAGGCTCATCTTTTTTATTGTTTGGGTCATTAAACCATCCCTTACTCTGGCAAGCGTTTAACAAACGCCGCTCACCGGTTGGCACTGCTCTCTTTGCAGAGTTCAGCGATAAAAAAATCAACACAGAATTGATACCTAAACGATATCAAATATCCAGGTGTAAATTGTGGCTATTAGAGGGGAAATGAAAAAATATGCTACAAAGTGGCGATTAAGCCGCCACTTTGTATTGCAGAAGAGTAAGTTATGCGCGATCGACGGTAAATGCGATTACCTCGGCCAGGCTCTCTGCGCCCAGCGCGAGCATCACCAGACGGTCAACACCCAGCGCCACGCCTGAGCAATCCGGCATGCCCACTTTCAGCGCTTCCAGCAGGTTGGTATCGATAGGTTGCTGCGGCAGGCCACGTGCGGCGCGTTTGCGGTTATCCTGTTCAAATCGCTGCTGCTGTTCGCGCGCGTCGGTCAATTCATGGAAACCATTCGCCAGCTCAATACCTTTGTAATAAACCTCGAAACGTTCAGCCACGCGGTGATCTTCGGTACTGATTTGCGCCAGTGATGCCTGGCTGGCCGGGAAATGATACACAAACGTCGGTTTGTCTTTACCAATATGCGGTTCAACGCCCATCGTAAACAGCAGTTGCAGTAAGGTATCCCGGTCTTCTTCGGTATCAGCGATATTGCTGAGATCCAATTTCGCCGCCGCTTCCCGCAGTTGGGTTTTATCCGCAGACAGCGGGTCAATCTCCAGATGGCGCTGAAAGGCCTGCTGGTAAGAAAGGCTTTCCGCAGGCGAACAGTCCAACACCTGCTGGAGCAAATCATCCACTTCATTCATCAGGCGATACATATCGTAATGCGGACGATACCACTCAAGCATGGTGAATTCAGGGTTGTGATGACGCCCCATCTCTTCATTACGGAAGCTGCGGCATAATTGATACACCGGGCCGCACCCTGCCACCAGCAGGCGCTTCATATGGTATTCAGGGCTGGTCATTAAATAGAGATTCATTCCCTGGGAGTGCCCAGGGCCGACGAAACGCGTTTCGAACGGGAACAGATGGATGTCCGTCACCGTTGCCTGACTCATACAAGGGGTCTCAACCTCAAGCACGCCACGATCGGCAAAAAAGCGGCGAATCTCCGCTATAATTGCTGCACGTTTCAACAGATTGGGGATGGACGCGCTCGGCTGCCAGGTTGCCGTTTCGCTCATGGTTGTTTCTCCGATTTAAGACAAGGGCACGAAGTCTACTCGTATCGCGCTAACGAGACAAATTTCGCGCACCAGTAATCAGCACTGGCAATTGGATAAAAAAAGCGACACAGGGTGGTTTAGTAATTAAATTAATCAAATTCAATGATAATTCCCCCCTCTGATACGCTAAAAAAATCGAACACGTCAAATTTCCCGCACATCCCTAAGACTATACTATTGTACCTATAAAGGAGCAGTGGAAACGCGTTCATAACCTGTTTGAAGCCGATGAAGCATCTGATTCAGGCAGGGATGAAATAACAACAATCTGGAGGAATGTCGTGCAAACCTTTCAAGCCGATCTTGCCATTATAGGCGCCGGTGGCGCGGGATTACGTGCTGCAATTGCTGCCGCACAAGCAAATCCCAACGCTAAAATCGCACTGATCTCAAAAGTGTACCCAATGCGCAGCCATACCGTTGCTGCCGAAGGCGGCTCTGCTGCTGTCGCGCAGGATCATGACAGCTTTGACTACCATTTTCACGATACGGTAGCAGGCGGAGACTGGCTGTGTGAGCAGGATGTCGTGGATTACTTTGTCCACCACTGCCCAACTGAAATGACGCAACTGGAACAATGGGGCTGCCCATGGAGCCGTCGTGAAGACGGTAGCGTCAACGTACGTCGCTTCGGCGGCATGAAAATCGAGCGTACCTGGTTTGCCGCGGATAAGACCGGCTTCCACATGCTGCATACGCTGTTCCAAACATCTTTGCAGTTCCCGCAGATTCAGCGCTTTGACGAACACTTCGTTCTGGATATCCTGGTTGACGATGGCCATGCTCGTGGTCTGGTTGCCATGAACATGATGGAAGGCACGCTGGTGCAAATCCGTGCTAACGCTGTCGTGATGGCAACGGGCGGCGCAGGTCGTGTTTACCGTTACAACACCAACGGCGGCATCGTAACCGGCGACGGTATGGGCATGGCGCTGAGCCACGGCGTTCCGCTGCGTGATATGGAATTCGTTCAGTATCACCCAACAGGTCTGCCAGGCTCCGGTATCCTGATGACTGAAGGCTGCCGTGGTGAAGGCGGTATTCTGGTTAACAAAAACGGCTACCGTTATCTGCAAGACTACGGCATGGGTCCGGAAACCCCGCTGGGCGAGCCAAAAAACAAATACATGGAACTCGGTCCGCGCGACAAAGTTTCTCAGGCGTTCTGGCACGAATGGCGCAAAGGCAACACCATTTCCACTCCGCGTGGCGATGTGGTTCACCTCGACCTGCGTCACCTCGGAGAGAAAAAACTGCTCGAACGTTTACCGTTCATCTGCGAACTGGCGAAAGCTTACGTGGGTGTCGATCCGGTTAAAGAGCCGATCCCGGTACGTCCGACCGCGCACTACACCATGGGCGGTATCGAAACCGATCAGCACTGTGAAACCCGCATTAAAGGTCTGTTCGCTGTCGGCGAATGTTCCTCTGTTGGTCTGCATGGCGCTAACCGTCTGGGCTCTAACTCCCTGGCTGAACTGGTGGTCTTCGGTCGTATGGCCGGTGAGCAGGCTGCAGAACGCGCTGCAACGGCTGGCGCTGCAAACAGTGCCGCTCTTGATGCACAGGTTGCTGGCGTTGAAAAACGTCTGAAAGATCTGGTTAACCAGGAAGGTAACGAAAACTGGTCTAAGATCCGTGACGAAATGGGCCTGTCCATGGAAGAAGGTTGCGGTATCTACCGTACGCCGGAACTCATGCAGAAAACCGTTGATAAGCTGGCGGAACTGCAGGAACGCTTCAAGCGCGTACGTATCACTGATACCTCCAGCGTCTTCAACACCGACCTGCTGTATACCATCGAACTGGGTCACGGTCTGAACGTTGCTGAATGTATGGCGCACTCCGCTCTGGCGCGTAAAGAATCCCGCGGCGCGCATCAGCGTCTGGATGAAGGCTGCACCGAGCGTGACGATGTGAACTTCCTCAAACACACCCTCGCCTTCCGCGATGCTGACGGCACGACTCGCCTGGAATACAGCGACGTGAAAATCACCACTCTGCCACCGGCTAAACGTGTTTACGGTGGCGAAGCGGAAGCAGCCGATAAGAAGGAGAAGGCGAATGGCTGAGATGA
This sequence comes from Citrobacter sp. Cpo109, assembly GCF_030332565.1. NCBI lineage: Bacteria > Pseudomonadati > Pseudomonadota > Gammaproteobacteria > Enterobacterales > Enterobacteriaceae > Citrobacter > Citrobacter sp. Cpo109. Next base: position 476,981 of record NZ_JAOWHQ010000071.1, read on the forward strand.
AAAACCTGAAAGTTGAGGTGGTGCGCTATAACCCGGAAACCGATACCGCGCCGCACAGTGCTTTCTACGAAGTTCCTTATGATGAAACCACGTCACTGCTGGATGCGCTGGGCTACATCAAGGATAACCTGGCACCGGACCTGAGCTACCGCTGGTCCTGCCGTATGGCGATCTGCGGCTCCTGCGGCATGATGGTCAACAATGTACCGAAACTGGCGTGCAAAACCTTCCTGCGTGATTACACCAACGGCATGAAGGTTGAAGCGCTGGGCAACTTCCCGATTGAGCGCGATCTGGTCGTCGACATGACGCACTTTATCGAAAGCCTGGAAGCGATCAAACCGTACATTATCGGTAACCCGCGTACACCGGATCAGGGTCCAAACACCCAGACTCCGGCGCAGATGGCGAAGTATCATCAGTTCTCCGGTTGCATCAACTGTGGTCTGTGCTATGCAGCGTGTCCGCAGTTCGGCCTGAACCCTGAGTTCATTGGACCGGCTGCGATTACGCTGGCGCATCGTTACAACGAAGATAGCCGCGACCACGGTAAGAAGGAGCGTATGGCTCAGTTGAACAGCCCGAACGGCGTCTGGACCTGTACTTTCGTGGGCTACTGCTCCGAAGTCTGCCCGAAACACGTCGATCCGGCTGCGGCCATTCAGCAGGGTAAAGTTGAAAGTTCAAAAGACTTTCTTATCGCTACCCTGAAACCACGCTAAGGAGTGCACGATGACGACTAAACGTAAAGCCTATGTGCGGCCAATGACGTCCACCTGGTGGAAAAAGCTGCCATTTTATCGTTTTTACATGCTGCGTGAAGGCACGGCGGTTCCGGCAGTCTGGTTCAGCATTGAACTGATTATCGGCCTGTTTGCACTCAAGCATGGTGCAGAGTCCTGGATGGGCTTTGTCGCCTTTTTGCAAAACCCGGTGGTGGTAATCCTTAACATTATCGCCCTGGCAGCAGCGCTGCTGCATACCAAAACCTGGTTTGAGCTGGCGCCAAAAGCTGCCAACATCATCGTAAAAGACGAAAAAATGGGGCCAGAGCCGATCATCAAAGGTCTCTGGGCAGTTACTGTGGTTGCGACAGTAGTCATACTGTTTGTTGCCCTGTTCTGGTAAGGAGTCCGGAATGATTAATCCAAATCCAAAACGCTCTGACGAACCCGTATTCTGGGGCCTGTTTGGTGCAGGCGGTATGTGGAGCGCAATCATTGCGCCGGTAATGATCCTGCTGGTAGGCATTATGCTGCCGCTGGGCTTTGTTCCTGATGCTTTCAGCTATGAACGCGTACTGGCATTCGCTCAGAGCTTCATCGGACGTGCGTTTCTGTTCCTGATGATCGTTCTGCCGCTGTGGTGTGGTTTACACCGTATGCACCACGCGATGCATGACCTGAAAATCCACGTGCCTGCTGGCAAATGGGTATTCTACGGACTGGCAGCAATCCTGACCGTTGTAACGGCTATTGGTATTCTGACCATCTAAGTACATGCGTTAATAATCAGGCCCGCCATTGGCGGGCCTTTTTATTTGTGCAGCACTCCTGTCAACCAACGGGAAAATTCACGCATCGCGGGTGTCTCCGGACGCGATTGCAAACGCGTTATCCAGTAACTTCCCAAATCAATCTGCGTTAAAAACGGTTGAACGATTCGTTCCCTACTGAGTAAATGCGTGAACATTCTGACTGGCGCAATTGCCACACCGATCCCCGCCTGCGCGGCTTCCAGCATGGTGACGGACGAATCAAACACCACCACGTTGTGCGTCGGTGACGGAGGCGCCTCTCCGGCGGCCTGCATCCAAAGCGTCCATTCATCCCGCCGATACGATCGTAATAACGGAAATTTCAGGATGTCCGCAGGCGTTTGAATCTGCGAAGCCAATGTTGGCGAACACAGTGGAGACATCAGCGCGCTACATAAATATTGCGCGTCGGTATCGTGCCAAGCTCCCCCTCCGTAGCGAATGGTATAATCCAGCCCTTCGGCAGCGGGATCCACGCGGTTATTATGGGTAGAAATATGCAAATCAACATGCGGGTAACTGCGCTTAAAATCGCCCAGTAGAGGAAACAGACACCCAACCGCAAAGGTCCCCACCACGCCAATTTTAAGTTTTTCCTGGGTGTGTTTGGTAGCAAAACGATCCAGCATCCCCGCCATACGATCGAAAGAGTCATTAAGTACAGGTAACAGACTTTCCCCTTCAGTCGTCAACATTAATCCACGAGAACCGCGCACAAAAAGCTGACAATTTAGCTGCTGCTCCAGCGCTTTTACATGCTGACTGATGGCAGAATGCGTCACGTTGAGCTCAATCGCGGCGCGGGTAAAACTGAGATGTCTGGCGGCGGCTTCAAAAGCCCGCAGCGAGTTAAGAGGGATATAGCTACGCGTCATCATCCGGCCTGTTAGAAAAACTTATATCTGCTGCTAAATTTAACCGTTTGTCAACACGGTGCAAATCAAACACACTGATTGCGTCTGACGGGCCCGGACACCTTTTTGCTTTTAATTACGGAACTGATTTCATGATGAAAAAATCGTTATGCTGCGCTCTGCTGCTGACAGCCTCTTTCTCCACATTTGCTGCCGCAAAAACAGAACAACAGATTGCCGATATCGTTAATCGCACCATCACCCCGTTGATGCAGGAGCAGGCTATTCCGGGTATGGCCGTTGCCGTTATCTACCAGGGAAAACCCTATTATTTCACCTGGGGTAAAGCCGATATCGCCAATAACCACCCAGTCACGCAGCAAACGCTGTTTGAGCTAGGATCGGTTAGTAAGACGTTTAACGGCGTGTTGGGCGGCGATGCTATCGCCCGCGGCGAAATTAAGCTCAGCGATCCGGTCACGAAATACTGGCCAGAACTGACAGGCAAACAGTGGCAGGGTATCCGCCTGCTGCACTTAGCCACCTATACGGCAGGCGGCCTACCGCTGCAGATCCCCGATGACGTTAGGGATAAAGCCGCATTACTGCATTTTTATCAAAACTGGCAGCCGCAATGGACTCCGGGCGCTAAGCGACTTTACGCTAACTCCAGCATTGGTCTGTTTGGCGCGCTGGCGGTGAAACCCTCAGGAATGAGTTACGAAGAGGCAATGACCAGACGCGTCCTGCAACCATTAAAACTGGCGCATACCTGGATTACGGTTCCGCAGAACGAACAAAAAGATTATGCCTGGGGCTATCGCGAAGGGAAGCCCGTACACGTTTCTCCGGGACAACTTGACGCCGAAGCCTATGGCGTGAAATCCAGCGTTATTGATATGGCCCGCTGGGTTCAGGCCAACATGGATGCCAGCCACGTTCAGGAGAAAACGCTCCAGCAGGGCATTGCGCTTGCGCAGTCTCGCTACTGGCGTATTGGCGATATGTACCAGGGATTAGGCTGGGAGATGCTGAACTGGCCGCTGAAAGCTGATTCGATCATCAACGGCAGCGACAGCAAAGTGGCATTGGCAGCGCTTCCCGCCGTTGAGGTAAACCCGCCCGCCCCCGCAGTGAAAGCCTCATGGGTGCATAAAACGGGCTCCACTGGTGGATTTGGCAGCTACGTAGCCTTCGTTCCAGAAAAAAACCTTGGCATCGTGATGCTGGCAAACAAAAGCTATCCTAACCCTGTCCGTGTCGAGGCGGCCTGGCGCATTCTTGAAAAGCTGCAATAACTGACGATGAGGCCCAGGATATTGGGCCTCCTTTCTTTCTCTTTTTTTCCTGTTGTCATCTACACTTAACAAAAATACAGCAAGGAAAATCCCATGCGCATTTTGCCCGTCGTTGCTGCAGTTACGGCTGCATTCCTGGTTGTCGCGTGCAGCTCCCCGACACCGCCGAAAGGCGTTACCGTGGTAAATAACTTTGATGCCAAACGCTATCTGGGAACCTGGTATGAAATTGCGCGCTTCGACCATCGTTTCGAGCGCGGGTTGGATAAAGTGACCGCAACGTACAGCTTGCGCGACGACGGCGGCATCAACGTTATTAATAAGGGCTATAACCCTGACAGGGAGATGTGGCAGAAAACGGAAGGGAAAGCCTATTTCACCGGCGACCCAAGCAGAGCCGCGCTTAAGGTTTCGTTCTTCGGCCCCTTCTATGGCGGGTATAACGTAATTGCACTCGACCGGGAATATCGTCACGCGCTGGTTTGTGGTCCGGATCGCGACTACCTGTGGATCCTTTCACGGACCCCTACTATTTCAGATGAAATGAAACAGCAAATGTTAGCCATCGCGACCCGGGAAGGGTTTGAGGTGAATAAACTGATTTGGGTGAAACAGCCCGGCGCTTAGTGAGTGCTCAGCTTCAGACCAATAATGCCAGCAACGATCAGCCCAAGGCTCAGCAAACGTGCCGGGCTGGCAGACTCACCCAGCAGCAAAATTCCTGTAATGGCCGCCCCAACAGCGCCAATACCGGTCCAGACCGCATAAGCGGTTCCTACAGGCAACGTGCGCATTGCCCAGGAGAGCATGGCGATACTGACGATCATCGCCGCAATAGTGATAATGCTTGGCGTAAGACGCGTAAAACCGTGGGTGTATTTCAGGCCAATCGCCCAGACGACTTCGAGCAAACCTGCAATTAATAAAACGATCCAGGACATATCAGGCTCCAGAACAATGGGGCCGTCCCCGGTGAAAGAAGCGTTTGCAGGTCGTCCTGCAAAGCTGATGTGTGAAATGGCATTTTTGCCCGGAAGAAAATGAATTTCAACCTTTTTATTCACTGCCTGCTAAAAGCAAGAATTAAGCATAATTAGCGGCGTAGTTCCCGCATTTGGCACTCATCGGAGTTCTCTATGATGAAGGGCTTTCTGAAACCAGAAAGTCGATTGCCCCTCTTCTGAATGCGAAACGTTTATGCTTAAAATTTTAGTGATTGACCGGTGCCACTTTACCCGCACAGGGATAGAGGCCTTGCTTAATCATTCTGGCAGGTTCAGCTCCTCATTTCTGGTATCAGGAATCAATAATCTCCTGTTAGCAAAAGAGCATATTTTGCAATGGAAACCGCATCTGGTGATCGCGGATTTATACAGTTTTATTAGCGAGACGCACTCCAGTCCGCCAATTAAACCTTTTTTTATGAGTTGTGGCGTCATCCCACTAATTTTACTGCAATCAGCAGACAGACAGCATGCCCCCATCGTGCCCTCTCAATCCGTAGCCCATTCGGTCTTGACCAAGCACACCACGCTGAACACACTCTCCCACACAATTCAGGAAGCGCTTCAGGTTCGCCCCGCATTAGAAATAGCCAAAAATGCCACGCCTTTGCTTACGCCGCAGGAGGAGAAAGTATTATCAATGTGGATGGATGGTGTGAGTAACAATGCCATTGCCGCCGCGCTCAGCATTCATGGCAAAACGGTCTACACCTATAAGCGGAATATCCGTATGAAACTGCACCTGGGGAACCGCTTCTCGCCGTTCCTTTCACTCCCAGGGAAGGGTGATTAACGGTACGACACGACGTCGTACCGTTCTTCATTATTGCTGAGCTTTTGTCGCTGCACCAGAAATGGCGCTACCGCCTTCAGAAATATCCTGTCCTACGCCTCGTGTGGTATTACACGCGGTTAAAACGGAAGAAAGTACCAACACAGAAAAGATCGCAGCAATTGTCTTCTTAACCATAACGTCTTCCTTTTCTAGCCAATATTGTTTGTGTATAGCTACTTAATAATAGACAAGATCCGGGAGTGTGATGGATAAACAACCGTTTTTAAGACTATATGAAAGGATTAGCTGGCGGCGTGAGAAATTGAATTGCCAAGATGTTTTATGTCTTCACCGAAGCCGCGCGCGGTATTGCATCCCGTCAGGAGGGTGCTGGTGAAAAGGAGTAGCATTACAAGACCGAGAAGACGTTTCATCATTCCTGCCCTGGAAAAAGTATGGCGCAGCAACCTGCGCCATAAGATCAAATGGAAGACTTATTTTACGCGAGAAACGTATTCGCCGGAGCGGGTATCCACTTTGATCACTTCGCCGATCTGTACGAACAGCGGAACTTTAACGACTGCGCCGGTAGACAGGGTAGCCGGTTTGCCGCCAGTACCAGCGGTATCGCCTTTCAGACCTGGGTCGGTTTCAACAACTTCCAGCTCAACGAAGTTCGGCGGAGTTACGGAGATCGGCTGACCGTTCCACAGGGTCACGATGCATTCAGCCTGGTCCAGCAGCCATTTAGCGTTATCGCCTACCGCTTTCTCGTCAGCAGCCAGCTGTTCGAAAGTGGTGTTATTCATAAAGTGCCAGAACTCACCGTCGCTATACAGGAAAGTCAGGTTCATGTCGGCTACGTCTGCGCCTTCAGCGGAGTCAGTAGACTTGAAGGTTTTCTCTACGCGAGTACCGGTCAGCAGGCGACGCAGCTTAACGCGCGCAAACGCCTGGCCTTTACCTGGTTTAACGAATTCGCTGGCTTCAACCGCATAAGGTTCGCCGTCCAACATGATTTTAAGACCAGCACGAAAATCGTTGCTATAGTACGTTGCCATAAGGCCCTCTGAAAATTGTTAACTGGTAGCTAAGCCACAAAATGGCGCATATTGTAACCCTAAATACCCCATCCAGAGAAGATTGGTTATCGCAACTTGCCGATGTTGTGACCGATCCCGATGAACTTCTGCATCTTTTGAATATAGACGCAGATGAAAAACTGTTGGCCGGACGCGACGCGAGACGGCTTTTCGCCCTGCGCGTGCCGCGCGCGTTTATTGCCCGCATGGAGAAAGGTAACCCGGACGATCCGCTTTTGCGTCAGGTACTTACCTCCCAGGAAGAGTTTGTTGCCGCGCCAGGCTACTCAACCGACCCGCTGGAAGAACAGCACAGTGTGGTTCCCGGTCTGCTGCATAAATATCGCAATCGGGCACTGTTGCTGGTCAAAGGCGGTTGTGCGGTGAATTGTCGCTATTGCTTCCGTCGACACTTCCCATATGCCGAAAACCAAGGCAATAAGCGCAACTGGCAGGTCGCTCTCGACTACATTACCGCGCATCCTGAGCTGGATGAAATCATCTTCTCTGGTGGCGATCCGTTAATGGCCAAAGACCACGAACTGGACTGGTTGCTCACGCAACTGGAAGCCATTCCGCACATTAAACGCCTGCGTATTCACAGCCGTTTGCCGATAGTGATCCCTGCGCGCATTACCGAAGGACTGGTCGAACGTTTTGCGCGCTCCTCTCTGCAGATTCTGCTGGTCAATCACATTAACCATGCCAATGAAGTTGATGAGACGTTTCGCCAGGCGATGGGTAGTCTGCGCGCCGCGGGCGTTACGCTACTCAACCAAAGCGTATTGCTGCGTGGCGTGAACGATAACGCACAAACCCTGGCTAACCTTAGCAACGCACTATTTGATGCCGGTGTGATGCCCTATTACCTGCACGTGCTGGATAAAGTACAGGGTGCCGCCCACTTTATGGTCAGCGATGATGAAGCACGTCACATTATGCGTGAACTGCTGACACTGGTTTCCGGTTACATGGTCCCCAAACTGGCGCGTGAAATTGGCGGAGAGCCAAGTAAAACGCCGTTGGACCTGCAGTTACGCCAACAATAACCATTATTGAGTGTCCGATTCCGGACACTCGCTATCGATCACGATTATTTAATATCCCTGCAGGTGGAGCCGCACTTTTAATATGTGCTATTTTAACTCGCAGCGCGCAATTAGTTATTTGCAAAAAATATAAATCAAGTCAAATCTAGATTTTCAATAAATATATGGTTAGGGAGAACCTTTGATGGCTATAAGTATTAAGGGTGTTAATACCGGCGTTATTCGTCAAAAGAATGAATTTGTTGCCTTGGCATTGAAGATTAAAGAACCAAGAAATAAAGAGTCGCTGTTTTTTCTCTCTCCACTTGGACTTAGAGACCTGCTTATCGCGCTGGAGAGCCGGCTGTTCGCCATTTCTCAGCTAAACAAAGACGAGCGTATGCAATATGAAAAGACATGCGATAAAGCCAGCAAAAAAATGCACGAGAATATTCCGTCAATTCAGGAAGATGAACTAAAAAATGCGGATATTAACCGTCGCATAAATTCGCTGATGTTAGTGGATGACAAAGGCGAGAATTTAACATTTTCTCTGACGTTACATGACGGACAAACATGCGAATTACTGGTTAATGAATTACAGATTCAGGTGTTGGCGCATGCAATTATTCACGCAATAAATAATGCTGGCATGAGAGAACTCGCGCTACGAATAACATCGCTGCTGGATTTCCTGCCGCTGTACGATGTTGATTGTCAGCAAAACGACAATCTGGAATACGACTCTTATACACAACCCGAATGGAAACATAACCTGTTTAATCATTATCTGGCGATTATTTACCGCTATAAAGATGATAAAGGAAAAGCCCAGTTTTGTGGTTCGGTAGTGAAAACTCGCGCCCTTTCCGGTAGCAAAGAAGCCGAAGCCATTACTCGCCGCCTTCTCGACTTCAGCCCGCGGCTGAAAAAACTTGCCGGTGTACCGTGCCAGGTGTTTGTCAGAACGTTGACGGGTGATAAGGCGCAAAAGCTCAATCAGGATCAGTGCCTGCGCGCACTGCATCATTTACGCGTTCAGTCTGCGCATAAAACTCAGAATGCCTGATGGCGCTGCGCTTATCAGGCCTACGATTGCATGAGCCTGTCCAGGCCACTTTATTACACAAAATCATTCAATCTGCATCGCGGCGGCAAGCGAAGAAATCCCCAGGAGCATAGATAACTATGTGACTGGGGTTTCATAGCGCAGTCAACAAAGAGGCAGCTTGAAGGATGAAGTGTAATCAGTTAGGGCACTTATAAACCTGACCAATCATCTCACTGGCGGTAGGAACAAAGCTGGACAGCATTCCCTGCGATGGGCTGCTGACGCCATAAATCACGTTACCGCCCATTGCCGCAGCCTGGTTACGCAGATCGTTTGCTGCGCCACGCATTGAGCCGCCCTCTTCGCCGTGCTGGCCTGAAAGCCAGTTGCTTTGCTTACCGGTTGCGGTGCCTATCAATTGGCACTCTGCACCAGGCTTGTCTTCAACAAAACGTACGCTTTGCCCGGCAGAACTCAGTTCGTTGCTGGAGCTACAACCCGCCATCAGTAGCGCGGCACCAACGATCCCTGCTAAATATTTCACGTGCATGTCATTCCCCATAATCAATTAGTTGGACGTTTTGTCCGTAGCTGAATCATATACTAAAAAGATGACCAAAAGAAAAACCCCCGGACATTTCTGCCCGAGGGTTTCTCAATTCTGGGAGATGAGCACCCAAATCATTCTGGTTGCAGGAAGGCGGCCAGTTTGTTAATCCCCAGGAGCTTACTCAAGTAAGTGACTGGGGTTAGCAAACGCAGCCAACGCATCTGCGGCCTGAAGGATGCAGGGTGTGGGCAATTACATCATGCCGCCCATACCACCCATGCCACCCATACCGGCAGCACCTAAGTCAGGCGCATCGCCTTTCGGCAGGTCGGTAACCATGCACTCGGTGGTGATCATCAGACCCGCAACAGAAGCCGCGTACTGCAGAGCAGAACGAGTTACTTTGGTTGGATCCAGGATACCCATGTCGATCATGTTGCCGTATTCTTCAGTTGCAGCGTTGTAACCGTAGTTACCGTCACCAGCTTTCACGGTGTTAGCCACTACAGACGGCTCTTCGCCGCAGTTCAGTACGATTTGACGCAGTGGGGATTCCATTGCGCGCAGCGCAACTTTGATACCTACGTTCTGGTCTTCGTTCTGACCTTTCAGGCCGGCAATTTTAGACGCTACGCGAATCAGCGCAACACCACCACCAGCAACCACGCCTTCTTCTACCGCAGCACGGGTTGCGTGCAAGGCATCTTCAACGCGGGCTTTCTTCTCTTTCATTTCAACTTCAGTCGCAGCACCAACTTTGATTACCGCAACGCCGCCTGCCAGTTTCGCTACGCGCTCCTGCAGTTTTTCACGGTCGTAGTCAGAAGTTGCTTCTTCGATCTGCTGACGAATCTGAGTTACGCGACCCTGGATTGCAGCTTCATCGCCCACGCCATCGATGATGGTGGTGGTATCTTTGTTGATAACAACGCGTTTCGCCTGACCCAGATCTTCCAGAGTTGCTTTTTCCAGCTCCATACCGATCTCTTCAGAGATAACGGTACCACCGGTCAGGGTAGCGATATCCTGCAGCATTGCTTTACGACGATCGCCGAAGCCTGGTGCTTTAACTGCAGCGACTTTCACGATACCGCGCATGGTGTTAACAACCAGAGTTGCCAGCGCTTCGCCTTCAACATCTTCAGCGATGATCAGCAGCGGTTTGCCTGCTTTCGCTACAGCTTCCAGAACCGGCAGCATTTCGCGGATGTTGGAGATTTTCTTGTCAGCCAGCAGGATGAACGGGCTTTCCAGCTCTACTGCGCCAGTTTCCGGCTTGTTGATGAAGTAAGGAGACAGGTAGCCACGGTCGAACTGCATACCTTCAACCACGTCCAGTTCGTCCTGCAGACCGGTACCGTCTTCAACGGTGATCACGCCTTCTTTACCGACTTTGTCCATCGCTTCAGCGATCAGTTTACCTACGGTTTCGTCGGAGTTAGCGGAGATGGTACCAACCTGAGCAATAGCTTTAGAGTCGGAGCACGGTACGGACAGTGCTTTCAGTTCTTCAACTGCAGCAGCGACAGCTTTGTCGATACCACGTTTCAGATCCATCGGGTTCATGCCCGCAGCAACGGCTTTCAGACCTTCAGTGATGATGGACTGAGCCAGTACGGTTGCGGTGGTGGTACCGTCACCTGCAGCGTCGTTCGCTTTAGAGGCAACTTCTTTCACCATCTGCGCACCCATATTTTCGAACTTGTCTTCCAGTTCGATTTCACGTGCTACGGAAACACCATCTTTAGTGATGGTCGGTGCACCGAAAGATTTATCCAGAACTACGTTACGGCCTTTTGGACCGAGGGTAACTTTCACTGCATCTGCCAGTACGTTTACGCCGCGCAGCATTTTCACACGAGCGTCGTTACCGAATTTTACGTCTTTAGCTGCCATTTTCTCTTTCCCTTAAATTCGTATGTTCAGTGTCGTTCGCGGATTAGGCTTCAACAATCGCCAGGATGTCGCTTTCAGACATGATCAACACTTCTTCATTGTCGATCTTCTCAGATTTAACACCGTAGCCATCGTTGAAAATAACGATATCGCCGACTTTCACGTCCAGCGGCTGTACGGTACCGTTGTCCAGGATGCGACCCTTACCGACAGCGATGATTTCGCCACGAGTTGATTTACCTGCTGCAGAACCAGTCAGTACGATGCCGCCAGCAGATTTGGATTCAACTTCTTTACGTTTGACGATCACACGATCATGTAACGGACGAATACTCATTGATAGCTCTCCTTTGAGAAAGTCTTTATCAGTTATGGGTGACGCCGGCCCGTAAACGGTTTCCCGGCTAGTGACCAGAGAGATGGGGATGGGGTTTTGTGCCTTCAAGGGGGCAAGCGAAAAAAATTTTTTATCAGCAGAAAATCCCGTCAAAACGCCGACGCACCTCACATTTCATAACGATTTCAGTCACGTCGTCATAAGCAAATCTGATTGTGATACCATCAAAAATCTGCGCTGTAGCCCGGTCAATGGGCATAACCGGATAACAACTTATGAGCGGACTGAAACAAGAGCTGGGACTGGCTCAGGGCGTTGGCCTGTTGTCTACATCATTGTTAGGTACAGGCGTTTTTGCCGTCCCCGCGCTGGCCGCACTGGTTGCGGGCAACAACAGCCTGTGGGCATGGCCGGCGCTGATTGTTTTGGTCTTTCCCGTAGCGATTGTCTTCGCCGTACTGGGTCGTCATTTTCCCAGCGCAGGCGGTGTGGCGCATTTTGTCGGCATGGCCTTTGGTTCGCGCCTGGAGCGCGTCACCGGATGGTTATTTTTGTCGGTCATTCCTGCCGGCTTGCCTGCGGCATTGCATATCGCCGCCGGATTCGGTCAGGCGATGTTTGGCTGGCATGACGAGCAGCTTTTGCTGGCTGAGCTCGGTACGCTGGCATTGGTTTGGTACATCGGCTCCCGCGGCGCAAGCTCCAGCGCGAATCTACAAACGGTCATTGCCGGGCTGATTGTTGCCCTGATTGTTGCTATCTGGTGGGCGGGCGATCTGACACCTGGCGAAATCCCCTTCCCTGCGATTACCGATATTGAGCTTCCAGGCCTGTTCGCCGCGTTGTCGGTCATGTTCTGGTGCTTTGTCGGCCTTGAAGCGTTTGCTCACCTGGCGTCTGAATTCAAAAATCCGGAGCGAGACTTCCCACGCGCACTGATGATCGGCCTGCTGTTGGCGGGGTCTGTTTATTGGGCATGCACCGTTGTCGTTCTCCATTTTGGTGCCTACGGCGAGCAAATGGCGGCCGCAGCGTCGCTGCCAGAGATCGTCGTGCAACTGTTTGGCGTACAAGCTCTGTGGGTCGCCTGCATCATTGGTTATCTGGCCTGTTTTGCCAGCCTCAACATTTATATACAAAGCTTCGCCCGGCTGGTCTGGTCGCAAGCGCAGTATAAGCCGGAGAGTTATCTGGCTCGTCTGTCCCCCCGCCACCTTCCGCGCAATGCGCTTAACGCCGTATTGGGCTGCTGCGTAGTCAGTACTCTGTGCATCTATATGCTGCAAATCAATCTCGATGCGTTAATCGTCTACGCCAACGGCATCTTTATTATGATTTATTTGTTGTGCATGTTGGCGGGGTGTCGATTACTGAAAGGGCATTATCGCGCACTGGCGGTCATTGGTGGTCTGCTGTGTCTACTGCTACTGGCGATGGTCGGCTGGAAGAGTCTGTACGCGTTGATTATGCTGGCAGGACTGTGGCTGTTTTTACCCCGCAGGCCAGATAAGGCAACGTTGACGCCATCATCCGGCCTATAAACACTTTTGCCGGATGGCGCTAACGCTTATCCGGCCTACATACTGATGCTTAATCCCGGCGATCGTCTTTATGTTCGATGCTGTCGCGCTTGTCATCCTTGCGCTGAAATTCACCATCAAAAGTCTCACCGCCGCCCGTTCCGGCGCTAAAACCACCGCCAGGCATACGCGAAAAACGCAAATGTGGCAGCAGTTTCATCGTCAGATGTTTTTGCACCGGGGGTAATAAAAGAAGAAGACCGAGGAAATCGGTGAAAAATCCGGGCAGCACCAACAGCAGACCGGCAATAATCAGCGATACGCTTTTGATCATTTCTGCAGCCGGACTTTCACCTGCCGCCATTTTCTGTTGCATCAGTAAAAAGTTCTTAAATCCCTGATTACGAACCAGAGACATACCGATAACCGATGTAAAAATAACCAAAATCAGCGTCATCAGGACGCCCATCACATGGGCAACCTGAATGAAAATAGATATCTCTATGTAAACATAGAGAAAAATGGCAAGTAATGGTATCCAGCGCAAAGGGATCTCCTGTTAATAACAGCCGTTTTGTTCAACTTCTGTTCGAAAAATTATGTTAATCGCATCGATTTGATATTGTGGTGGTTAGCAAAATTTCAAGTGGCTTGTACACTAATATTTAGGGTTAATCACAAAGGGGTGATCCATTTCACAGAATAATAAATAAGGGGTAAATTCCACGCTTTAAGTGATCCAGATTACGGTAGAAATCCTGAACCAGCATATGATCTCGGGTATCAGACCGATGCAGGGGATAATCGTCGGTCGAGAAACAATCGAAATCACATATATCCTGTGTGTTTAGTCAAATCATTGGCAGCTTGAAAAAGAAGGTTCACATGTTAAACAACATTCGTATCGAAGAAGACTTGTTGGGTACCAGGGAAGTTCCAGCGGACGCCTACTACGGTGTCCACACTCTGAGAGCGATTGAAAACTTCTACATTAGCAACAACAAAATCAGCGATATTCCTGAATTTGTTCGCGGTATGGTAATGGTTAAAAAGGCAGCGGCTATGGCCAACAAAGAGCTGCAAACCATTCCTAAGAGTGTGGCAAATGCCATCATCGCGGCGTGTGATGAAGTCCTGAATAACGGAAAATGCATGGATCAGTTCCCGGTAGACGTTTACCAGGGTGGTGCGGGTACCTCCGTCAACATGAACACCAACGAAGTTCTGGCCAATATCGGTCTGGAACTGATGGGTCACCAGAAAGGTGAATATCAGTACCTGAACCCGAACGACCACGTTAACAAATGTCAGTCTACCAACGACGCATACCCAACTGGCTTCCGTATCGCTGTATACGCATCCATCATCAAACTGGTTGATGCACTGAACCAGCTGCGCGAAGGCTTCGAGAAAAAAGCTGTTGAATTCCAGGACATCCTGAAAATGGGTCGTACCCAGCTGCAGGATGCTGTACCGATGACCCTCGGTCAGGAATTCCATGCTTTTAGCGTACTGTTGAAAGAAGAAGTGAAAAACATTAGCCGTACCGCTGAGCTGCTGCTGGAAGTTAACCTCGGCGCGACAGCAATCGGTACTGGTCTGAACACGCCGAAAGAGTACTCTCCGCTGGCAGTACAGAAACTGGCTGAAGTCACCGGCTTCGCCTGTGTTCCGGCAGAAGACCTGATTGAAGCAACTTCTGACTGTGGCGCATACGTTATGGTGCACGGCGCACTGAAACGTCTGGCTGTGAAGATGTCCAAAATCTGTAACGACCTGCGTTTGCTCTCCTCTGGTCCGCGTGCAGGTCTGAACGAGATCAACCTGCCGGAACTGCAGGCTGGTTCTTCTATCATGCCAGCTAAAGTGAACCCGGTTGTTCCGGAAGTCGTAAACCAGGTGTGCTTCAAAGTCATCGGTAACGACATCACTGTAACCATGGCATCTGAAGCTGGTCAGCTGCAGCTGAACGTAATGGAGCCGGTCATTGGTCAGGCAATGTTTGAATCCATTCACATTCTGAGCAACGCTTGCTACAACCTGCTGGAAAAATGCGTTAGTGGTATCACTGCTAACAAAGAAGTCTGTGAAGCATTTGTATTCAACTCCATCGGCATCGTTACTTACCTCAACCCGTTCATTGGTCACCACAACGGCGACATCGTCGGTAAAATTTGTGCCGAAACCGGTAAGAGCGTACGTGAAGTTGTCCTGGAGCGCGGTCTGTTGACCGAGTCTGAACTGGACGATATCTTCTCTGCACAGAACCTGATGCACCCTGCTTATAAAGCAAAACGTTATACTGATGAAAGCGAACAGTAATCGTGTAGGGTAGTACCGGAGAAGGCACGTCATGATGACGTGCCTTTTTTCTTACTCGAAGTTACTTAAAAACAACAATTTAATATCAACTTGTTAAACAACAAGGAAGGCTAATATGATAGTTTTAGAACTTATCATCGTTTTGCTGGCAATCTTTTTAGGTGCCAGACTTGGGGGTATCGGTATTGGATTTGCAGGTGGGCTGGGTGTTCTGGTTCTCGCCGCTATCGGCGTAAAACCCGGTAATATCCCGTTCGATGTTATTTCCATCATCATGGCGGTTATCGCTGCCATTTCAGCTATGCAGATTGCAGGTGGTCTGGACTATCTGGTTCATCAAACTGAAAAACTGCTGCGTAAAAACCCGAAATACATCACGATCCTTGCACCTATCGTGACCTATTTCCTGACCATCTTCGCAGGTACCGGCAACATCTCTCTGGCAACGCTGCCAGTTATCGCCGAAGTTGCGAAAGAACAAGGGATCAAACCTTGCCGCCCGCTCTCTACTGCAGTGGTTTCTGCACAGATTGCGATTACGGCGTCTCCAATCTCCGCAGCCGTGGTTTACATGTCTTCCGTAATGGAAGGTCATGGCATCAGCTACATTCATCTGCTGTCCGTGGTCATTCCGTCCACCCTGCTGGCTGTTCTGGTCATGTCCTTCCTGGTAACTGCACTGTTCAACTCCAAACTGTCTGACGACCCGATTTATCGTAAGCGTCTGGAAGAAGGCCTGGTTGAACTGCGTGGTGAAAGACAAGTTGAAATCAAAGCTGGCGCAAAAACTTCTGTTTGGTTGTTCCTGCTGGGCGTGGTTTGTGTCGTCGTATATGCGATCGTCAACAGCCCAAGCCTCGGTCTGGTCGCTAAACCGCTGATGAACACCACCAACGCAATCCTGATCATCATGCTGAGCATCGCGACGCTGACCACGATCATCTGCCGCGTTGAAACTGACTCCATCCTGAACTCCAGCACTTTCAAAGCCGGTATGAGCGCCTGTATTTGTATCCTGGGTGTTGCATGGCTGGGTGATACCTTCGTATCTCACAACATTGACTGGATCAAAGATACTGCAGGTAGCGTAATTCAGGGTCATCCGTGGCTGCTGGCTGTCATCTTCTTCTTTGCTTCTGCACTGCTGTACTCTCAGGCTGCAACCGCTAAAGCACTGATGCCGATGGCTCTGGCTCTGAACGTTTCCCCACTGACTGCTGTTGCGTCTTTCGCCGCGGTTTCTGGCCTGTTCATTCTGCCAACCTACCCAACTCTGGTTGCGGCAGTTCAGATGGATGACACCGGTACAACTCGCATCGGTAAATTCGTCTTTAACCATCCGTTCTTCATCCCGGGTACTCTGGGTGTGGTTCTGGCTGTCTGCTTCGGCTTCTTGCTGGGCAGCTTCATGCTGTAAGTTTTTCCTGCAGGGTGCCTGGGCGCCCTGCAGTTCCTCCTCCCCACCCCGCTTTAACTAACATCCTTCCCTCGTCCGTTGTATAGTGACCACTCTTTTGCTGGTTACTCTGTTCTTTCGAGGTGTTTATGCTTGATGTAAAGAGTCAGGATATTTCCATCCCCGATACCGTTGTGGTGCTCTGTACCGCCCCGGATGAAGCAACCGCCCAGGATCTCGCCGCCAAAGTGCTAGCGGAGAAGCTGGCTGCCTGTGTGACCCTGCTACCCGGTGCGACCTCCCTCTACTATTGGGAAGGCAAACTGGAACAGGAATATGAAGTCCAGATGATTTTAAAAACCACCGTCACACACCAGCAAGCCCTTCTCGATTGCCTGAAGTCACATCATCCGTATCAAACGCCTGAACTTCTGGTTTTACCCGTCACTCACGGAGACTTTGATTACCGCTCATGGCTCAACGCATCCTTACGCTGATCCTGCTGCTGTGCAGCACATCTACCTTTGCCGGATTATTTGACGCGCCTGGCCGCTCGCAGTTTGTTCCTGCCGATCGGGCGTTTGTTTTTGATTTTCAGCAAAACCAACACGATCTGAACCTCACATGGCAGGTTAAAGATGGCTACTATCTGTATCGCAAACAGATAAGCATTGCGCCATCTCAGGCCGATATTGCTGAGGTAAAACTACCGCCAGGCGTCTGGCATGAAGATGAGTTTTACGGCAAAAGTGAGATTTACCGTAAACAGCTGACTGTCCCGATCACGGTCAATCAGGCTAAGTCTGGCGCAACATTAACGATCACATACCAGGGCTGCGCCGACGCCGGATTTTGCTATCCGCCAGAAACAAAAACGGTGCCATTAAGTGAAGTGTCTGCCGGTTCTGCGGCGGCCCCTGCGCCAGCCCCAGCCACTGCAGATCCGCAAGAGAAACCGCAGCCCACGGCCCAACTCCCCTTCTCCGCGCTGTGGGCATTGCTGATCGGAATTGGTATCGCATTTACGCCTTGCGTACTGCCGATGTATCCGCTGATTTCCGGTATCGTACTGGGTGGCAAGCAACGCTTATCAACCGGACGGGCATTGCTGCTGACGTTTATCTACGTTCAAGGGATGGCGCTCACCTATACCGCGCTGGGTTTGGTTGTTGCAGCCGCCGGTTTGCAGTTCCAGGCCGCGCTTCAGCATCCCTACGTCCTGATTGGCCTTGCCGTCATCTTTACGCTGCTGGCTCTGTCGATGTTTGGCCTGTTCACGCTGCAACTGCCCTCATCGCTTCAAACGCGCCTCACGCTAATGAGTAACCGCCAGCAAGGCGGATCTCCCGGCAGCGTCTTTGCGATGGGAGCGATTGCTGGCCTCATCTGTTCTCCTTGCACAACGGCCCCGCTAAGCGCGATTTTGCTGTATATCGCTCAGAGCGGGAACATGTGGCTGGGAGGCGGCACACTGTATCTGTATGCTTTGGGGATGGGATTCCCCCTGATGCTGATTACCGTATTTGGCAACCGCCTGCTGCCTAAAAGTGGCCCATGGATGGAACATGTCAAAACCGCTTTTGGCTTTGTCATTCTGGCGCTTCCCGTCTTCTTACTCGAACGTATCGTTGGCGACGAGTGGGGCGTTCGCTTATGGTCACTGCTAGCCGTCGCGTTCTTTGGCTGGGCGTTCATCACCAGCCTACAGGCAAAGCACGCCTGGATGCGTATCGTGCAGATTGTCCTGTTAGCCGCAGCACTGGTAAGCGTGCGTCCATTGCAAGACTGGGCGTTCGGCGCACCACATGCTCAAACCCAGGCACATCTTAACTTCACGCCGGTGGCATCGGTAGATGCGTTAAATCAAGCACTGGCGCAAGCTAAAGGCAGGCCAGTCATGCTGGATCTGTATGCCGACTGGTGTGTAGCCTGTAAGGAATTTGAAAAGTACACGTTCAGTAATCCGCAGGTTCAGCAAGCGCTAGGCAACACGGTGCTATTGCAGGCAGATGTGACAGCAAACAATGCCCAGGATGTCGCTCTCCTGAAACATCTACAGGTTTTAGGTTTGCCGACTATCTTGTTCTTTGATGCCGAGGGGAAAGAGCACCCGGAAGCTCGGGTTACGGGCTTTATGGATGCCGCGACCTTCAGCGCACATTTGCGCGATCGCCAACCGTGAGCGACACTTGCAACAGGAAATACGGAGGAGAATACCGTGCAACGTGAAGATGTCCTGGGAGAAGCCCTGAAATTACTTGAGGTGCAAGGGATAGCCAATACCACGCTGGAAATGGTGGCCGAACGCATCGATTATCCTCTGGATGAACTGCAGCGCTTTTGGCCCGATAAAGAGGCCATTCTGTACGATGCGCTACGCTACCTCAGCCAGCGGGTGGATATCTGGCGGCGTCAGCTTTTGCTGGATGACACGCTGAGCGCTGAGCAGAAATTACTGGCGCGCTACACTGCGCTGTCCGAATGCGTGAGCAATAATCGCTATCCCGGCTGTCTGTTCATCGCCGCCTGTACGTTTTACCCCGATCCCGGGCATCCGATCCATCAGTTAGCCGATCAGCAAAAAAAGGCGGCACATGACTTCACCCATGAGCTGCTGACTACGCTGGAAGTTGACGACCCGGCAATGGTCGCCAAACAGATGGAACTGGTGCTGGAAGGCTGCCTGAGCCGCATGCTGGTTAATCGTAGCCATGCTGATGTCGAAACGGCACACCGCCTGGCTGAAGATATCCTGCGCTTTGCCCAGTGCCGAATGGGCGGTGCGCTGACCTAAGCGAGCATTACCTGTTTTCGTCGCCTCTGCCGGATAGATTTGTGCAAACTTCAGGCATAACCATGCAGATTGCCGCAATATTAAGCGGTTGAACAATGTTTCCAGAAATTTGATTGACTGACAGACGTGAATACGGTTTAATGCGCCCCGTTGCCCGGATAGCTCAGTCGGTAGAGCAGGGGATTGAAAATCCCCGTGTCC
The DNA here is from genome assembly GCF_030332565.1 of Citrobacter sp. Cpo109. Lineage (NCBI taxonomy): Bacteria > Pseudomonadati > Pseudomonadota > Gammaproteobacteria > Enterobacterales > Enterobacteriaceae > Citrobacter > Citrobacter sp. Cpo109. Next base: position 496,626 of record NZ_JAOWHQ010000071.1, read on the forward strand.
TTGGTTCGATTCCGAGTCCGGGCACCAAAATTTAGTTTCATGGCGTTCTTATAAGTCCTGAAACATTAGAAAATCAGTAAGTTAAAGAAACCTGATGGTGCTGAAAAGTTCTGTCAGGTTTTTTGACATCCAGAGTTTTTGGGGGCTTAATTGGGGGTCTGTTGGTTCGATAAACTCTGGAGCCCCCGCTATGCCACTCACCGATACCGCCATCCGTAACGCCAAGCCCATCGACAAACCTTACAAACTCAGCGATGCGCAGGGCTAATACCTGCTGATTAAGCCCAACGGTTCTAAACTCTGGCAACTTAAGTACCGCTTTGGCGGCAAGGAGAAGAAGCTGGCGTTTGGCGCTTACCCAACCGTTACGCTGGCAAATGCGCGTAAGCTGCGTGAAGAGGCCCGCGCCGTACTCAGCGCAGGCGACGATCCGGGGGTAAAAAAGCAGCAGGAGAAGCAGGCAAAGAAAAGCGGTAATACCTTTGAAGAAATCGCCCGTAAATGGGTGGCAGGTAATATCCGCTGGACGGAGGCACACGCCGCCAAAGCCCTGCGCTCGCTGGAGCTGCACGTATTTCCGCTGATTGGCAGGATCCCCGTTGCCGACCTGAAAACCGCCGATCTGCTGATCCCGCTGCGGGTGGCGGAGAGAAAGGGCAATCTGGAGACCGCCGCGCGGATCCAACAGCGCACCACCGCGATCATGCGCTATGCGGTGCAGGAGAGTCTGATCGCCAGCAATCCGGCTAACGATCTGACAGGCGCCATTGCGCCGCCGCCGAAAAATCACTACCCCGCCCTGCCGCTGGAGAAAATGCCAGAACTGCTGGAGCGCTTCGAGAGCTATTCCGGCAGGCTGTTAACCCGTCTGGCGGTACAGCTTAACCTGCTGATCTTTATTCGCTCCAGTGAACTGCGTTTTGCCCGCTGGACGGAGATCGATCTGGATGGCGCAATGTGGACTATCCCCGCCGAACGTGAGCCGATCCCGGGTGTGCGCTATTCAGAACGCGGCGCAAAAATGAAAACGCCGCATCTGGTGCCACTGTCAAAACAGGCGGTCACGGTGTTGAAACAGCTAAAACTGCTGTCCGGCAACAGTGAACTGCTGTTTCCCGGCGACCACGATCCGCGTAAGCCGATGAGCGAAAACACCATCAACAAGGCGCTGCGGGTGATGGGCTATGACACGAAGGTGGACGTGTGTGGTCACGGCTTCCGCACGATGGCCTGTAGCGCGTTGATCGAGTCCGGGCGCTGGTCGAAAGACGCCGTGGAACGGCAGATGAGCCATCAGGAGCGTAACAACGTTCGCGCCGCGTATATCCATAAGGCGGAGCACCTCGACGAGCGCACGCAGATGATGCAGTGGTGGTCAGACTATCTCGACGCCTGTCGGCAGAAGTTTGTTGCGCCATACCGGTATGACAAGCAGGTTCAGGTGGCCTAATCCCGTTAACGCGCCACGCAGGAAAGCAGATCTCAGTGGATCTGCTTTTTTATTTGCGCCAGCCCCAAATCCATTGAGCTGCGCCAGTTACAGCCCTTTGGCCTTTTCCGGTCTGGCGCTGTTACCCTTAGCGCTCCTTTACTCCTGCGGCCTTTTGCTTTTCATGATTGCACCAGATCAGGAAATTATTCCTCTTCTTCCCATCGTCCGTAAACCTGCGCCACATACCGCCCGCGCCCGTCGCCGTGGCCCAGATCCATTGAGGTCAGCGCCAGCGCTTCTTTGTCGCTAAATCCCTGTGCCAGATAGTGGCGGAGCGCATCCTGCGTCCACGCATAGCGCAATGAGTGCGGGGTATAAATCCCCGTCAGCCCGGCCTTCACTATTTCTTTGCGCCAGTAATTCATCGCTTTCTGGAGATTGGGCCGGTCAATCAGCCTGCCGTTACGTTCTTCTGCAACAGTTAAGGCATTTTCCAGCGCTTTTTTCACTGCGCCAGTATCCTGAATAATGGTTTCACGCGGACGATGGCCTTTGGTGCCAAACACCACCGTCAGCCGGGTCTCGCCGCGTTCCAGTGCCTGTATCCACGTTTTCAATGACTGACAGCACTGTACCGCTTCCTGCGAGCGTAGTCCCATCAGCCTTGCCAGCTCCAGCGTCGCCGCCAGCCCTGCGTCTTTATCACGGACGGCTTCCAGCACCTTGCCGTAATACTCCGGCGTGATGGCCCGGTTGGTGCCGTTACGGGATGCGCCAGCCAGCCCTAATGATTTATTGGTCAGCCGCGAATGTTCCACCACCTGCTTACGCCCGGCCTGTTGCAGCACGCCACGCAGCGCGGCCATTTCATTTTGCAGCGTCCGTTTACCGATTTCCTGCGCCAGTCGCGCCTGAATATAGCATTCGATATGGCGAACCTTGATCTGCTCCACCCGCTGGATCTGGATATTCAGCGAGCGTAAATGGCGGCTGAACCGCTGCACAATGTGAATGCGGTCATCCACCGTTTTAAAACTGCCGCCCGCTTTTTTCGCCAGCGCCTTCATTTCACTACCCAATTTGCCCATAGCTCCCCCTTGCCGCTGTTAAAAGGCACAATCTGGCCCCGGCGTATGCTGTGTGGCTGCGCCAGAACGATACCTTCACGCCGGGGTGGCAGGTTGTTGAGGTGTAGGGAGTTTCAGACTGTACGCGGTACAGGCTGCCTGCGTGAGCAGGAAATTCTCCGGGGCGTCATGCCCCCCTCGGTATCGATCTTTTTCTCCTTTTCTGAACCGACAGCGACCTGAAAACGGTGTGTCAGTGCGGGGGATTGAGGGCGCTGGCCAGATTTTCCGTGGCTTGCGTCGGCGTGGTGGAACGGCGTCACTTGCGCACGCGTTGCGGGACTCAAGTGACGCCCGGTCAGGTGTCGTGCTCTGAAAGAGCCAATTCTGGTGCAGGTTTACGGTCACGCGGCAGCAAAGCCGGACGTCTTTGCAGGCCGCAGCCCGTAACGTAAAGGGCGCTGATGTGGCAGCAGGTGCTGGATTTACCGGAAAGTTTCCGGTGCGGTGAAACATTGACCAGAGATCTGGCGCAGGTAAGAGGCGCTGAAATTCAGCAGGTGTAAGTGAGCCGTGAAATCGGGTGATTTCCGGTTGATTGGAATGACAGCCGATGAACTGGCGCAGCTAAAGAGTGTATCTGAGCCTCCGCCGCGATGTTCTGCGACCCGGTGTTTGCAGAGGTCTGCACCGGTAAAGGGATCAACCGTCCTGACGGAACAGGTGCTTCTTTCAGGTTGCGAAGCAAAGGGCGCTGTCAACGACAGCATAGAGCAGAAGGGAGATTACACCCGGTTTGCACGGATGAAAAGGGGAAACCTTTTTTCCGGGAATTGAGTTGGTTGTGGATTTTTTCGTCATTCTGTGAATGACAGCCTGCCGCGCTTCGCTTGTCTTCTCCCGATCTTCCGCCAGCATAAGCTGACAGAAGATCGGGAGAGTCTGTTTTAACGTGGTCTGAGATAACGGGAAGGCCAGATTTGCACACCTAACTCTTCGGCGATCAGCCTCTCACCCTTGGGCCAGTGCCTGATCAGCGCATTTGCCAGCGTGGAGGACGCCAGCCCTGATTTGCGGGAGACCGCGGACAGCGACGTCCCCTGCTTTTTCAGCGCCGCGATAATATCGGCGGAATGCCAGTCCGGCTGCATCATGATCATGCCGCCTCCCCGTCAATAAACTTCACGCCGTCGGCAGTACGCAACCAGCGCGGCGCTTTCATTTCCGCCGCGAAGTAGTTGATCAGGTCGTACAGCAGATAACTCAACTGTTTCTCCTTTTCAGAAGAAAATCCCTGCTCCGCCAGCGTCTGTGTCAGGGCAAGGCAGTAGCTACAAAGCTCTGTGCATTCGGGCCCAAACTGAGGGGAGTTTGCCGGGAGAGTATCAACAGTCAGGCTTTCAACAAGATGGGGCGGGACGGGTTCTAACAGCGTGGGCTGGAGCAGCGTCAGAGCGGCGTTGAGTCTGCCGCAGATCGCCATTTTTAACGCGACATCTTTACTTTCAATCAGGGTTTCGGCGAAGTTTTCGCAGTGGCTGGCAAGGACGGTGAAGTCCGTGGTGGCATTGAAGGGAACAGCAAGTAACGGATGTGTTTGAGTGGGGATCGTAGCCATAGTGGCAGCCTCCAACAAAAGTTGATAAACCACCACCTGAGAGGTCAATCTCGTGGGTGGTGGAACTGGACGGAGTTGACCTTACCGGCTTTGTTGGCAACCGGCGCACCTTGCGGTGCCCCCGCCCAGCCCACCATTGAGGTATAGCCGTGCGTACGACATAAAAAAAGACGCAGGCGCGTCAATATGTCGCCAACAAAATATATTCAGGAGGTCAATCCCGGCACCTGAATTTGCAGGTGCGAATGAAGGATACTGCGATTAGCGGTTAACAGCAAGCGAGGTTATGGAAGACAGATCGCAAACAGAAAAACTGTCTTTAAATTGTACACCCATCTCAAAATAGATAATTATCAATAAATTAGTGTGACATCAAATTATGCTTCTCCATTCGTTATTAACATAAACTTCCTTTGCATGTTAATAATCCCGGAGTAAATGATGTCTGTAGAAAACCGTTCAAAGCTGCTTCGTATGACCATCCGCAACATTGGATGTATAGGAAATGAAGGTGTCGATATTGCGCTTGATAATATTGTTTGTCTGGTAGGAAAAAATAATGCCGGTAAGTCTACTGTTCTCAGAGCCTATGAATTAGCCAAAGGAAGCGTATCATTCGATCCCGCGCATGACCGACACCAACACGCTCAACCGGAACAACCTTCTGAAGTGCTTCTCGAAGTGCATATTCCCCGAGGTATTGGCAACGTTGATGACAGATGGAAACAGGAAAGAGATGGATTTCTTGTTGTAAAAAGCCGCTGGCAATGGTGCGCACCTGATTTTCAGAAAGTCCGTACTACATGGGATCCCACCGGAGGCGATGGACAACAGGGCTGCTGGGCCGAGGATGGCAAAGCAGGCGGTGCCGATCCGGTATTTGGTTCCCGGCTTCCCAGACCGCTACGGATTGGCTCGCTTGAAGATGCGGCAAAAACGGAAGAACTGTTACTTAAACTTGCCCTGTCTCCCCTGTTCACGGAAATGGAAAAAGCCCGGAGTAATCCAGAATCCGATCTGGCAAAAGCGATTGAAAGTGTTTCCTCCAGTATGAACGCCCTCAGCGAGCAACATCAGGAACATTTCAATGGTATTGCGGGTAAGGTCTCGACGGGATTCAAAAGCATTTTTCCCCGACTGGATGTTAGCCTTAACGTGTGTGCGGCACCGCTTGTTCCCAAAGTTGACGAACTTATTAAAAATGGTTCGAGTTTAAGAATTTCGGATGGAAGAGCTGATACCGATTTGGCTCAGCAGGGAACCGGGGCTCGCCGAGCATTATTCTGGGCAATGCTTCAGGTTCATAATGAGCTTAATCGCGATAAAGAAGTGCGGAGTGACTATCGCAAACGTGTCGAAAAAGACATAAACGATCTAACCAAAAAGGTGGCGAAACCACCGAGAGGAAGTAACCCAGAACAGCTATCACAAGAGCTGGCTCAGGCCAGAGCATTACTCGAAGCACATGATAGCGGCGCTCCAATCCCGGACAGCCCGGAAGATCCTGCCTTTCCCGGCTACCTGCTATTAATTGATGAACCAGAAAACGCTTTGCACCCTATGGCAGCCCGAGCGGCTCAGCGCCATTTATACCAACTGGCAAAAAATCCCGACTGGCAGGTCATTCTGACCACCCATTCGCCTTATTTTATCAATCCGTTTGAAGACCACACTACCATTGTGCGTTTAGATCGGGAAAGAGATGACGACCAGTCTCCGGTAACGCCGAGAACCTATCGTTCAGATCTGATTGAATTTGAAGGCGATGATAAACAGCGGCTTCAGGCATTACAGCACATCGATCCCAGCTTTTCTGAGGTCTTTTTTGGTTCACACCCTGTACTGGTTGAAGGCGATACGGAACATGCTGCGTTTATGGCATCCATCATAGAGCGCAATCATGCGCTGATGGATCAGGTCGCTATCATTCGCGCTCGGGGAAAAGCCATACTGGTGCCGCTGATAAAAGTACTTACGCATTTCAAAATTGATTTCAGTCTGGTGCATGACGCCGATTCACCGCAGAAATCAAACGGTACCAGAAATGGTATGTGGACAGAAAACGAAAAAATCAAAAATACTATCCGACAGGCCAGAAATGAAGGGATTACGGTTCGCCACCGCGTCAGTGTGCCTGATTTCGAACGTTTTTTGGGCGAAGACGAAGCATCGAAAGATAAACCACTGAATGCTTATCTGCAAATTACTCAGGACGAAGGCCTGGCTGCTGGTGTTCAGGACTTATTGACTGCTCTCCTGACCTCCGAACAGCTTTCTCCTTTTGAGACAGTCATAGATACCGATCACTACATGCAACAGTTGCTGGAGCAGGTTACCAGTTGGGCAGAGCTGCACGGTAAACAAGACGACCCCAGATTCAGACGCAATGCGGAACCACTAAACGCTGAGGTTTGATACAGAAACCGACAGGGTCATACTTCATATCGACCCTGTCATTAAATATTTTAATGTAGACTAATTTTTGCTGACATCAATACGCTTGTATACCTTGATAGATATGGTCTAAAATAAAATCACATAGGTATTAAACGTCAGTACAGGAGAATCAATGTCTGTTGCCGCTCTGGCCCGCCAGCGGGTTCATCGCATGAAGCGTGGCATCCCCTTTTCCATCAGCGGATTTTATTCGCTGGGAAGCCGTGCGTCGGTACAACAGGCAATGAGTCGTCTGGTCAAAGAAGGCCTGCTGGTCCGGATTGAACGCGGTTTTTACTCCCGGCCAAAACCATTGAAAAATCTTCCATCCGTAAACGTTGTCGCCAGCGCCAATGCCGTTGCCGCAGCATGGGCAAAAGAGCGCGGTTACAAAATCACCCTTCAGGGACTGGAAGCCGCTTACCGGTTAGGGCTGCAAACGCAGGCGCCGGTTAAACGCATCTACTGGTCAAACGGCCCTACGCGAGAGTTCCGTGTCGGCAATGAGTTGATCCGGATCCAGCATAAATCAGCAAGTAGGTTACGTTGGCTGAACCGGCCTGAAGGAGAGCTGATGCGCGGTTTGCTGAGTCTGGATCAGCAACATACCCCACCGGAAACGCTAAAGAATGCTTTTCATCGGCTGAGCATCCCGCCCGCTAAAGCGCGACAGATTGCCGGAAAGTTAATGAATGAGCCTGCGCTTCACGCGTGGCGCTCACAGCTGATAACGTTGCAAAAGGCGCTCTGATGGACATTTTTGATTACTACCGGAGCGCATCACAACGTCGCGAGCTTCAGGAAATCCTCTCTTACGCGGCGCAGCAGCATCCCTCCGGGCTGGGAGCCAGCTTTCTGGAAAAGGATCTTTGGGTAACAGAGATTCTGCGGCTGCTTTTTAATGAGGATCTGCTGGGAGATTTATCTGTCGCGTTTAAAGGTGGAACAGCGTTAAGCAAATGCTGGAACGTGATTGAGCGTTTTTCTGAAGATATCGATCTTTCTGTTCACTGGGCCGATCTGGCAGGTCACTCAGAAGAGGAAGAACAGCAGGCGTGGGAGCAAAGCACGCTAAATAACAGCCAGAATCGCCGGTTCAGAGAGCAGCAGCAAGAGCGCTTAACAGAATGGACAAACGCGCTGGCAGAACGGTTAAACCAACGCTTTCAGGCTTATGAAATTCCGGGCCTTGAAGCAAAAATGGAACCCGACAGCGGTGGCGAAAAAGTCGATATCTATTTCCCACGGGTGAAAGAAGACAGTATGGCCTATCAGCGCGATCATATTCTGTTGGAATTTGGCGGACGAAATCGTGGCAAGCCAACCGATCTGATGCCTGTTGTAAGCTATCTGTCCGGGATCGCAGGCATGGATACACTCCAGTTACCCACCGCGACCGTAAACGCTTATGACACCGGTTATATTCTTTGGGAAAAGCTGACAGCGCTGCACCAGTTCTGCACGCAAACCAAAGCGCCAAATCCGGCCCGACTGGCACGCCACTGGTATGATGTGGATTGTCTGCTGAGTAATCATTTTTCCAGCCCCTATGAAACGCTGGAAGCCATGCGCAATGTGGTCGAGATGAAGCAACGTCGCTGGTCTGTGCCGGGTGTGGACTTTACTCAGGTGATTGTCGGAAACTTGCAACTGTTGCCTGACGATGCAGAACGGTTCGCCGCGATCGCCGGGGATCATCAAACGGCAGTAGAAGGGGGAATGTTCTTTCGTGAGCCTGACGGATTTGCTGATATTGCTGACCGCCTTCACCATGCTCAGGATAATATCAATCGTTTTATGTGTGGTTCATCGATATAAATTATTCCTGCTAATTGATCCCTCAGCCATATGACATAAGCCTTTTGAATAATATGGTTTTATGCTTGTACTCCAGCCCATTCGCGGTATCATTTTACGATCTCTCTTCCAGTTTTATGCTTACCGCCTTTGCCGATAGTTGAACAATGCCGGGAAGCGTTATCAGCAATTAAGGGCACGGAATGGGCTTCTGGATATTTGTTATTATGCTGGCGGTTATCTGGCTTCTGTTTTCCAAAAAGAAAAAATCGCTGCCCCCCAATATAAACAGCAAAATCATCACCAAAACAAATTACTCATCCCGACAAGAATCTCTCAATAAGCCAGACAGCAGCGTGACAAATATGCATTCTCAGGCATCCGATGATGACGAACTGGCAACCTTTAGCTTTGTTAATGGTCAGGCAGTGGAATACAGCACCAGCCGCCAGCCCTCGCGAGAAAGCGCCGCCCGGCGCAATACTACGCCAGCGCGATGGGTCAAACCGGGAGAAAGCATCACCATCCAAAACGTCGTCATTAATCACGGTCATTTTTATTTCGGCGGACGATTAAAAACACATTCATCAGGGGAATATGGCTATCTTTATAACGATGGTTCCGACGCTTCTCTGGTTAATGACTCTTTATCCATTGAGCCTGGTTCACGCCACTATTATGATGAATCGCTGGGATATTGGCCCACCTTTGCCACACTCTCCCCTCGCTGCCGTGGTGCCTATCTTGACTGGCTGGCAAGCGATCGCAGCGATGCGAGTTGCCCTGTTGGCTATGTTTTTATCTATTTTTATGGTCTTGAACGCCGCGTACTGGCAGATGGCACACAAGAATCCATTTCTGACAATGAATTCAAAGCATTATTTGAAGAGATATCGCGCCTGAGAACCGTATTTCAGGCAAGCGGTTCCTTCCGGCATTATGCAACGCAGTTGCTGGAAATGATGATCATTCTCAGACCAAAGCTGCTATCTATGCACAGCGAAAACGAGTATTTTTCGTCGAGGAGTTCATTACTGTTCAGATTAAATCTGGCGACGGTGGTCGATAAAGGACAACCTGTTTGTGCCGATCTGGCACTGGCATGGATACACTATTTTCCTGATTACACCCTGCGTACGCCTGCCCGTCGATGTCATGCTGAATTTTCCGCGTTATTCAAACAGCGTTATACCCAAAAATACGGTGACGGTATTGTCGTCAAACCCAATAAAACACGGTTGCATCTAAGCTATACCCCCGCCAGTGGTACGCTTCGGGAACTTCAGGTAAAAAAACAGATGGATCTTCCCGATCCCAGCGTTTTAAAAGCCCCAGTTCAGAAATTAATTTCTGTTGCAGAATCCTGTATCAACGCACTGGATGCCTACAGTCGCTATCTCGGTAAAAAAGATGCCTCAGCAAGCGATGTCGCCGCCATCATGCTGCTTCCCGATGAAATACTGACCGAAGACGCAGAACACCTGTTTGCTGAATTTAAACATTGGGCAGATGATAAAATCCGTGACTATTCAGGACTGGCGACAGTAGCTGATTTCTGGGCCAGACTGGGTATGCCTGTACCGGATAAGATTAATAAGAAAGAAGCCGAGCTGATGCAAAATTTCGCCAGGCGAGCAGGCTACGGCATTGCGCCGGATATGCGCTATCACCTTGTCCGGCCAGAACCAGAAGGACATATTGTTTTATTTCCCGAAGGACATGCGGAATTCTACGTACCGTCGGCGGAATTTACATCAGTCTCTGTGGCGCTTCGGCTGGGCGCCATGATTGCACAAATGGACAAGCGTGTGGACGTTGCTGAACAGGCCACGCTGGAAAAAACCATTGATCACAATGATGCGTTGTCGCCAACAGAAAAACGTTCGCTGCACGCCTACCTCACCTGGCGGCTCAATACGCCTGCAAATCAGGCCGGCCTGAAAGGTAAAATTGAGCAACTCAGTGATAAAGATAAATCCACTATTGGCAACGTGATTATCAGCGTCGCCTGCGCAGACGGAAAAATCGATCCGGCTGAAATTAAGCAACTGGAAAAAATCTACGCCAGCCTTGGTCTGGATTGTAGTTCCGTCACCAGCGATATCCACCGTCTGTCAACCGCAGAAACAACGCCGACAGCTACGTTACAAACTCCATCAGCGACGAGCAGCGCGTTTTCTCTTGATGAACGGATCCTTGCCCGTCATGAGTCTGATACCACGGACGTACGCCAGTTACTGAACACCATATTCACCGAAGATGAACCCGCAGATGAATCCCCGGCGGAGATCCCGCCACACGCTGGCGCAGGTCTTGATGAAGCACATCACCAGCTTTACCAACGTTTGCTGGAAAAAGAGCGCTGGGCGCGAAACGAAGTCGCTGAGCTATGCCAGCAATTTAATTTGATGCTAAGCGGCGCGATTGAGGCAATTAATGACTGGTCTTTCGAACAGGTTGACGCCCCGGTGCTTGATGATGACGATGATATTTACGTTGACCTGGAAATTGCACAAGAACTCAAAGGATAATTTATGTCTGGCATTCGTATTCGTCTCAAAGAAAGAGACGCCATTATTCAGTCACTGAAGTCAGGCGTTACGCCTAAAATTGGCATTCAGCATATTCAGGTTGGTCGGGTCAACGAGATAAAAGCGCTGTATCAGGATATTGAGCGTATCGCCGATGGCGGTGCTGGATTCCGGCTGGTTATCGGGGAATACGGTTCCGGTAAGACATTCTTTTTAAGCGTTGTGCGCTCAATCGCACTAGAGAAAAAGCTGGTGACAATCAGTGCCGATTTATCCCCGGACAGGCGTATCCACGCGACGGGTGGACAGGCGCGTAACCTCTATTCTGAGCTAATGAAAAATCTGTCCACGCGCAATAAGCCGGACGGAAATGCATTATTAAGCGTGGTTGAGCGCTTTATTACGGAAGCCAGAAAAGAAGCAGAAAGTAGAAATGTGCCGGTTCCGACGATTATTCACCAAAAGCTCGCTGACCTGTCTGATATGGTTGGCGGTTACGATTTCGCCAAAGTCATTGAATGTTACTGGCAGGGCCACGAGCAGGATAATGAGACATTGAAATCAAATGCCATCCGCTGGCTAAGAGGTGAATACTCCACGAAAACCGACGCCCGTAACGATCTGGGTGTGCGCACCATTATTTCTGATGCCTCTTTCTACGATTCGCTAAAGCTGATGAGCCTGTTTGTCCGTCAGGCTGGATACGCGGGTCTGTTGGTGAATCTGGATGAGATGGTCAATCTGTACAAACTGAGCAATACGCAGGCCAGGGTTGCGAACTATGAACAGATACTGCGTATTCTGAATGATTGTCTGCAAGGAACGGCTGAGTATATTGGCTTTTTACTTGGCGGTACGCCAGAGTTCCTGTTCGATCCGCGCAAGGGGCTATACAGCTACGAAGCGCTCCAGTCACGACTGGCGGAAAACAGCTTCGCCCAGCGTGCCGGGGTGATTGATTATTCGTCCCCTTCCCTGCATTTAGCCAGCCTGACGCCGGAAGAGCTCTATATTCTGTTGAAAAACCTTCGTCACGTTTATTCCGGCGGCGATGCGGATAAGTATCTGGTTCCTGATGATGCGCTGACGGCATTTTTACGCCACTGTAGCAACACTATTGGCGATGCCTATTTCCGTACGCCACGAAACACGATTAAAGCCTTCCTGGATATGCTGGCCGTGCTGGAACAAAACCCGTCCATTCAGTGGTCGCAGTTAATTGCCGGTGTTGCGATCGCGGAAGAAAAACCCAGCGATATGGATGAAATAACGTCGGCAGAAGATACTGACGAGGACGGTCTGGCTGATTTCCGATTATGACGAACGAATACCAGCGGCTGGATCCACGGATACAGAAGTGGATATACCGGCAGGGATGGGCCGATCTCCGGGAACTGCAAAAAAAAGCCGTTCCACCGATATTAGCGGGCGATCGGGATGTTCTGATCAGCGCCGCAACTGCCGCGGGTAAAACAGAAGCTTTTTTCCTGCCCGCCTGTTCTGCCATTGCGGATATTCAGGGCGGTTTTGGCATTTTATACATTAGCCCACTTAAGGCCCTGATTAACGATCAGTATAGACGGCTGGAAAGCCTCGGCGATACGCTGGAGATGCCGGTCACGCCCTGGCATGGCGACGTTGCGCAGAGCAAAAAACTAAAAGCGAAGAAAAACCCTGCCGGTATTCTGCTTATTACCCCGGAGTCGCTGGAAGCGATGCTGATCCGCAACGCGGGATGGTTAAAGGAGGCTTTCACTCCACTGGCGTATATCGCCATTGATGAATTCCACGCCTTCATCAGTTCTGAGCGGGGTATGCAGCTTCTCTCTCTGTTAAATCGAGTCGATCACCTGCTGGGAAGAATCGACAATCCAGTTCCTCGGGTCGCACTCAGCGCAACGCTGGGAGAACTGGAGCGAGTACCGTTATCTCTGCGGCCAAATCAACGTCTGCCCTGCGACATTATTACTGATAGTCAGACTCACGCCACGCTAAAAGTGCAGGTGAAAGGTTATCTGGAACCGCTGACCACCTCGGGCCAGCAACCGCCGCCGTCGGCAGAGACGCAAATCTGCCATGATATCTTTCGCCTCTGTCGCGGTGATTCCCATCTGGTGTTCGCTAACAGTCGCAAACGGACCGAAAGCATTGCCGCTACGCTTAGCGATCTGAGTGAAGCGAGCATCGTTCCCAATGAGTTCTTCCCCCATCACGGCTCGCTGTCCAGAGATCTGCGTGAAACGCTGGAACAGCGACTTCAACAAGGCAACTTACCTACCACTGCCATCTGTACGATGACGTTAGAGCTTGGCATCGACATCGGTAAAGTCAGCTCCGTCGTGCAGGTTACCGCCCCCCATTCCGTAGCCAGCCTGCGCCAGCGTATGGGGCGTTCCGGTCGGCGCGACTCGCCTGCCGTATTGAGAATGCTGATTGCCGAACATGAACTGACGCCAACATCAGGTATTGTCGACCAGCTCAGGCTTCAGCTCGTTCAGTCGCTGGCCATGATCCGCTTACTTATCGGCAGCAAATGGTTTGAGCCAGCCGATACCCGGCAGATGCACTATTCCACCCTGTTCCATCAGATTCTGGCGATCGTGGCGCAGTGGGGAGGGGTACGTGCCGATCAGATCTGGTCACAGCTATGCCAGCAAGGGCCATTTCAGAAAGTCAAAATCGATGACTTCAAAACGTTATTGAAGCATATGGGGGAGCACCAGTTTCTGACCCAGCTATCAAGCGGCGAACTGGTTCTGGGCGTTGAGGGCGAACGTCAGGTAAATCAATACACCTTCTATGCCGTGTTCAGCACACCGGAAGAGTTTCGTATTGTAGCAGGGAGCAAAACACTGGGCTCTATCCCCGTTGATTCCCCCCTGATGCCTGACCAACATATTATTTTCGGCGGTCGACGCTGGAAGGTCACCGATATCGATAGTGATAAAAAAGTCATCTATGTCGAGGCGACAAAGGGTGGGCAGCCGCCGTTATTTGGCGGACAAGGGATGTCCATTCATGATGTCGTCCGCCAGGAAATGCTCACTATTTATCGGGAAGGCGACTACCGCATCACCATTGGCGATCGCAAAGCCGATTTTGCCGATACCACGGCCAGAAACCTGTTTGATGAAGGGCTACACTGTTTTCGCAACAATAATCTGGCTTCGGAATGCTTTATTCAGCAGGGGCAGCATGTCTACATTCTTCCCTGGCTGGGCGATCAAACCGTAAACACGCTGTCAGCATTACTTATCCAACGCGGTTTCAAGGCGGGCTCATTTGCTGGTGTGGTTGAAGTGGAAAAAACCACGGTAGCGGAAGTTAAGCAGACGTTAGCCAGCGCACTTCAGGAAGGGCTACCTTCCGAATCCCGTCTTGCCGAAAGCGTCATTGAAAAGTGCCTCGAAAAATATGATGAGTATTTACCGGAGGCGTTGCTGACGCAGGAATATGGGTTACGTGCTTTTGATGTTGAGCGCGTGGAGGAGTGGTTGCAGGGGCATTTGTAGGCGAGCAAAACCAATACTCACTGACAAAATCAACGAACGATAAATGAATCAAAAAGCAACTGATAATAAGACCGGGATATTCGACTAAACGCACTGGCCCCCAGAACATAAGGACAAGGTAAAATACAATGTCAAAAAGAGAAATTTTACGGTTGCCTGATGCTATTCATCAGGAAATTACGAAAGCAAGGAGCAATGCAGGTAAGTTCTATGCTTTTAGCGAATCCGAAACTCCATTATTAATTCAGTCGCAAGATGGTACATCCAGCGGAAAAACCTATAGCGTTTTTTATCAATACATACAAAGTATAAATTCCGCAACGTTACCCGGAAATGGGCATCGTAACCTGGTTTTCATCACCCCTTTAAAATCGCAAATTGACATTCCCTCAGAACTTGTCGAGTTGGCCAGCTCGAAGCAAATCCTGATACTCCCCTATCTCTCGTTACGCGATGTTGCGGACTTAAGTTTTACCACTTGGGTGAAACAAACGGATGGAGACGAAAAAGATAACCAGCAACGTTATCTCGACTGGATACACACTGGCTGTAGCATACTGAAAGACAAGACTCAGTTGGTTTTTGAACGCCTGAGATCCGATATACAGGCGAGAGCTACACTTGAACTACGGCTTAAAGCGGAAGTAAGAGCTGGAGCCACAGACGAACAGGTAAAAATAGAAGAAGAATTACTCACCAGCGGCTATAAGCTCACAGGACGCCTACAAGAAGCGGCCATCACATTACTTAATACCCTCAATACCGATTTCGAAACACTGCTGGAGAGAGCTGGCCAAGAAAAACTCGCTGGTTTAGCAGTAGAAATGGTGAAACATCTTTTCCCATTTCATATAGCACTGTACAGGCGATGTATTCTGTTAGCGACAACTAAAAAATTTGACGGTAGCGTACTCCTTCTGAAACGAGATAATGAAGGAATTTATCATAAAAGCAGCCAGTCACTTGATCATGTTCTTGGGCAAAAAAAACACCAAGATAAAAATCCTCTGGAAGAATTAACCTCAGTTACACCGGGAAAACGTCTTGAAAAATTAAAACAGGAGTACTGGGTTCATGATAGCGACTCGCCTTATGCACAGCGAGATATTCGGTTTACTTTAGTACTTGATGAAGAGCACGAAGCCTACAAAATTTTCCAACAAACAGTATGCAAGATATTACTTAATGACGATCTGCAATTACCATCAATTCTTGCAACATTACATCGCGTTCTCGAGTATATAGACGAGTGCAGAGGGAATGAGCGAGCACCTGGGTATGAGCCATTAGATGAGTATGTTTGTGAAATAAATAACGCACTATTGCGGTGTGATTTACGCCCCGGTTTTGATCTAAAAAAAATGACTCAATTGTTTAGCAATAATATGCTTGATGTCGTTGTTGATAGCCGGAATACAGAACAAGTGATTGCGCTTATAGGTAATGTTTTCAGCTATCAAATCCAACGCTTCTACAGAGAAGACGATCTTCGCCACATACGGCTTCGTAGCCACGGACGACAATCCTATACGGAAATTTACGTAAGCGCCGAGGACGATGAAGATGCTGGAAATGATTTTAGTCTCTATGAATTATACCAAACAATCACCGCAATCCTTGCAGCTTCAGCAAAGCTTAAAAATCCATCGCGGGTACAGCAAATGCTGTCGCAACAAGATCAAGCTAACCAAAACAATCCATTATCATTATTTATAGGTAAAGCACAGCAAATTAAGGGGGAAGCTTCATATCTTTTATCAGGAAGCTCAACGGACGAACAATTAATTGATGATTTTTTTACTTACTTTCAACCTAAGACGCTTTTTTCATTAGCTCCTCGGGAAAAGGTTATTATTGAATCTGGCCAACTAAAGGGTTGGGTTTTACTCAAATTCCGTATGGAACTTATCAAGGAACTTCCTGAAGTCGCTCTGCTTCGTGTTCTGTATCAAACACATAATACGGTGATCCTGCTATCAGCTACAGCAGGCTTTCCTGGTACTTACAATGGGCAATATAGCCGCCCCTTTCTTGCCGACTATGCACACCATCTCGGCTACCAGATTAAGTGCAGAGATGTGAAGTCTGCCGCTCCGTTAGCAACTATCCGTAAATTAAGAAACATTCATCGTCCCGTTAATATTGAAATATTCGACGATCAAAAAAGTGAGCTTTCTCCATTAATTAATGACCCCATATTCAAAAAAGTGCTAAAGATATGGGAAGGTCATCTCGAACACTATTTAACGTATATACAACGTCATCGCTATCGTAAACGCGAATTTCATCGCGAGCTACAAGCAATGCTCCTCGCAGCCTATACCAGTCGGCATACTTTGTGTATTGGCCTCAGCGCTCGCTTTTCTACAATCTTAGGTAAATTTCTGCAAGCGACACTCAATAGCTCTACTCCTCTGAATGGGCTGAAAATTTTAGACACTGATAATCGGCGTGGAAATGATACACCTCGTGTATTTGAAGTAAAACCTTTCGACAACCTGCATACCCTACGAGTCGTTATGTTCGACTCAAAACTTAACCGTGAGGATCCCGTCCGGGACTATTTGCGTATTGATCAGCCTAATTTGACTATTTTTATGATTTCACATTTCAAAGGGGCAGGAACTGGGCTCAACTACTACATTGCCTACCCAGAAACGGATGCTGGAGGACAATCGCTAGAAGTTGATTTTGATGAACTTTCGATGGTATGTGATAGCTTCTGGAGTCAGGTTAACGCCGCAGGCACACGCAACACACTGGAAAACTATGTAACATTGCTTAAGCACTACACTCACGGAAGTATGCTTCGTCGCGCAAATGACTTTGAAACCGACCTAGTAGATTCAGATGCAGCACGAATGCTTGATGATGAACATATAGTAGAACTTCATAAAGTGGCCATGCAGACCATTGGCCGGACTGAACGTCGCGATGCAAAAATGCAGGGGACTATCAGGTTACCTTCTGGCGTACATTTGAATGCGATACGCGTCTTCCGCGATCTAGCGCGGTATCCCGATGCCAGATCTCTGCTCGCATCACTCAGCCTCCATAACAATCATTGGTTTGAAAAAGCACGACACGATTTAGAAAAAGCCAGTTTTAATACGGATGAACAGCGTGTTGATTTCGAACAGCGCGTGTTAAATGCCAACGCAATGTATAAAGATTTTGAAATCGAGTTTGTCGAAGTAATTTTAAAAAACGCCAGAGCCGGAGACAAAAATGCCATCCAGCTTAACGAAGACTTACGCCATTCTGATAGTTTTCAAAACCCTCAAAAATATATCAACCGATTAAAACGCAATCCTATAATTAAAAACAGTAATTATATGAAATTATGCATTGGAAATTTCTTCCTAGAGCGCACCACCGATTTGGAAAATATTATTTTAGCAAGAACAATGCAATCAGATGGCCTTACAGATATTTCTGCGGGTAGTTCACCTTATGAGCCTGAACACTATTTACCCCAATATCATGAGGGTATGAGTGAAGAATGTGGTGACCTCGAAAAACGCGTATTTCCAAGACTCTTGAGATTAGAATCCGAGCCATTAAAGAGGTTTATTCCTATCCCAGCATTAATTCCATTGCTTATTGGAAATATTGGAGAGTGGCAATTTCATCAAGCGTTAAAAGCGGCAGGAATAAAACCCTTAGCACCTGAACAGATAATTTTACAGTTAGGTAGCGAGTGCTATGAATTGTTTGATGTCTACTTAATCAAAAAAGATCATTTATTTGCTATAGACGTTAAAAACTGGATGATGGGAAAGAATAACCGTGATATTTCGAAAAAATTGCACACAAGTGCTTTAAACAAAGTAGAAATATTAAATAAGATTGTCAGCGCTAGCACTTCTCTGAATAAAGTTTCTGCTGTCTACCTTAATACGCGGCATGGACTCAACTGCCTAAATGATCGCGCGGAGAAATTTAAATCCACACAAATCTTTTACTTTAACCTTTTGAAAGTTGTTTCTTATTATGAAAAAGATATTAGTTCAAGTCGGTACGAATCAAAAATAACTAGAAAGATACTAATTAATCGTACACTTATGAATATGTTAGGATATGAAAATGAGTGAAATAATGGAATTAAATCAACCCAGAAATGCAGTTATAACAATGTCCTCTGAATGGGATATTCACCCTTCTCCCTATGCACCGCTTGCCAGAACACAATTGTTCGATATTGCTGAACAAGTAGAGAGTGTATTGGAAAAAGTTCTTAAGTTACCTTCATCGGATGGATGGGGTATCGATGTAGCATATATTAGAAAACCTAAACCACTTGAAGTTAGCTATGATGAATACATCAGCGGGGTTCATCGAGACATTAATAAACTCTTAAGCGAAAAATTACATTTAGACACCCCTAAAAAATTACGCTATCACTCTTTTTCATTGAAAGATTACCATCTAGCTTTATTTATCACCCCCAATCCAAGACCTTACAGTCAATGGGCTACTGAAATAATAAAGTTAGGTTTTGATCACTATAGAATAGCCCAAGAAGTTATTGCGCTACATCTTAAGTTAATACTACTAAAGAACGCCGCCCAATATTTCTCTTTATCGCCAATTTCTTATAATAGTGATTTATATTTTTCAGCAAGCTTACAAAACGATAAGCCAAACAAAAACAATGAATATTATATCGATGCTTTGAAATTTTCCATTTTTTATTCCAAGTATAATGATCTAACATTTGAACTGAAGGCTGTTTGCTTTCGAGCGCAACCAGAAGCATCTGGGATTAATACAGATCTTGGCCGATTTCTCATCAATGAGAACAAAAATATTGACCTTATAGAAACAGTAAATGCTAAGCAATTTGGCAATCTGCCTTATATGCGCTTTGCAAACAAGCCCTACTCTGGATGCCAAAACCACGCAGAAAACCTAATACAAAAATTAATCACTGAAATTCTGGCTTCAGCAAATATTGCATTTACTCCGCGTATTTTTCAAGCATCTCATCGCCAATTAAAATTTTTAGAAACACCACATACTGCGCTTCACCGTCCTCTTATTATCATTGATAATCTAAAAAACGATGAAGATGAAAAAGCACACCAAAATTATCTACATTACCTCCAGCAAGAATTAAATGCGGAATCTGTAGTTAATGCTCAGGATATAAATCATCTTGATAATGATAAAAATTATTTAGTTCTCAATAGCTCACAAAAGGAAAATGGTTCAAGTATTACATTAGAAATCATGGATGATGACGGTGAGGTTAGAAATAATAGTTTCAACACAACCTGGCAGGTTCTCGACCTTGCTAAACAGGGTAAACATGAACAACTGGATTATTACTCGAAGCTTAAAGTCAACTTAATATTAGATTTTAATAAAAATTATCAACAAGTCATTCAAGGATGTAATGTTGACTCAATACTACGCTCCCAAAAAGATCCTGAAACAGGAATTACTCGAAAAATATTAAAAAAAATAGAACCGTCCAAGTTAGCAATGCTCCGCAGCGAACTTTGGCTCAAAGAAGCAATACGAGGATTGGGTAAGATATCGGGACTCCAAATAGCTGATGGCTATTTTACGTTAGTAGCAATCCGTTGTCCGTGGGAAAAACGGCGTAAACAAAAAGCCTTCTACGCTGCAGTTACTCCCATAGAAATTAAAAATGGCACACTAACGATCCAAATGCCTAAGCTGTATGAACGGGAACAGGAATTACGCCACACCGTCTCTGGTATGACGCAGGCATGTATAGAGCAAATCAGAGACAACGATTTTTTTCTTATCGATCATCAACGTAATGTTGTCCTGTGGCGCTATAACACAAGCAGAGTTCCACGCTTAATAGGTGCAGCAGATCGCTGTTCTCTACAGGTAGCGGAGTTCAATAAAGGTGTGTTAAATAAGCGAGGCGCAGCTGATGAGACGTGCTTTCCTTACTACCTGACTCCCAAACCAAAAGGCCATCGTCAAAATCAGTATCAGCAACTGTTTATTGAAGATAATGGCTATAGTGCAAATTTGTTCTGTACTCGGAGCAATCAGCCAAATCGGAGCATGGATAAAGCGGTACTAGTATATAATCTGATGGCAAAAGATTTTGAAGGGCATTCCATAGAAGTCATGGCAGAGCCTGCTACAGAATTATTGTTGCGTACTTTTACTTATGACCTAGTACGCCACCATGAAGTCAGCCAAAGTTCTCTACTAGAAAAGATCGCACGAATGATGCTGCACAATTAAGGTTGTGTAATCAGGAGCAAAACCTTCCAACATAAATTTTATTTACTCGGTTTAGGTTGGATGGTTTTGTCCTGAGGAATATAAATGCAAAGAATTAACATACTGACTGTATGGATTCACAAAACTTAATTGACAATTTCGTATATCCAGCACTGTGTGAACTTCATGACGTTTTTCGTAGCCCTGATTCCACACATAACAAAATCCAATTCTCTAAATAACGTTTTTTTCGTGATAAGAATCACAAAAACAAAGCGATTTTTTATGGGGGCCTTCGTGGGGGCGCAGCTTCCGAGGAATACCAATAAAACCAATAACAAACAGTGTGTTAATCGTGGATATGATTCCGAGTCCGGCACCACTATTTAAAAGAACCCGCCTATGGCGGGTTTTTTGCTTTCTGGGCTCCGCGAGATTTCTTATCTTTCTGACCACAGCAACTCCTACCCCACCTCATCACGACACTTAAACCTTCACTGGAACCACCATAGTACGGCAAAAAATATAGCGGTATCAGACACACCTCTTTTTCTGGCGTGCTTAACCGTAGGCCAGATTTGAGTAATTTATCTGAACAACCTTGGGCACAATACTGTTGCGGGAGCGCCAGGTCGCGCCGCATTTCATTGATAAGCTCGCTGAAAGTCGCACCACCCTCTTCCAGATGGCGTTGCAGGGTACGCACATTCATCCCCAGGGGCTGGAGTTGGTGCGCCGCCTCGACATCTGAAGCAAACGCCAGGGAGTAAATACCAACCTTCATCTACAATTGCCATCATACCGAGCAAATAATGAGTCAACGAGGAACCTGGATGGTGAAAACAAGAGTCATACAGTCAGCGCAGGGAGCCCATGCCTATCCGCTGCTGATCAAGAGCTTGCTGCTGTCGGGTGGGCGTTCTCATCCCGAGCGAGAAATCGTCTACGCCGACAAGTTGCGTTACGACTATCGCACCCTCAAACAGCGTATCCATCGCCTGGCAAACATGCTGACAGCGGCCGGTGTCATGCCTGGAGACACCGTCGCCCTCTTAGATTGGGACAGCCATCGCGCCCTCGAGTGCTTCTTTGCGGTGCCTATGATTGGTGCCGTGCTACACACGGTGAACGTCCGCTTCTCGGCGGACCAAATCGCTTACACCATGAATCATGCCGAGGACAACCTGGTACTGGTGCACGACGACTTCTTGCCGGTTGTCGAGTCACTGGCAGAGACGCTAACCACTGTCCGGGGATACATCCAGCTTAGCGACGAAGAATCGAAGGCAACCAGCCTGCCGGTGCTGGGGGAATATGAGACCCTTCAGGCCGCAGCGGGAGATCGCTTTGACTTCCCCGACTTCGATGAAAACTCGGTAGCGACCTTGTTCTACACCACTGGAACCACGGGCAATCCCAAGGGGGTCTACTTCAGCCATCGTCAGCTGGTCCTGCACACGCTCAATGAACTGGGCCTCCTGGCAGCCCACGAGGGACAGTCGCTGCTACGATCGAACGATGTCTACATGCCGATCACTCCTATGTTTCACGTGCACGCCTGGGGCGCTCCCTATGTCGCAACAATGCTGGGTGTGAAGCAGGTATACCCCGGTCGTTACGAACCCAACAAGCTGGTGCGGTTCTATCGCGATGAGGGTGTAACCTTCTCGCACTGTGTGCCAACCATTTTGCAGATGATCCTTGAGTGCGACGAAGCCACACAGACCGACCTGTCGGGATGGAAGATGTTGCTGGGTGGCAGTTCACCGTCCCTTGGACTGGCAACACAGGCCCACCATAAGGGCATACGCATTCACGCCGGCTATGGCATGTCTGAGACCTGTCCCCTGCTCTGTATGACCCACTTAAGCGATGCCGAGCTGGCCCCTCCCATGGATGAGCAGCTACCCCTGCGGATTCGGACCGGCCTGCCTGTTCCGTTGGTGGATCTGCGTATCGTCGATGGCGAAGGTCGGGAGGTAGTGCACGACGGCGAAGCCCTGGGTGAAATAGTGGTGCGAGCCCCTTGGTTGACTCAGGGCTATCTGAAGGAACCCGAGAAAGGGGCTGAGCTATGGAATGGCAGTTGGCTGCATACCGGTGACATTGCCTCTATCGATCCCCATGGGATAGTGGAAATCAAGGATCGCATCAAAGACGTAATCAAGACGGGCGGTGAGTGGATAAGCACGCTGGAGCTGGAGAGCCTCATCAGCTCACACGCGGCGGTCAGGTCGGTAGCCGTCGTCGGGATACCTGATGAACAGTGGGGCGAACGCCCCCCTGGCTCTGGTGGTTTGCAAGGAAGGGGAGGACCTGGAGCCGCAGGCCATAGCGGCACATCTACAAGGATTTGTCGACCGCGGCCACATAACCAAATGGGCGATCCCACGACAGATAAGGATAGTCCCGGAAATTCCCAAAACCAGCGTCGGCAAGATCAACAAGCGCTTGATCCGCGAGCTCGAAGCCAGCAATGGGAAGGAAAGCATTTAAGCGATTTGTCGCATTCATAGCGTAAGGTTAACAACAGTCACGCTGTCTATATTTCAGGTAGCATGTCGGTATCAATGCTCTGCCGGGGATCTCACCGTCCCCGCGCGGATGCTGATCGCCCTTTAGCAAATGGGTGCCTGGGCATGTTCATCGCCACAGGCACCTCGGGCCCGGCGTTATGTTGATTCGGCAAAATCAGTTTACGGGCTGATTTCCTTGCTTTGTGGGTTCCGGTCAATGTCAGGTCCTGCTGGACGAGAAATCCGTCCCCAGCCCTTCCATCCAGCCTGATCACTTACCTAAATCTGCATTATTCAACAACGCCAGATTCATCCTCACTCATGCTTTCTTTGCTTTGAATGAACCGGAGCGCCAAATAAAGGTCTGGTGCCAGAATCATGTCGTCGTCTTTCATTGTCGGTCGACTCTCCTTAAACCAGCGTGTTAACTCCGTTTTCCGGCCCGCAAGAATTAACTTAATCTGCCGCCCCTTCAGATCCCGTTTTAACTCATTAATGGTTGCCAGAACGCTGATATCTGAATAGGTAAAGCAAGAAACGGCGTCAATGACCACCCATTTAGGTTGTAGTACTGCACCATCGACTAAATTCAAAACGCGGCGCTTAAAATAAGCCACATTAAAATAGGTCAGCGGTGAGTTAAATCGGTACATCAACACGCCAGGGATCATTTTCACATCAGTTGAATTACCTAATGAGTGAATCATCCCATTTTCGTCAATTCCCAATAAGTGTTCAGTGGGACGAAAAACTGTGCGCAGGAACTGCAACAGACCCAGCAATACCGCAAGGCCAATCCCCTGAATAACACCAATAATCAGAACACAGCCAAAGGTGAAGAACGCCAGGCGAAATGCGGGTTTATTTCTTCGCCTCAGGTTCCAGAGTCCGCGTAAATCAATTAATGACCACGATGCATAAATTAGAACAATGCCTAATGCAGATACCGGAATAAATTGTAATGGCTGCGTGAAAAATACCACCACGATTCCGATGATTAAGGCAGCAACAACGGAAACAAGCTGGCTTTTCCCTCCAGAGGAATCATTTACCGCAGTCCGGGAATCGGCTCCGCTAATCGCAAACCCCTGAGATAAGCCAGACATCAGATTCGCAACACCCAAAGCCCTGAACTCAGCATCAGCATTTATTTCGTATCCATTTTTCGCGGCAAAACTGCGAGCGGTTAGCATCAGGCTAACAAAACTGACTAATGCCAGGTTCAGCGCAGGGATCAATAAATCACGCGCCAGACCAGGCTGAAATGAGCCCCAGTGAACAACTGGCAAACCAGACTGGAAGCCCGATCCCCCAATAGTGGCAATACCATACTGCTGCGCAGATGAGATCCATACCAGCGCCGTTGTTATCACAATCGCAATCAACGGTGCTGGCCATTGGCTACGAAACGTCTTGATAGCTATTAAAATCGCTAACGTTAGGATGGCGATCCCTAAGGTTAATAAATGAATTTCTGAGAGTCGACCAGGCAGGGCAATGATCTTCTCAATCACTTGCTCTTCATCAAGCGTAATCCCCAACACCTTACCGAGTTGCCCGACAATAATCGTCACGGCAACGCCGTTAAGCAGACCCGTTAGAATGGGATGAGAAAGCAGGTCAGCAAGCGCCCCCAGGCGAAATTTACTGGCAAGCAGGCACCATCCCCCCATCATCACAGTCATGACAATTGTTAACTGCCAGTGAAGTTCTGGGTTTCCGGCAGAAAGAGGAACTACAACGGCTGCAATTACCGCGCAGGTCGTGGCATCAGGACCAACAATCAATTGGCGGGAAGAACCAAACAGCGCATAAGCTAGCATTGGCAACACGCAGGAATATAACCCGACGATAGCCCCGACTCCCGCTAACTCAGCGTAAGCAATCGCAACCGGTAGTGCTACGGCAGCAACGGATAACCCGGCTTTAACATCATGTTTTAGCCAGCTTTTATCGTACGCTAATAAATTTTTTAGCCCCGGCATGTAGTTTAATACCATTTTTCCGAACACTTTATTCTCCGGATAGACCCTTACTAATAGATAAAGGTACACGTAACTGTCGCAGGCGATCCTGATATTTTCGGGAGGTAATACAGAAAATTCAGATTGGGGGTTTACCGCATATGCCGCAGGAAGGCTTGTGTTATGGAGGTTTTGGATATTGCTTTGCACCCGATGGTGCTGCGATGTGCCTGATGCGCTGCGCTTATCAGGCCTACAAAATACATTCAGCCCAGCCCCTGCAGGCCGGATAAGGCGGCACGCCGCATCCGGCGGTTTTCATCCCGCACAGACGCAAAAAAGCCCATCCGGCAGGATGGGCTTCTTCACTTTAATTGATGCCTGGCAGTTTATGGCGGGCGTCCTGCCCGCCACCCTCCGGGCCGTTGCTGCGCAACGTTCAAATCCGCTCCCGGCGGATTTGTCCTCCTCAGGAGAGCGCTCACCGACAGACAACAGATAAAACAAAAGGCCCAGTCTTTCGACTGAGCCTTTCGCTTTTATTTGATGCCTGGCAGTTCCCTACTCTCGCATGGGGAGACCCCACACTACCATCGGCGCTACGGCGTTTCACTTCTGAGT
>NZ_JAOWHQ010000009.1:0-268 GCF_030332565.1 Citrobacter sp. Cpo109
CAGTAAGGATGGTGGAGCTATGCGGGATCGAACCGCAGACCTCCTGCGTGCAAGGCAGGCGCTCTCCCAGCTGAGCTATAACCCCATCGTAAATGCTAATCTCTGTACCCTAATTCGTTTCCGGGCAAGGCGCGGTGGTGCGAAGCATACTGAAGTATGCGAGCATCGCCGTAACACAGCACGGAGGCGAATTTGGTAGGCCTGAGTGGACTTGAACCACCGACCTCACCCTTATCAGGGGTGCGCTCTAACCACCTGAGCTACAAGC
>NZ_JAOWHQ010000001.1:0-206 GCF_030332565.1 Citrobacter sp. Cpo109
TATAGCTCAGCTGGGAGAGCGCCTGCCTTGCACGCAGGAGGTCTGCGGTTCGATCCCGCATAGCTCCACCATCCTTACTGCAAAAACACAAGAAAACTTCAGAGTGTACCTGAAAAGGTTCACTGCGAAGTTTTGCTCTTTAAAAATCTGGATCAAGCTGAAAATTGAAACGACACACTGTTTCATTTCTCCGTAATAAGAAATGA
>NZ_JAOWHQ010000010.1:0-254 GCF_030332565.1 Citrobacter sp. Cpo109
GGTGCCAGCGTGGCGGCCAGCTCCGCGCCGTGCTGCTGCATAAAGTCATGGAGCCGGTTGCGGATGCTGATGTGCTGCACCTCCTCATGTGAGCGGATATAGCGACCGGCGGCCTGATTAATTTCCCACTTTTTCACGTCGATATTGTCGCGCAAATCCTGCATTCTGAGCGGAATTTGTTCGTCACCGGCAAGGAGCTGTTCACGGTATTCCCGTTCAAGGTCTGCCAGTTCGGCTTTACGTTTCAGCCAGGT
>NZ_JAOWHQ010000011.1:0-410 GCF_030332565.1 Citrobacter sp. Cpo109
GCACTGTTACGTGCCTTTCTGTTGCGTATACGGTCGCTGGAAATGAGCGGAGAAACCTCGCCGCGTGCGACCGTGACCCGCGAGCTGGGTGATGCCCTGAATCTGCAGTCAGCCCTGTATCATTTTGATATGGAGCAGGAGCCGGTTCTGTCCGTAACGGGCATGAATCGCCCGGTCATAACCGGGGTTGATATGGCGCTGTTAAGAAGCCCGGCCAGACGGATGAAGCTTGCCGCTGAACTGGCCGCAAAAGACCACGAACAGGCAGAGGGCTGAATCATGTTTCACTGCCCGTTCTGCAAAAAGACCGCGCACGTCCGTACCAGCCGTTATCTGTCGGAAAACGTCAAACAGCGTTATCACCAGTGTACCAATATCGAATGCTCGGCCACTTTCCGCACCATCGAGTC
>NZ_JAOWHQ010000012.1:0-211 GCF_030332565.1 Citrobacter sp. Cpo109
ATTATTCGCCGCCAGCGGCTCACCCCTTCGGGGCCAGCGCGACAAGCGCGCTGT
The DNA here is from genome assembly GCF_030332565.1 of Citrobacter sp. Cpo109. Lineage (NCBI taxonomy): Bacteria > Pseudomonadati > Pseudomonadota > Gammaproteobacteria > Enterobacterales > Enterobacteriaceae > Citrobacter > Citrobacter sp. Cpo109. The sequence continues at coordinate 55 of NZ_JAOWHQ010000012.1, forward strand.
TCAACGCTTACAGCGTTAGTCCGAGTCCGGGCACCGCTATTCAAAGAACCCGCCCAAAAGGCGGGTTTTTGCTTTTAGCGAAACGGACTCTTCATCGAACTTCGTTCGATTATTCGCCGCCAGCGGCTCACCCCTTCGGGGCCAGCGCGACAAGCGC
>NZ_JAOWHQ010000013.1:0-540 GCF_030332565.1 Citrobacter sp. Cpo109
GGTGGTCGATGATAACGGCGAACTGCGCTACGAAGTGGCGGTGCCGGTCGGCACGCTGAAGGAAGGTAAAAATGCGGTGGTGGTAGCGCTGGTCAGCCATGATGCGGCGGGTAACGAAGTGACCGCGCTGGCGCACCGTATCGTGGTGCTGGATACCAAAGCGCATAACACCGTCAATATTCATGACGTCACCGCCGATAACACCCTGAACTTCAACGAGCTGTCGGCAGCTAAGCAGACGATTACCGGGAACGTTCGCGGGGAAGATGCAAAAGCGGGCGACCCGGTGCTGATTGAGATCAACGGCCATCAGTATCACGGTCAGGTGATTGATACCGGCAAAAATACCCTTGGTTACCGCATTGAGGTGGATTCTTCGGCGTTCTCTGACAACGTCGGCCATGTGCTGAAAGAGGCAACGGTACATGTCAGCGTCACTTCCCACGATGCGGCGGGCAATCTGGCGATTGCCACCAGCAGCCACGATGTACATCTCGATAACTTCGCAGAAAACAGCGTACATATTGATAAGGTCGCGAC
>NZ_JAOWHQ010000014.1:0-245 GCF_030332565.1 Citrobacter sp. Cpo109
GAGATTAACGGCCACCAGTATCACGGCCAGGTGATTGATACCGGGAAAAATACCCTCGGTTATCGTATCGAGGTGGATTCGAGCGCGTTCTCTGACAACGTCGACCATGTGCTGAAAGACGCGACGGTCCATGTCAGCGTCACCTCTCACGATGCGGCGGGCAACCTGGCGATTGCCACCAGCAGCCACGATGTACATCTCGATAACTTCGCAGAAAACAGCGTACATATTGATAAGGTCGCGAC
>NZ_JAOWHQ010000015.1:0-693 GCF_030332565.1 Citrobacter sp. Cpo109
GCGTGGGCGCAGTCTGAAATCACTGCATGGATGGCGGATCGCATTGCCGAACGTAACCGGGGCTATGACGCATGATGATGATCGTTCAGCAAACAGCCCCTTTTTCTGGCTTGCTTCTTTTCGCCGTTTCCAGGTATAGTTTTCCCGCTGTCGCAAAATCGGCAGCCGGAATTGGCGTTCCGAATAACTTCAAGGCGACACGACACGCGCCATGCGTGTTTTTTTATGTCGTTGCTCAGGCACACCCATTTTCAGGGCTGTGGTGTTTATTCGTGCACCCGAGCCCTTTTCTGATAATGGTAGTCCGGGCGGGGCAGCCTTCGGGCTGGCCGGTTTCCTTGAAGGCCGGTTACGCCAACCCCGTTCGGGCTGCCACCAGTGAAATTGGCGTTTCCGGTGGTAGTTTTTCAAACTACTTCAAGGAGGCTGCCATCATGGCTACTACCCTCACCCCGTCACACCCGCAGTTTGTCTTTGTGTTTGCCGCCGTTCGTCGCGCAGACCGTAAACCCCGTATCTGTATGCTCCGCACCGTTGCCGGTGATGAGCACGCCGCACGTCTTTCTCTCGTTCGCGATTACGTTCTCTCGTTCGCTGGCCGTCTGCCGGTTGCGGAGGTGCGCGCATGAGACACACCACCATTACCGCCCGTGACCTCGAATGTCTGGAGCATATGCGCAACGTCGGCCAGCT
>NZ_JAOWHQ010000002.1:0-277 GCF_030332565.1 Citrobacter sp. Cpo109
AATTTTATCCATTCCCTGCGCTCCCGGAGATAGTTTTCTTCAATATACCCCTTACCCTTCTCCAGACCCCGGATATAGGCACGGGGCATATCGGCAAACAGTTCATCATCTTCTGTCATAGTATTTAATCTTTTAATTCCAGCTAGTAGTAATAAAACCACCATCCTGATTTAAGTAATCGAATAGATCGTCCTTGCTTCTTAAATTCTTTTATCTTTTTCTTGTCGTGTTTCAGAAGGTCAATATTGGTCACATTATCCCAGCCAGCAACAGTCAA
>NZ_JAOWHQ010000017.1:0-211 GCF_030332565.1 Citrobacter sp. Cpo109
TAATAAGTGGCGGAACGGACGGGACTCGAACCCGCGACCCCCTGCGTGACAGGCAGGTATTCTAACCAACTGAACTACCGCTCCACCGAATTTCTTTGTCACCACCCGGATTCTTCATCCCGGTTTACTGCAATTTGATGCCTGGCAGTTCCCTACTCTCGCATGGGGAGACCCCACACTACCATCGGCGCTACGGCGTTTCACTTCTGAG
>NZ_JAOWHQ010000018.1:0-304 GCF_030332565.1 Citrobacter sp. Cpo109
TTTGGAGCGGGAAACGAGACTCGAACTCGCGACCCCGACCTTGGCAAGGTCGTGCTCTACCAACTGAGCTATTCCCGCATAATCTTCGTTTTTCGAACCGCTACTGCGTTGGCTGCCTTCATTCGCCTGAGTCACTTACTTCAGTAAGCTCCAAAGGACTCATTCAGTTGCCGCCTTGTCGCAATTCGAAATCCTGCGATTGGTGGTCTGTGCTTTACAAGCATTTTCAAATTTTGGAGCGGGAAACGAGACTCGAACTCGCGACCCCGACCTTGGCAAGGTCGTGCTCTACCAACTGAGCTAT
>NZ_JAOWHQ010000019.1:0-275 GCF_030332565.1 Citrobacter sp. Cpo109
GCATTTATTACCACGGCGAAGGGGCATTTATATCTGAGCTCATACCCTTTTGACGACCCGCGTCTGGCGCCGGGTGGTCCGGGTATAGATTATCAATACTTTGATGATACCTATTATCTCTACAGACCTGGCAAGCATAAATCCGGTGGCGAGTATGTGAACGGCCATATGAGACCTGAATCGCCAGGGCGCGCCTGGGGAACGGTGGTGTTTATGAAAGCATCTTTAGCCCATTTAACGGAAGGTTATAAGGCCAACTATCAAAACCTGCCGGA
>NZ_JAOWHQ010000003.1:0-1502 GCF_030332565.1 Citrobacter sp. Cpo109
TACATGCTTAAACCGGGACAACCGTCGCCCGGCTAACATAGCCTTCTCCGTCCCCCCTTCGCAGTAACACCAAGTACAGGAATATTAACCTGTTTCCCATCGACTACGCCTTTCGGCCTCGCCTTAGGGGTCGACTCACCCTGCCCCGATTAACGTTGGACAGGAACCCTTGGTCTTCCGGCGTGCGGGTTTTTCACCCGCATTATCGTTACTTATGTCAGCATTCGCACTTCTGATACCTCCAGCATACCTCACAGTACACCTTCAACGGCTTACAGAACGCTCCCCTACCCAACAACACATAGTGTCGCTGCCGCAGCTTCGGTGCATGGTTTAGCCCCGTTACATCTTCCGCGCAGGCCGACTCGACCAGTGAGCTATTACGCTTTCTTTAAATGATGGCTGCTTCTAAGCCAACATCCTGGCTGTCTGTGCCTTCCCACATCGTTTCCCACTTAACCATGACTTTGGGACCTTAGCTGGCGGTCTGGGTTGTTTCCCTCTTCACGACGGACGTTAGCACCCGCCGTGTGTCTCCCGTGATAACATTCTTCGGTATTCGCAGTTTGCATCGGGTTGGTAAGTCGGGATGACCCCCTAGCCGAAACAGTGCTCTACCCCCGAAGATGAGTTCACGAGGCGCTACCTAAATAGCTTTCGGGGAGAACCAGCTATCTCCCGGTTTGATTGGCCTTTCACCCCCAGCCACAAGTCATCCGCTAATTTTTCAACATTAGTCGGTTCGGTCCTCCAGTTAGTGTTACCCAACCTTCAACCTGCCCATGGCTAGATCACCGGGTTTCGGGTCTATACCCTGCAACTTAACGCCCAGTTAAGACTCGGTTTCCCTTCGGCTCCCCTATTCGGTTAACCTTGCTACAGAATATAAGTCGCTGACCCATTATACAAAAGGTACGCAGTCACACCCCAAAGGGTGCTCCCACTGCTTGTACGTACACGGTTTCAGGTTCTTTTTCACTCCCCTCGCCGGGGTTCTTTTCGCCTTTCCCTCACGGTACTGGTTCACTATCGGTCAGTCAGGAGTATTTAGCCTTGGAGGATGGTCCCCCCATATTCAGACAGGATACCACGTGTCCCGCCCTACTCTTCGAGTTCACAACACATGCACTTTTGTGTACGGGACTTTCACCCTGTATCGTGCGACTTTCCAGACGCTTCCACTAACACACATGCTGATTCAGACTCTGGGCTGCTCCCCGTTCGCTCGCCGCTACTGGGGGAATCTCGGTTGATTTCTTTTCCTCGGGGTACTTAGATGTTTCAGTTCCCCCGGTTCGCTTCATTACGCTATGTATTCACGTAATGATAGTGTGACGGATCACACTGGGTTTCCCCATTCGGAAATCGCCGGTTATAACGGTTCATATCACCTTACCGACGCTTATCGCAGATTAGCACGTCCTTCATCGCCTCTGACTGCCAGGGCATCCACCGTGTACGCTTAGTCGCTTAACCTCACAACCCGAAGATGTTTCTTTCGA
>NZ_JAOWHQ010000020.1:0-212 GCF_030332565.1 Citrobacter sp. Cpo109
GTTTGGGGTACGATTTCGTGTTACCTGATGCTTAGAGGCTTTTCCTGGAAGCAGGGCATTTGTTACTTCAGCACCGTAGTACCTCGTCATCACACCTCAGCGTTAAAAGAAGTCCGGATTTACCTAAACTTCCCGCCTACATGCTTAAACCGGGACAACCGTCGCCCGGCTAACATAGCCTTCTCCGTCCCCCCTTCGCAGTAACACCAAGT
>NZ_JAOWHQ010000021.1:0-464 GCF_030332565.1 Citrobacter sp. Cpo109
TCCGGCAGGTTTTGATAGTTGGCCTTATAACCTTCCGTTAAATGGGCTAAAGATGCTTTCATAAACACCACCGTTCCCCACGCAGCACCAGGAAACTCAGGACTGGTATGGCCGTCCACATACTTGCCACCGGATTTATGCTTGCCAGGCCTGTAGAGATAATAGGTGTCATCAAAGTACTGATAATCTATACCTGGACCACCCGGCGCCAGACGCGGGTCGTCAAAAGGGTATGAACTCATATACAAATGTCCTTGTGCAGTGGAAATAAACGCCTGGTTATTGACCACCACCACTCTTTTTATTTCTTTTCCTTCAGGATAGTCGCGCATAATACCATCTGAGTTTCTCTCCAGCGCCGGGAAAGAGGCCATATATTTTGCGACCTGCCACGTTTGTCCGTAATCTTTAGATATTTTATATGCCCCTGGCTCCCACTCAGGCACAAGTATGTACTGTTCTGA
>NZ_JAOWHQ010000004.1:0-1493 GCF_030332565.1 Citrobacter sp. Cpo109
TTGGTTTAAGGGCAAGCGGTCAGTACACCGATAACTTGTTATTTACAGGCCCTGATGGACTTAAGATTCAGGTGTTTCGCAGAACGCTCGCAAATCAGACTACTGTCGGCGTAGTAAATACAGTGCCAGTGACTTTCCCTGTCCCGTTCCCCGTTAATTGCTGGGGTGTTTTTTCTACCAAATTAACATGGGTTCAGATAGCCAACTCATGCGAGTGGGTAAGCAATACAGGTTTCACCGCTCAGGTCATGATGAATATTGCTGTAAATACAAACACCTCAGAAGCCATGTTTTTAGCTATAGGATATTAATATGAATCGTTTTGTATTCAGCCCATCAGAGTCCCGTTTTTATGCCATCGAATGGCGTGCTGATTATGTCGATAATAATTGTTGGCCGCATGATGCCATTAACGTTAGTGACAGCACTTATTATGAGTTTTCCGGCACTCCACCTACAGGTAAGCAACTTATAACTTTAAATAATATGCCATCATGGGGTGATATTCCCCCGCCTACACGAGAAGAATTAATTGCCGCTGCTGATATGGAGAAGCAAAAAAGAATAGATTTAGCCAATGATTACATGAACGTTAAGCAGTGGCCCGGTAAGGCAGCGATTGGCAGGCTGAAAGGAGAAGGGTTAACTCAATACAATCTGTGGCTGGATTATCTGGATGCACTGGAAGCGGTAGACACCTCCAGTGCTCCGAATATCGAATGGCCTACGCCTCCGGGGGAACAGGCCAGTTAACATGCTCAGGGGCGGTTGTCACATCAGCCGACTTAACTTCATTTTTATAGGCCAGCCACGCCGACAGCTTAGCTCTGTTGGTGTCGCTGATTTCACCGAGCATCAGTTCTGTTCGCCAGTCCAGCATAACAGCGTCAGCATGGGCCAGTAGTTTCTGGCGTTCTTGTTCAGCAGCAGCAATCAACTCTTCACGTGTCGCCGGTGGGATATCAATCCAGACTGGCATATTTTGGCTGGAACTTAACTGTTTGCCTTCAGGTGGTGCAAAGTTATATTCATTTCTGACGCTATCAGAAACCTCTATAACATCAGATGGTAATGAACCTTTGTTAAGGTATTCAGCTTTCATATCTATGGGATAAAAACCCAATGTGCTTGGTGAAAATAAATACATGGTTATTTTCCTATGGCAATAAAATATGAAGAATTCATTCCACCCATATTGTATTTAGCAAAAAATCGGGTCAGGTCATTTACGTCACGTTGTATCGATGGAAATTGTAGTGATGGTGATGCAGTTGTGGACATTAAAACGCCTGGCACAATAGCAATAACGCTACTCGGAAATGGTATAGGGAAATTGATATATAGCCCGTTAGAATCAAAAGATGCCTCGAAAGCCTGAATAACATATCCACTCGGCAACTTAAACCACCCACCACCAGACTGAAAACTACTCATATCAGGGATTTGGCCTGCACCTGTGCCAACATCCCGTTTCGCCGCTTCTCCCAATTGAA